>JAWKLD010000001.1:67500-415000 GCA_041392855.1 Flavipsychrobacter sp.
GAACAAACGAAGTTCAAACCCTATGACAGCCAGGATGTTGGCTTGGAAGCAGCCATTCATTTAAAGAGTGCGTAACAGCTCACTGGTCGAGGGTTCGGGCACGGAAAATGATCGGGCATAAACGTAGTACCGAAGATATAGACTCAGCAATGAGTGGTAGGGGAGCATTCTAAACTGCGCCGAAGGTGTACTGTGAGGTATGCTGGAGCGTTTAGAAAAGAAAATGTAGGTATAAGTAACGATAAAAGCAGTGAAAAACTGCTTCGCCGAAAGACTAAGGGTTCCTGATCAACGCTAATCGGATCAGGGTTAGTCGGGTCCTAAGGCAAACCCGAAAGGGGTAGTCGATGGAAAGTTGGTTAATATTCCAACACTTGTTATAGTTTCGATGGGGTGACGGAGAAGTGAAAGGCCCGCGAGGCGACGGAAGTCCTCGTTAAAGCGTGTAGGTATATCGATGGTAGGCAAATCCGCCGTTGATGCTGAACGTGATAGTACTCAAAGTCTTCGGACAGCGAGATAGTGGCCCTAAACCTGCTCACGAGAAAAACCTCTAAGGTTAGGCTATAACAACCCGTACCGTAAACCGACACAGGTAGTCGAGATGAGTATTCTAAGGCGCTCGGGTGAGCCGTGGAGAAGGAACTAGGCAAATTAATGCTGTAACTTCGGGATAAAGCATGCCCTCTATGTGAATAGAGGGCCTCAGTAAAATGGTTCAACCAACTGTTTAGCAAAAACATAGGGCCCTGCAAATTCGAAAGAAGACGTATAGAGCCTGATACCTGCCCGGTGCTGGAAGGTTAAGGAAGCTTGTCAGGAGTAATCTGAAGCTTGCGACTGAAGCCCCAGTAAACGGCGGCCGTAACTATAACGGTCCTAAGGTAGCGAAATTCCTTGTCGGGTAAGTTCCGACCTGCACGAATGGTCTAATGAGTTGAACACTGTCTCCTCCACGAGCCCGGTGAAATTGTAGTATCGGTGAAGATGCCGGTTACCCGCCACGGGACGAAAAGACCCCGTGAACCTTCACTACAACTTTGCATTGATTTTGAATAACAGATGTGTAGAATAGTTGGGAGACTTTGAAGCATTGCCGCCAGGTAGTGTGGAGTCGATCGTTGAAATACCAACCTTCTGTTATTTAGAGTCTAACCATAAGGGACATTGCATGGTGGGTAGTTTGACTGGGGTGGTCGCCTCCTAAAGAGTAACGGAGGCTCGCAAAGGTACCCTCAGTACGGTTGGTAATCGTACGTAGAGCGCATTAGTATAAGGGTGCTTGACTGTGAGGCTGACCAGCCGAGCAGGTGCGAAAGCAGGCTAAAGTGATCCGGTGGTTCTGTATGGAAGGGCCATCGCTCAAAGGATAAAAGGTACTCCGGGGATAACAGGCTGATCTCCCCCAAGAGCTCATATCGACGGGGAGGTTTGGCACCTCGATGTCGGCTCGTCACATCCTGGGGCTGGAGAAGGTCCCAAGGGTTGGGCTGTTCGCCCATTAAAGTGGCACGTGAACTGGGTTCAGAACGTCGCAAGACAGTTCGGTCTCTATCTGTGGTGGGCGTTAGTAAATTGCGTAGACATGATCTTAGTACGAGAGGACCGGATCGTATGTACCGCTGGTGTATCAGTTGTGCCGCCAGGTGCAGTGCTGAGTAGCTATGTACGGCAAGGATAAGCGCTGAAAGCATCTAAGCGCGAAACCTTCTACAAGATGAATTTACTTTTAAGTGCCGTCAGAGACTATGACGTTGATAGGCTACAGGTGTAAAGGTGGTAACATCAAAGCCGAGTAGTACTAATTGCACGTAAGCTTTAACTTTATTATTTATCATTTACTTTTATTGTTATTACTTCTACATAGTAGAAGTTGATTTTCCTGATATGTCGATCTTATTATAAGTCTTAGAACACGGACTTAAAGACCTTATGGTGGTTTTGCCGAGGGTGTTCACCTCTTCCCATTCCGAACAGAGCAGTTAAGCCCCTCATGGCCGATGGTACTACAATTGTGGGAGAGTAGGTAGCCGCCATATTTATTTTATAAGCCTCTGACTAATACTAGTCAGAGGCTTTTTTTATGCCAAGAACTTTGATCAAACTGTTTAGCCCTATATTGCAACAATGGATCCTATAATTAGAAATGCAATGAAGGAAGATGCTGATGCTGATGCTATTGCAAAATTGTCTGCACAGCTAGGTTATACTATAGATAGTCGTCAAACTAATGACTTGCTTACTTTGCTTTTACGTAGTGAGGAAAATACAGTGTTGGTAGCAACAAATGATGACAACGTAATAGCTTGGGCTCAAGTTTCGTATATAGTAAGGGTAGAAAGTGGATGCTTTTGTGAGTTAGTAGGTTTAGTTGTTGATGAGCATTTCAGAGGTAATGGTATTGGCGAGAAGTTATTAGAAGAAGCTACATTATGGAGTATAGCAAAAGGGTGTAAAAAACTTAGAGTAAGGAGTAATAATATAAGAAGATCAGCAGCTGCCTTCTACAAAAAAATGGGTTTTAGCATAACTAAAACCCAGAATGTATTTGATAAGAATATATGATACCTATTGTTTCTTTCTAAAGTCCCCACGTTTCCATGCTTCAAAGAATTCACCCCATGCTAGCGGGCTAAATAAATTGCTAGCAGGCTGTTGCCCATAGTACACCGCTTTTTGAGCTTGAATATTCTGGTAGTTGCTTTGATTTTCTGCACCATCTCTAGGTACGGTGTATGCTAGTGCTCTTAGCATTAGAGCATTGGTGTTTTTACGTGCAATTTCATATTTATCGTCAGGCACATTCCAGTGTTTAAACGCGTAGGCAAATTGCTCTCTGGTAGGTAAAGCTCTAATGATAGTTTCCGGTAGATAGAATGTGTCTTGAACCATTAACTGAACTAAAGAGAAGTAATGGCCTTCGATATTAGTAGGTACTACAAATTCTTTCGTGCGAAAACCTATTTCTGAAAATTGAAGTGTGTCTCCTTTGTTCACAACAATAGAGAATACACCAAGTTCATTTGATACAACTCCTCTATTGTGGTCTTTTACTAGAATAACAACGCCAGGAACAGCTCTTAGGCTGTCTGCCGTCATAGTAATACCGTTGATCTGTATAATATTCTCTTCTCTATTCTGAGCAATAGCTGTACTAGCTAATAGAATAGAGAGTAAGCAAGTAATCCAAGTTTTCATTTGCATTAAACCAAAGTTACAATCTTTTGCATTTAATTCTATCTACTATCAATATTGATAATAAAACTATTTAAAAAGCATTATGATATTAGTTCACAAAGAAAGCAGCTATGTGTTACTTTTGCTGTTAAATATATCTTGTTTAACAAAGGTTTAGTATGATAACAGAAGAAGCAGTATTGAAAGCATTGAGCAATGTAGATGATCCCGATCTAGGTAAAGACCTAGTGACGCTTAACATGATCAAAGATATTGCTATAGATGGGAATAATGTGTCTTTCACGGTAGAGCTAACCACGCCGGCATGTCCTATGAAGGAGATGATTGAGAATGCATGTATTAATGCGATCAAACATTTAGTGAGTCAAGATGCTGTAGTAGAGGTGAACATGTCTTCTCAAGTAAATAGTAACAGAAAAGATAACAAAGCGTTCTTGCCAGAGGTGAAAAATATCATTGCCGTTGCTTCAGGTAAGGGTGGTGTTGGTAAATCTACAGTTTCTGTAAACTTGGCCTTGGCATTAGCTCAGGAAGGAGCTAAGGTTGGTTTGTTAGATGCTGATATATATGGCCCCTCAATTCCTATAATGTTGGGTATACGTGATGAGCGACCTAAGATGACGCAAATTGGTGAGAAAGGCATGATAGTACCTATTGAGAAATATGGTATTAAAGCAATGTCGATAGGTCTTTTGGTAGATGAAAAGCAAGCTGTAGTATGGAGAGGTCCTATGGCTAGCTCTGCAATAAAACAATTTATCACAGACGTGTACTGGGGTGATCTAGATTATTTGATCATTGACTTACCTCCGGGAACTGGTGATGTTCACCTTACAATGGTACAGTCTGTCCCAGTTACAGGTTCAGTAGTAGTATCTACGCCACAGCCCGTAGCTGCTGCAGATGCCAAGAAGGCTATCATGATGTTTAAGCAACCTCAAATAAATATTCCAATAGTAGGAATGGTTGAGAATATGGCTTACTTCACGCCGGAAGAATTACCTGAAAATAAATACTACATTTTCGGTAAAGGTGGGGCAAAGAAAATGTCAGAACAGTTTGAGTTGCCTTATTTGGGAGAAGTGCCTATTGTACAAGGTATACGTGAAGGAGGAGATAGTGGATTGCCAGTTGTATTAGAGAACGATAGCCCTGTTCGTCCAATCTTTTTGGAACTAGCCAGAAAAGTAGCTCAGAATATATCTATCAGAAATGCGGACTTAGAACCAACTAAGGTAGTGCAGATGGAAGGGTAGTAAAGTATAATAATTAAGTTAATAAAAGCCGAGCATTGCTCGGCTTTTTGTTTTTCTTTGTAAGAGAGTTAGAACCTTTGCAGCACTAATAAGAAAAAACTAAAAATGCCTACAATCGTTATAAAACGTTCCAGTGAATATGTTAATAAGCTAAGAGCTATTGATATCTATATGGACGGTAAAAAGCTAGGAAATATCACAGATGGAGAGGAGCAAACTTTTGAAGTGCCATCTGGAGAACATAGGCTAAAAGCAAAGATAGATTGGTGTGGTAGCCCAGAGTTAAGCATTAAGTTAGCAGATGGAGAGGCTCAACTTTTTCAGTTAAGTAGTTTTCAGAAAATACAGCGCTTTATTATGCTCTTATTTGTATTGGGTGCAGCATTACTGGTTACGCATGTGTTTGTTCGTAATGTACTCTTGATGAATGTTGCAGTAGGATTATTTGCAACTTCTTTATTATCTATAGCATATATGCTTACCCTTAATAGAAATAGGTATTTAACCTTGAAAAAATTAGATGATAATTAATCTCTCTTGTTTTGAATCATGAATTTAGAGATGGTAATACCTATCACAAAGATGTTGTAGAAGTAACCTACTATACCTAACAACATACTTGCTCTCCTTGCAGTATCTGTAATAGGAAGTATATCGCCATAGCCAATGGTAAGAATGGATACAAAACTATAGTAGATGAGATCTTGGAAGGTTTGCTCAAAGTTGGCATTACTTATTCCTGAGAAAGACCCTGGCGCCGTAACTTCAATAATAGTAAGTAGGAAGCTGCCAAGCATAGCCAGCATAATAAACCCCCCAAAGGAGCCAGCTACCATATTGAAGTCAATTCTTCTTGCTAAAAGAATTTGTCTAAATACTTCACCCGTCATGATGACGAAATAGGCAAAATAGGTAATATCTGAAATTAAAGTGGCTGTTCTGGAACTTGCAGAAGCTAGTTTTAGCGCCTCAAATAGAAGTAATAAGAAAACAACCGCAATAATCACACGGTACATTATCCTATTATGGTTTCTAAATAATATCAGACCTGTAAAGGTGAATTGCAATAAGAATATAGGTTGAAGGTATACGGCAAAAGCTTTAGGTATGAATAAAGACCCAAAGAGTAATGTCAACAAGCTGACCAAAAGATGGATGAATCTTTTGTTATACCTGTTCTTTGTAATATCGGCAATATGTGGCGGATGTTTGATGTCCATATAGTTATGAATATAAAAATAGTGTAGTCTAGTTAAAGAGGCAAGGTATAAATCCAATATACCACTTGCATATAGCTACATCATTCTATACGTATTTATACGTATAGAAAAATACCTTAATTAGTGTATGGCGTCTGTTATCTACCCGCAATACTTTTACATAAAAAATATACACTTATGAAAAAGTTAGTTTACACAATCATGTTACTTACTATGACTACAACAGTCTTTGCACAGATGCCGACACTGTTGTTAGATATAGATGGTAATGCACCCAATCTCCTTAGTGATAAAACAGGGGTTCATAATGTAAAAAATAATAATGGTGTTTACGCTGACAATGGAACTATTGTATTTCCTACCAGTAGTGATAAGTATTTATATATTGACTCTATAGGAAATAAAATAGATATGAATCAAAACTGGATATTTGAATGCAAGCTTAAGGTTACCGATAGTACGGATGAGGTGGCAATCATTGATTTTAGAAGTACAAGCACTACAGGAAATATGTATTTTAACTATAACCGTTATGGACAAGGGCTGCATTTTAGCGATCGTGCTATCAATGGTGAAAAAGGTGCATTGATCGCAGATTCTACGTTATTACCTCAGAATGTATGGGTTGATTTAAAATTAGAATTTTTGAATGATACTTTACGATTGTATAGAAATAGCGTAATGGTAAAAGATACAGTAATAACGGCAACACTTAGTTTGAGTGCAAGAACTACAATAGGTTATAGTGAAGACAGACGTACAGCTCATGATACTTTTTATATGGATGACATAAAGTTTAGGGCGATTGATACAACAACGTTAGGGATAAAAAGTGTTGTACAGCGCCAAGTACAAATAGTGCCTAACCCTGCTAGCGATAAGATAATACTGACAACGAATGAAAAAATATCAAGAGTAGATATTTATGATGTAGCAGGTAGGTTAGTTACAAGTGCTTTTGTTGAACAAAATAAAGTAAATATAGCTCATATAGAGAGTGGTATGTACTATTTGAAAGCATACGGAGATAAACAACAATTTTATCAAGCACGGTTTTATAAACAGTAGGATATTATTTTTATTCGTTATGGCCTCAGCTTGTCTGGGGCTTTTTTGATGGTATCATCAATGCAATTAATATTACAAGTGCCGCACCTATTAGGTTGAGCCATAGGAAAGATACTAGATCCATAGCGTATATAATAATAACAAGTAGCTCTGCTAGTATTGCGGCATAAAATATTGCTCGTCCAGCAACACGTTTTATATAAAAAGCCACAAGAAATATACCTAATATAGTACCATAAAATAAGGACCCTAATACATTAACTGCTTCTATTAGCGAACCCATTTGTGTAGCAAACATGGCAACAGCAATACTAAACAGTCCCCAAAATAAAGTGTGAAGACGACCTAGTTGTACTTGCTTTTTCTCGCTTAGTTCTTCTTTGTTGTTGAGCAAATGAATATCTATTAAAGAAGA
This sequence comes from Flavipsychrobacter sp., assembly GCA_041392855.1. Classification (NCBI taxonomy): domain Bacteria; kingdom Pseudomonadati; phylum Bacteroidota; class Chitinophagia; order Chitinophagales; family Chitinophagaceae; genus Flavipsychrobacter; species Flavipsychrobacter sp. The sequence continues at coordinate 74,658 of JAWKLD010000001.1, forward strand.
AGAGGCTAAGGAGTTGAGTGCTGCAGATATACTACCCCAAGAAGCTAAGAAGATAATAGCAAACAATAGGCCAACTAATCCTTTAGGTAGATTGTTTTTGACAAAGTATAGAAAGATATAATTGGTATCTCCGTTGTCTGCTGTTGGGGCAGCACGGTTGATGTGTTGACGTACCGAATCTCTAAGAACTGCAATCTCTTTTTGAGTGTGTTTAAATTCAGATACCAAAGCAGCATTGTTATTTCTATTGTGTGCAATAGCTATTGCCTGATCTTGATATTTAGTATGTAGTTGACCGTATCGGGATTCAATTTGAGTTACCGTATTTGGCTCTTTTTCTTTAAGCGAGTTATAAGCTTGTTGATTGAAATATACAGGTGCAGGCTGAAAAGTATAAAAAGCAAAAAGTAGCGCTCCTATTAACAGTATGGAAAATTGCATCGGTATTTTTACCATGCCGTTCATGAGTAAACCCATGCGGCTTTGTTTTAAGTTTTTACCTGTTATATATCGGCCTACTTGACTTTGGTCGGTACCAAAATAGGATAAGGCTAAAAAGAAGCCACCTATAATACCACTCCAAATATTGTATTTGTCATCCCAGCTAAAGTCGGTAGTAATTACATTCAATTTGCCTGATTTTCCTGCTACATAAAGTGCATCACTCATACTTAATCCCTCAGGCAACTGATAAACCACAAGAAAGCCTGCAATAGCCATAGAGGATAGGATGATGAGGAATTGTAGCTTTTGTGTATGAGCTACTGCTTTAGCACCACCACTATAGGTATATACTAATAAAAGACCACCCATTATGGCATTGGTCATATAGATGTTCCAACCCATTATAGAAGAGAGTATAATGGATGGTGCATAAATACTGATACCGGTAGATAAACCTCTGGAAACCAGAAAGAGTATGGAAGTGAGCACTCTTGTCTTTCTATCAAAACGACCTTCCAGATATTCATAAGCGGTGTATACATTCAGTTTTCTGAAAATGGGAATGAAGGTGACACTAATCACAATCATGGCTATTGGCAAACCAAAATAGTACTGCACAAAACGCATACCATCTGTATAAGCTTGACCTGGCGCGGAAATAAAGGTGATAGCACTGGCCTGTGTAGCCATTATACCCAGTAGTACAATATACCAAGGCATGTTTTTATCAGCCAACAAGTAAGAGGCCGAACCATGAAGATTACGACTCTTCCATACACCATAAAAAATGATGCCTGCTAGTGTTACTAATAAAATGACCCAGTCTAGTGTACTCATGCCCAGTGTTGTGTGAACCAATAGTACAATGCAATTTGCAGTAGCAGTATGCTAATTACTGCTATATACCAGCTACTCCATTTTTGTTTTGGTTCGGTGTTCATTTTCTGCCCTTAACGTTGAATAAATTAACTTAATTAGTATGACAAAGGATTTTATAGCCGCCACCATTAGCTGTATATGAGCTATAATATGTTACACTATCATTTTTGTAATAGTAGTAAAGCATTCTTTCATGTCTAAATCCTATATGAATAGAATATAAAAGTCTATAACTAGTATCAGTTTTGTATATGGTGCCTCCGAATCCGCTTGTTTGTTCAGGGATAAAGGTAAGTGTATCTCTACTCAAAAAAACAGTGGAATCGTTAAGTACTATTACTTCCATATTCTGTTGACTGGTGTCGGTTCTAGTTCCACCTTGATTCGGTTCCCAATTACCATAACCCGAATAATAGCAGGTCCAACTTCTCATTCCTTTCATTCTTGAAGTATGTTTTTTGGCATACTCAATAGGTGGTATTGCGTTAGCAGTAGTTATATTTTGAGTTGTAACTGGTGTTATATTTGTTTGATGCTTGCAAGCTCCTATTGCTAATAGTATTATTGTTGTAATAAATAAAGGAGGTATGTGTTTCATAACGTAGATTTAGTTTCCTATGGATAAAAAGTTTAGCAATAAGCGCATAGCTCCTTTATTGCCCGCGGGTAATTGTCTAAAGAAAGATATTGGGGTATAGATATAATGTCCTTTACCATAGCTAGTATATAGAGTGCTTCCTTTTTGGGGCTCTTCACCAGTATCGTTCATGCTAAAAAGTGGTGTGTAATGATTATCCCATTCGCTAGCAAAGTATAGACCACGCTCTTGCACCCAGTTATCAAAGTCTACTTCTGTTATTTTATTGGGGTAGTTCAATAATTTATGGTTCTTATCTAAGATGGTCACTTTTGCATCTTCCTCTGTAACACGATTGTAAGATAAAGTGATCGGGTATGGTCCTATCTCTTTTGTGTTCAGGCGATGAGCAGTATTGTATTGCATTACTACAGTGCCGCCTTCGTTAGCGTATCTTAATAGTTCTGGCATCCATAGAGGAGCTTCTTCTTTTACATTGATAGCTCGTATACCTACCATTACGGCATCATAGTTTTTTAAATTGTTCACTGTGATGTCACTCGGCTTTAGAATGTCAACTTCTAGCCCTGCAAATCGTAGTATTTCGCTAACATTATCACCAGCACCTTCTATATAGCCTATTCGCTTAGCTTTACATGCCCAGTTCTTACGAAGTACTTTTACCTGTGGTTGGCTATAAAACTGTAAGGTAGGTAGGTGTTCGTACTTTATGGTGTGTTGTGTTTTATTGTAATGCAGCGTGGCTGCTGTAACTCCAGCATTGAGATAAAAGTCGCCTTCCGGCATTTGGGCTACTTCCTCAGCTGATAGTTTTACATTTATGGTAGTGTCTTTACCTGCAGCCAAATTGAAAGGGCCTGATATTTTTTGTACTGCCCTATTATAAATAACAAGGTCGCCATTTTTTATCTCCTTAGCGGCGTGTATATGTATTTTAGCATCCAGTGTGCCGTCAGTATTAGTTGCTAATAGGTCTGAAACAAAATCTAAAGTGATATAAGGTACTACTCTTAGTTGTTCTACAACATCTCCATGAGTAGCGTCTAATGTTTTATAAGATAATGGAACAAGAACCTCAAATTCCTCTTTATCTATTTTTATTTTCAGCGTTGCAGTAAGCGGGTTGATCGTTTTAGGTAATCCCATTTGCTTATAGACAGGTGCGGGGTAATGATCTGTCATCCTGCCTGTTGAACTTAGCCAGTAAGGTTCTGTATAAGGAGCATCTTGAGGAATGGTGATATTTCTTGTGTAGCTAATTAGTTCATCGTTACTCAATTTACTATTTATAGTGCTATCTCCATTGGGGAATGATGCGCTTATTAAATTAACAGTTGTACTGCTTCTTGCAATTATATTTAGTGTGAAAGGTAGTGTTGCTCCTTGAATTGTTTCAGGAGTGTTCGTATAAAGCTCGGCCATAAAGCCAGCACAGTGAAGTATTATATCGTCAACTTCTTGTAGCTTACGTGCTCTCCAAAAAATGTCTTTCAAGCCCTTTATCTCTTTTCTTAATTGTAATAGTTGAGGAAGAATGGCATCAGGTTTATTGAAATTATAGTCTTTGATAATAGTTGCTATCTTATTGCCAATATCTTTTCTATTTACCCTTCCCCAAGTTGTGTCTATGCCTTCAAATAGAGATGATGTAAAAGGCTGCCCATCAACCAATGCAAAATATTCAGTTTGTACACCAGGCACACTCCTTGTGCCTGCCCCTTGGCTGCGGTGTATGCTACGGCTTATACCTGCAAGCTCTCCATAACCCATGCCTAATAGAGGATTGTATTGACCAACATCTATTTTATTATGTTCTTCGCTAGTTGTATTTCTACTGCCAAAACGATAAGAGTTGAATAAGATCCGTTTTGGTTTCCACAACTCTACTTGCTCCAATTGTTGTGGATATGCTTTGGGGTCAGCTACCACTTTATATGCTTCTGCTGCTAATATAGCAGAGGCAGCATGCTGCCCATGTCCCGCTTGTTCATTTGGAGGAAAACGACAAATAACTACATCAGGACGGTACTTGCGCATTACCCAAACTACATCGTGTGTAAGTGAGTCTTTATTCCAATGATTAAATGTTTCTTCTGCTGTTTTAGAATATCCAAAATCTATAGCTCTGGTGAAAAACTGTTCAGCGCCATCTAGCTTACGTGCTTCTAAAAGTTCATGAGTACGTATAAGCCCTAATGATGGACCTAAATGTGGGCCAAGTATATTTTGTCCACCATCCCCTCTAGTTAGCGAGAGGTAGGCAGTACGTATATGTCTGTCATTTACTAGCCAAGTGAGCATCCTTGTGTTTTCATCATCGGGGTGTGCCGCAACATACAACACACTAGTCAAATTGTTGAGCTGATGTAACTCATGATATATTTGCGACGAGGTAGCAGGACGTACTTGCTGTGCTTCTGCGGTTAGTGATATAGATAGAAGGATAAATACAGGAAGAAATATCTTATTCATAATTGCTCTTAAAAATACACCCACAGTGTTTTGCTGTGGGTGTGAATATAAACTATTATAGTTTTTTTATTATTTGAACGAGTTAATGATCAATTCATTATTACGTTTTTGTTCTGCTTCGTAAGCACTGCCTTTTGATAGCTCCATAGCTTTGTTGGCTGCGTCAATAGCAATAGCTTTTTCGCCCATTTCTTTAGCGATCTTAGCCTTTAGGTGTTGTATCCAAAATGCCTTAGGGTTTTCTTCAATAGCTTTATCTGCATATTTCAGCGCATCTTTAAGATTTTGCCCTGTTTGCAGATAATAGTTAGCCGCTTGATAGTAAGGTATAGACGGGTTTTCTACAGCCTTAGTGATATCCTTTTGGATACGCTCTTCATTGTTTGCTTTAACTGGCACGACCACTTTAGTGTTTTCCCACTTTAAAACTATATTACAAGTAGTGTAAGTGATATCACTAATAGTGATGGTAAAAGTTTCGATCTTATTGTTGATCTTTTTAGGAGTTACGTTGAAACGAACTACATCATCTTCTTTATTGTATCCACCAGTTCCCCAGTTATTTACGCCTTTGTTTAAAATGATTTCCCAGCTTTTTTCTCCCGGTACAGTATATAAAGCATAACTGCCAGCTTTTACATCAGTGCCGCCTAGCACTACGTCTTCACCAAAAGTTACTTTAGTCGCAGCATTAGCACCAGTACGCCATAACTCACCATAAGCTACTAACTGACCAAAAGCCTTACGTCCACGTAATGACGGGCGGCTATAAGCAATTTCAATTTCTGATACAGAAAAAGATTGAGAGATCTTTGCAGTCGGGCTAAGTGCCGGAAGTTTTAAACCTTGTGCAAAGGTCATAGATATTGTACTAAGTACTAATGCACAAATAAGTGAAACTTGTTTCATATATGATTCTTTGAATAGTTAAGTTGCTCAAAAATAGGGGGCATTCTTGTAGGTACAAAATATACTTTATCTATAGGGGTAAAAGAGATGCATTGTTTCTTGTTGAATACTAGTACAATATGTAGTTTGGCGGCAAATCTTAAAAATGACTAATAAAGTAAACCTAGCGATACAGATATTACCCTTACAGATGAATAAAGAAGATACCTATGGGTGCATAGATGCTGCTATTGCAAAAGTAGCTGCTTCAGGAATGAAATATGTGGTATGCCCATTTGAGACGGTAATAGAAGGAGAGTATAATGCTGTTATGCAATTGGCCAATGAGATGCAGGAAGCCTGCTATAACAACGGTGCTAAAGAATTACTGGTGAATATGAAACTGCATAGAAATGTAGAAAAAGACATGGCTATTGAGGATAAGGTAGGCAAGTATAAATAATGCTATTAAATTTGCAGCCAATATTAGTGTTATGAATCGTGCATCCCTAGTTAAAGCAATCAAAGAGAAAAAATCAGTACTCTGTGTTGGTTTGGATACAGACTTGAATAAAATACCTAAACATTTATTAGAGGAAGATGATCCCGTGTTCGCCTTTAATAAGGCAATAATTGATGCAACGAAGGAGTATACTGTAGCCTATAAAATAAATACTGCATTCTACGAAGCGCAAGGTATTAAAGGATGGGAGAGCATGGCTAAGACGCTAGACTACATACCTGACAATATATTTACTATTGCTGATGCAAAACGTGGAGATATAGGTAATACTGCTGAACAGTATGCTAAAACCTTTTTTGAAACATATCCGTTCGATAGTGTTACAGTAGCTCCATATATGGGAGAAGATAGTGTACAGCCTTTCATGAAGTTTGAGGGTAAATGGGCAATAGTATTGGGACTTACTTCCAACAAGGGTAGTGCTGATTTTCAATTGCAACAGTCTGGCGATGAACAGTTATATGAGAAAGTACTTAAAACTGTAGCTTCTTGGGGGAGCGACGAAAATACTATGTTCGTAATAGGAGCTACCAGAGAGGACCAGTTACAACATGTACGGTCATTACTGCCTAATCACTTCTTTTTGGTGCCGGGTGTAGGTGCACAAGGGGGTACCGTAGCCAATGTATGCGAAAATGCCATGAATGATGATGCTGGGATATTGATAAATGTATCTCGTGGAGTTATCTATGTAAGTGGAGAAAGGGACTTTGCAGAAAAAGCAGGAATAGCGGCGGCAGATTACCAACAACAAATGGCAGCATATTTGTAACTTGACCGTAGGAAATAAACACCTACATGAAAGAATCTTTTTTACACGCCGTATGGCGTTACTCTCTATATACACCTACAGCACTCGTTACAGAAGGTGGAGAGCAGGTTACTGTTTTATCTAATGGTCTGTACAATACTAATGCCGGCCCTGATTTTTTAGAAGCTAAGGTCAAGGTTGGAAAAACTGTACTTGTAGGGCATATAGAAATGCATATAAACAGTAGCGACTGGAAAAAGCATAATCACGATAAAGATGAGGCGTATAGCAATGTAATACTTCATGTAGTGTATCATGATGATGCTAAAGATGCTACACCTAATATCCCAGTATTATGTATTGCCCCTTTCATTCCCAAGCTAGTATTAGAGCAATATCATTCCTTAATACAGGCCAACACAAAGCTGCCGTGCTCAAGCCAATTGCCCCAAGTAAAGGATATTACTAAAGAAGCATGGCTGACTAGGTTACTTGCAGAGCGATGGGAAGAGAAACTAAAGACTTGGGAAGAGTTGCTGCAACAATCTGCAGGAGACTGGCGAAGTTTATTGTACTGGCGTTTGGCTGCTAATTTTGGGTTTAAGGTAAACGCGGAACCTTTTTTGGCGTTAGCACAATCAATACCAATAAATATACTGGCTAAGCATGGCGATAACCTGAAACAAATCGAGGCTTTATTATTTGGACAGTCTGGTTTGATCAATGAGGAATCAGAAGATGATTATGCCAAAGCACTGTATCAAGAATATAGTTTTTTACAGAAAAAGTATAAACTTACTCCTTTGCGAGCTTATTCATGGGTGTTTATGAGAATGAGGCCAGCCAACTTTCCTACCGTCCGTATTGCTCAGTTTGCAGTACTCATACATCAATCCATTCCTCTTTTCTCAAAAGTAATTGAGAAGGAAGAGGTAAAACAGATAATGTCTTTGTTTGAATCTACTGCAAGTGAATATTGGGATACGCATTATCGCTTTGGTGAAGAAAGTGCCGTTAAACGAAAGAAAAAATTAGGGAGTAGCTCAATATTGAATATCATTATTAATACTGTAGCTCCTATAAAGTTCTTATACGCTTCTGAGATGGGTACTACTGATGATCAGGAAAAAGCACTCACACTTATAGACAGCTTGCCTGTAGAACAAAATCATATTTTGGATATATGGCAGCAACATAAATGGCTGGCTGCAAATGCTGCACAGTCTCAAGCGCAAATCCAATTATATAATGGCTACTGTAAGCCCAAAAGATGTATTGAATGTGCGATAGGCTTAAGTATTATTAAATCATGACCAGTTGAACTGGACAGTTTTCTTACAGTCGGGATGCAGGCTCTCCAGTACAGGGCAGGTCATAGCTGTATGCTCCAATATTTTTTTCTGTTTATCTGTATACTGTTGATCTTTAGGCATATGTAGTGCTACCTTTATTTCACTGATCCTTCTTGGGTTGGCAGCCATTATTTTTTCAACATCGCAGCTAATGCCATCTACATTCATGTCATGATGGCGAGCAGCAATACCCATCATGGTGCACATACAAGAGGCCAATGCTGTGGCTACGAGGTCGGTAGGAGAGAAGCGCTCGCCCTTACCATTATTATCAATTGGGGCATCTGTTTCTATTGTAGTATTGGAGCGTAAATGGATGGCTGTAGTACGTAATTCGCCTGTATAATCAACTTTGGATGTCATCTGCAATATTTGTCTTAAATTTACTAGATATTGACAATATAAACGAAATACAGGCGCTTTATAAACGTTACGGATTTATATGAATATATTTCATGGCAAGGTTGGTGGGTTGTTTTTAGCTGTTTTAACAGTCTGTACAATAGGTGCGTTTAACAGTAATGCACAAACTATTACTACTGTCAATAATACTAACACCCAAAACTCGCTTCTTGCTAAAAAGAAGATCAAGCCGATAAGAACAGAGTTGAGCGTCGGTATAAGATTGAATACAGATGGTTGGTCTGTATTTGCAGATAAAGGGTGGGTAAAAGGTGCAGGTAGGAAAAGAGATCTTTTTTATGATGTGAATGTTTTTCAAGTAGAACTAGGAGAGCATAAGCATGTCAAAGAAATAAAGAGGACTAATAACCTAGGTACATTCACTTCAGAAGCGGCCAAGCCATTTATATTCGGGAAGCTCAATAATTTTTACAATTTAAAATTAGGCTATGGTAAACGCAAAATGTTGGCAGGCAAGCCTGTTTTAGGTGCTGTAGCTATACATTGGGTGTATCTTGGTGGTATAACCGTAGGTTTTTTAAAGCCTTATTATATAGAAGCTTATGTGGATAAAGACCAAACAGGTGTTTTTACACAAGAAGCGATAAAATATGAGGAGTCTACCAAAGAAGTGTTTTTAAGTAGACCTAATATTATAGGGTCTGCAGGTTTCTCAAAAGGAATAGGGGAGACCAAAATAGTACCTGGTGCGCATGCTAAAACTGCGTTGCACTTTGATTTTGCTGGTACAAGAAAGATGAAATTAGCAATTGAAACAGGTATAAATGCGGAAATATACACGAGTTCCATACCTTTGATGGCAAATCAGAAAGAAGTGCCATATTTTGTAAATATGTACGTTGCCCTACAGTTTGGGAAACGTTGGCCATGATTTGTAATTTTGTAAGATTATGCGAGAGTTGCCAGTAATTAATCAGATAGATACTACTCAAGATACAAGAGTTAAAAAGCCCAATTGGTTACGTGTTAAGCTACCGACGGGTGAAGGTTATAAACATGTGCGCGGTTTGGTAGATAACCATAAACTGCACACTATTTGTGAGAGCGGAAACTGCCCTAATATGGGTGAGTGTTGGGGGGCTGGTACAGCTACCTTTATGATATTAGGCAATATCTGTACACGTTCATGTGGTTTTTGTGCGGTAGCTACGGGCAGACCAGAACCTGTGGATTGGGATGAGCCTCAAAGAGTAGCAGAGGCCATACATCTTATGAAGGTGAAACATGCTGTTATCACCTCAGTAGATAGAGATGAACTAAAAGATGGTGGTTCTATCATATGGGAAAATACTGTTAAAGCTGTACGAGCTTTAAATCCTGATACTACATTAGAAACATTGATCCCTGATTTCAAAGGGCAATGGGAAAACCTACAACGAATAATAGAGGTAGCTCCTGAAGTGGTATCTCATAATGTAGAAACAGTAGAACGCATGACTCGTAAAGTGCGTATACAAGCAAAGTATCGTCGTAGTCTAGAAGTTATCCGTAGATTAAAGGATGGTGGAATGCGTACAAAGAGTGGTATAATGCTAGGTATAGGTGAAGAGAAAGAAGAGGTATTGCAAACATTACAAGACTTGAAAGATAATGGCTGCGATGTAGTAACACTAGGTCAGTATCTACAACCTACACAGAAACACTTGCCAGTAATACGTTTTGTTCATCCAGATGAATTTGCATTTTATAGAGATGAAGGTTATAAAATGGGGTTAGACTATGTAGAAAGCGGTCCACTAGTGCGTTCTTCTTATCACAGTGAAAAGCATGTGATAAGTGGTGAAGGAAGACAAGCATGGGAAGCTGAAAAAGCTATGAGCTCATAATAGCAGGTCTGCTTAGTTAGCAAATATCATACGCTTAGTGTCTATTTTTTCTCCATCTATTACCAAAGTATATAGATACATGCCTGTGGTAAGGTAACCATGGTTGTAAACAGCTTCGTTTACTCCTTTGTTTAGACTTATGTTGAGTCTTTTCACCTCCTTGCCATTTAGGTCTAGTATTGATATATATGCCGACTGGTATTTAATATCTGTGTTTGCTGCTACAGATATTACCGTTTCTCCATCAAAAGGGTTAGGGTGGTTTTGTAGCAATTCAACTATAGGTTGTTGCTCTTTGTGATATGCTACGTTGACACTTGCATATTGCTCTTCTGAAAACAAACTCTCTACTCCATTGCCATCAACGGAAGCAACACTTACTATATAGTTGGATTTAGAAGGTAAAGGAATAGTAGCATAGGTTCCTGTAAAAATATAGACAGAGTCCCAGTCATGTGTGGTGGTTCTTACTCCTACACGATAAACCCCATACTGTTGTTCTGTGGTTATATATATGCCAATATTTGTGCTGCCAAAAGGAGGACTGATGTTAAACTTAGGTGTTCTAGGGCAAATTGCTAACATGGCAGCTGCATTGCCATTGATAATTGCGTTTCTTGCTAAATAGTTGAAGTTTACAAAAAAGCTATCTATAACAAGGTCGTTGTCTGTATCTAGGCCTAATATATCGGTACTGGTATGCTGTCTGTCGTCATAAGAGCTACTGGTTACATTCGCATCCCCATGCTCGTTAGCTGCACAAAGTCTTATGGCAGTAAAACCATTTTGTCTAAACGGTATATGGTCGCCACCACGTCCTGTACGATCTTCTGGGGTTAGTATATTGATGCTCATAGGAACTGGCGTTATTGGTTGTATCATCTCCTTGTATTCCAGCTTCATATAACGAGCAAGTCCTTTATGAGGTGAGTTGAACAAACCGCTGGAGAAAAGCCGAACATTAGTACTGTCGATAGTGCCTGCACCCATACAGCCGGGAGGAGAAGCTGTTTGTCCACAAATTATACCACCAACAACATCGTTGTTTAGTACAGCTTTTATTGGTATCCCCTTTTGTGTGCAGTAGTCAGCAAACGCTTTGGCGCCGTATAGCCCTTGTTCTTCTCCAATGGTCACTAAGAAAACTATTGTATGATTGAAGCTGTATTTACTCATGACACGCGCCAGCTCCATAACCAATGCTGTTCCTGTAGCATTATCTTCCATACCTAAGGCTATGCAGGCAGTGTCGCAAACACCTTCACATCTGCTATCAATATGGCCTTCTATAATGATAATAGACTTATCACTAGTATCCATGCCCGGTAGTACAGCAAATATATTTTTATGGCGGTTTATATTACAAATGCCAGCATCAAACTGTAAATAGGAAGCAATAAGTCGTTGTTCGTTTCTTTGTCCGTATTGTTGAAATCTATTGTGAACCCAAGTACGTGCAGCACCTATTCCTTTACTACTAGATAGGGTGTCAGATCCTGTGTTTCTATTGCCTAGTTGATTGAGTTCTAATAATAAACTCTTTAAAGAGTCTGGAGAAACATCATTGTTTATGCCAGTACTTAAAGCTGTGGGGTGATTTATAACTGTAGAGGCCTTGTAAGAGGCTGGATTATAATTGCCTAGCAGTATTTGTTCTGCTATAGAGTTAGTACTTAGCATATTTGTTTGAGCCAGAGTAGCACCAGTAGCTAAGAACAGCGCTATAAAGAGAGGTAATACCTTATTCATATTATAAAAGCTTTTGGCATAAGATTAAAAATATTAAATATTTTTCACATGCAGGTGTAAGGTTACCTTTAAGTTAACTTCTAAAATTTCTATTTAAAACTGACAAACTAGGGTAAATTTGTAGAAAGGTAAAAGACTTATGGGTGTACTGAACAAGTTGTTTAAGCCAGGAGGAACTAAGTTCTATATTCTTTTTGAAAGTGCTACTGCAAATTTGATAGAGATGAGTCGCCTGTTTGTACAGGTAACTAGTGCCCCAAAAGCAGAAGACCGTAAGGTTGTAATAGATGCAATGGGGAAGCTTGAAGAGAGTAGCGATAAGCTAGCCCATAAACTACTTATAGAATTAGGAGGTAACTATATTACTCCTTTCGATAGAGAAGATATACACTACCTAGCATCTACATTAGATGAAATAGCTCATGATATTTGGGGAATATCAAGATTGTATAATAGATATGATCTTAAAGGAGAACATAACACTTCGACACAAGTAGCTGAAAATTTGGTTGAGTTCTTTTTATTGTTAGATACTACTATTAAGGGGTTAAGAAACCAGTCTTCCTTAAAATCACTTGTTGATTCTTGTGAAGAAATGAGAGCATTAAGTAGTAGCTCTGACAGGCTTCTTGAAGCTAGTATTGCTAACGTGGTTAATCATGGCGCCGAATATCCCAAAGCACTTATTCAGCAAATGGACTATTACGAATTGCTACAGACTACAGTTGGTAATTGTAGAAAGGCAATAAGTGTAATAGAAGGTATTATTGTTAAGTACGGTTAGCCTTACCTTAGTCTAGATAAGACTTTTCACCATACATTGATATTGGTTTGTACTTCTTCCTTTTGGTTAATCCAAAGCCCTCTATTGCATGCTTCTCTATATGGGCTATTGCCTCTTCTACAGAATCTGTAAATAAGAATAGGTCAATATCTTTTGGGCTAATTGTTTTTTCTTTGATCATGAGTTGTATATGCTCATAAAGTACATGGTGGTACTCTTTGCCCATCAATACCACTGGGAATTTTTCAATTTTACCTGTTTGTATTAATGTTAGGGATTCAAATAGCTCATCTAATGTACCATACCCACCTGGCATTACAACAAAGGCATAAGAGTATTTTGTAAGTAGTGTTTTTCTAACAAAGAATAGGTCCATGTCTACCCAATGGTCAAGGTGGGGGTTAGGTGCCTGTTCATGAGGCAGAATGATATTACAACCTACTGATTTACCGCCAACATCTTTGGCTCCTCTATTTGCTGCTTCCATAATACCTGGTCCACCACCGGTGATAACAGTAAACCCTAGCTTGCTTATAGCTGCTCCAATTTCTCTTGCTTTTATATAATGAGGATGATTTTCATCAAAACGAGCTGAACCGAATACAGTTACACAAGGACCTATGAAGTGTAGCTTTCTATAGCCTCTAATAAACTCTCGTACTACCTTTATTATGAATTTAAACTCCTTCCAGCGGGAGTGTGGTCCTTCTAGGAAATATGCTTCTTCTTTTGATATCTTCTTCTGATTATTCGGCACGTTGCTCATCATGTATAAATAAAGAATGAGCTACTAAGATAAGCAGCTCATTGTAAACAAAAAGTCAATATTGTTCTATTACCATTGTACCGTTAAGTAATCAGCATATCCGGTGGTGCCTGCTAGTACAATGTAGCCTATTCTATCTCCACTTAAGTATTGTGCTGGTATTTCAAATATTTTTGTGCCATTCACAAATCCTAACCAGTAATTACCCACTTGTTCAAATTCTACGTCATTCCATCCTCCTCTCACAATAGCGGCATTTTGTTGCCAATCGATAATGGTTTGTACATTAGTATTAGCGTTACCTTCTTTAAATAGAGCAAAGTAGCCTTCGTCGTCAATGAATAGTGAATATCCAAAATCATTATTAGATACCCCAAAGGCAATGCCCATTGCATAATCGGTTTTTATGCTTGTCTGGATCAAGAAGTCTCTATTTACGGCAGCTCCTGTACTTATAGCAACTGTATTAGTCCCATCATTACTAGGCAAGTAAGAATATTTGAGTAGCCCTTTGTATACATCTACATAAGCTGCATTTCGAGGGTCGCTAAAAGACCAATTATTGGCATCAAAATCAAAATTATCATCGAATACATAGTTATATGCTATCGGTTGTGTATCGGGAGTAGTTTCGTAATACTCGTTTTTGATACAAGAAGAAAATAATATAGTGGCCAGTCCTAAGGATAATATGGTTAGTTTTTTAGTCATAGCTTCAGTCTTTGTTGTATATCCTATACAAATCAACAAGTATGCCATGCCAATAAAGTTTGGGTGGATTAACAAAACCTTATGGTAACTGTTAAGGAAATAAAAAGGTCGTTTTCTTGTAAAGGGGCTAGGCTGTTAAGTTATGAGATAATGAGCTAGCTTTGTTTTATGATAAACACTCATACAGCAAGTTATTGGAAAGAGCAATTAGATTTAACGGAACACGTGGAAGGTGGGGCTTTTAAAGAAATATATCGCTCAGCTATGAAACTACCACAAGAGGTATTGACCAAAGAGCATAAAGGGGATAGAGCTGCAGCAACAAGTATCTATTTTTTGTTGGAGTACGGGGAGTTTTCAGCATTTCATAGAATAGCCTCTGATGAGATATGGCATCACTATGATGGTGGCACATTATGCATTTATGAAATAAAAAAAACGGGAGAATTAGTAAAACATCTATTAGGTAAGAATATAGCTAATGGAGAGCAACTACAAGTAGTCATTGAAGCAGGTAGCTGGTTTGGGTCAAGAGTAGAAGAGGAGGGTAGCTTTACATTGAGTGGCTGCACTGTAGCTCCTGGTTTTGATTTTGGAGATTTTGAACTAGCGAAGAAAGATGTCTTAGCCAGTAAATATCCGCAGTATACATCAATAATAAATGAATTAACAAAAGACTAGGGTTTAAATTTGGAAGGAAAGAGTTTTATTCGTTTAATGACAGTGAACCAAATAATAAAAGAATGGATAAGCTTGAATTAAAAGGAAACTGGAATGAATTGAAAGGAAAAATAAAACAAGCACACGCATCACTAACTGATGATGATTTGCAATACCAAGAAGGGCAAGAAGAAGAACTAATTGGTAGATTACAACAAAAACTAGGAAAAACTAGAGTAGAAATAATAGATTGGTTGAATGCACTATAACCAAAATAAAAAAGAGCCTCTTAAGAGGCTCTTTTTTATTTACTACTACCTTTGAATTGGTGATGTTGTTCTTTAAATAAAACATTGAAAGTAGTAAGTGAACCATATACTGCAGTAACATATTGTTGTATATCCACTTTCTCTTCGTCTGTCAGGTTTTTATTGGAGTTGATCTTTTGTTCTATTAAACGTAGTCGATCCCTTACCATTACTATTTTATGAAAGAAGGTTTCTATTGGTACTTCTTTAGCTTGTAAGCTTTCGTCTTTAGGTTGTAGTATCATAGTGCCGCTATTCCATTTATTGGCCATAGGTACTATTTGCATTTCATGTAGGCGTCGCTCTAGTATATTGTCTAAAGCTTGTTCTATATCAGTAATTGTTAGTCCACCACCGCTTACACTTCCTTCTGCCGCTTCAATGATCTTCAGGTCAAAGTCCTTGCCAATGCTTTTTGTTCCGTTCTGAGATTTGAACCAAATAATATATAACTCGCTAGAAACATCTACTATAACCCCCTTGCCAAAGTTTGGGTGCTCTACACGAGATCCAATATTTAATGTTGTTGTGTCCATGTGTCGAATATAAATTAAAAACAGCTTTTGCAAATTGAATAGTTCAATTATTTTTATGAAAAAATAAAAATGGAAAAACCATATGAACCCGTAACAAATTCTTTTGAGCAAGAAGGTAACCCCGCATACTTTGTTCAATTTGCTGGTTTTTGGGCACGCTTCTTTGCTGTTTTTATAGACGGTCTTATTTTGTTTATTCCTGTATTAGTGCTTAAATATCTTATAGATGGCAACTTTTTTGGTAATAATACAATTACGTCATCTTTAGTTTCAATTGTTATTAGGTGGCTATATTTTGCGATACAAGAGTCAAGTAGTAAGCAAGCTACATTTGGTAAACAGCTCTTAGATATAAAAGTGACTGATGAGTATGGCAAAAGAATCGGTTTTGGTAGGGCAACAGGAAGATTTTTTGGCAAAATACTATCAGCCATAATACTTCTTATCGGCTTTATAATGGCTGGGTTTACAGCACGTAAGCAAGCATTACATGATATGTTGGCTAATACCCTAGTTGTCTCGCAAAATTCTTTCAAAAATAGAGTAGAGTAATACTAAAATGTAACTTTTATAGTTATTATAGAAAAGTAACTATGAAAAAGACTTTTGGTGTAATATTTATTACCATAGGTAGCTTATTTATGTTAGCAATTATTAGCATTGGCATGACTGCTATATCTAACGGAAGATCTCTAATTGGTACAACAAAAACTGTTGAAGGGAAAGTGACAGGAATCTACGATAATGGTAATTTTGATATTGGTATCCGATTAGAAGGTGATAGAGGTCATTACTATATTAATAGAGGTCAGCAAAGAGGCTTGTCTGTAAGCGAAATGAGGGCAAGGTATATAGGGGAAGAACTAGTAGTGTCTTATGTAGATCAGTTCAGCATACTAGATATCAAAAGACAAGTAAGACATGTCAACCGTATACAACTAGGTGAGGAGATGGTGTATGATGAGCTAGATTAGTTAGTGATTTAAGTTGTATGCTTTTATTAGAGATAATGTGTTTTCAATTGCAGTCTTAGATTCCCAACTTCCATGACCAGGTATTATCATTTCATCACCATGTAGTTTAAAGTGTCGTTTTGCATTCAATACACTATTAGACCAGGCTTTTATGTCTGCATCAGCAGTGTTTCCAATAGATTTACTAAGCCCACTTTTTATAAAACACCCTCCATACAAAAACTTCTTAGATGGTATGTAGAGGATAATATTATCTATTGTATGTCCGGCCCCTGGGTAGTAGGCAACTACTTTTATAGAACCACAAACAAAACTGGTGTCGTTATTATAGAAAGAATATTTAGGTATAGGGTGTTTGTGTTTAGGCGCCTCTATTGCAGTAAGTTGATAGCAATAGGTAGGAATATTATGTTTGTGTATTGTTTCAATACCCCCAATTCTATCTACATGTGCATGTGTAATGATGCATAACTTTATATGCTTGTGCAAACGGTCTTCTATGTAAGTAATTAGTTCCTCTGTTTGATAATCATCCCAAGGAGTATCAAACAGTATCGCATCTTCTCCTGAAACAACTATTACCGCATTGGCATCAATATTTTTATATGTACCTACATCTCCGTAAGAAGTATATAAAAGTATGTTGCTGTCAATAGGAGTTATTTTTATAGAATAGTTTTGAGCCTTTGATGAAAAGGAAATAATAGCTAATAATAATGCTAGTATTTGTTTCATATCATACAGTTATTATACACCCATATCTTCTACTAGATCTTTTTCTACCCTTAAGTTTTCAATAATGTCCTTTTGACGTTCAGGCGTGTTTTTGCCCATGTAGTATTTCAGCAGCTCTTGTATCTTCATTTCCTGACCAAGTAATACTGGGTCTTTCCTCATGTCTTCTCCAATAAATTGAGCAAACTCATCAGGGCTGATCTCACCAAGACCTTTAAATCGTGTTATCTCGGGTTTGTTGCCCAGCTTTTCAATGGCTTCTATACGCTCTTCGTCAGAGTAGCAATATATGGTCTCTTTCTTATTCCTGACACGGAAAAGAGGTGTTTGTAAAATATAAACATGCCCACCTTTTACTAGATCAGGGAAAAACTGTAAAAAGAATGTCATGATCAATAGACGAATATGCATACCGTCCACATCGGCATCGGTAGCTATAACAATATTATTATAACGTAGTCCGTCTAGTCCTTCTTCAATATTAAGTGCGTGTTGTAAAAGATTGAATTCTTCATTTTCATAGACCACTTTCTTAGTAAGCCCAAAACTATTCAGTGGTTTACCTCTCAAGCTAAATACGGCTTGCGTTTGCACATCTCTGCTTTTAGTTATAGAACCGCTTGCAGAGTCCCCCTCCGTAATGAAGATGGTGCTTTCGTTTTGTTTTTGTATAAACTCTTCTTTGTTCTTGCTAGGCGGGTCGTCATTATAATGTATGCGACAGTCGCGTAGTTTTTTATTATGTAAGTTGGCTTTCTTAGCTCTTTCGTTGGCCAGTTTTCTTATGCCTGAAAGTTCTTTCCTTTCTCGCTCACTTTGTTCTATCCTTTTCTTTAGCGCTTCGGCAGTAGCTGAGTTTTTGTGCAAAAAGTTATCCAACTCTTTAGATAAAAAATCTAACACAAATACTTTCATAGAAGGGCCGCCTTCATAAACGTATTGTGAACCTAATTTTGTTTTTGTTTGCGATTCAAAAACAGGCTCTTGTACTCTTACTGATATTGCAGCACTAATACTTTGTCTTATATCCGTCGCGTCGTAGCTTTTGTTATAGAAGTCGCGTATAACTTTTACATAAGCTTCTCTAAAGGCAGCTTGGTGTGTACCACCTTGTGTTGTATGCTGGCCATTAACAAAGGAAGAAATGTCCTCACCATAGTCGTTGGTATGAGTAATGGCAACTTCTATATCTTCACCCTTTAGGTGAATAATAGGGTAGCGATTGGTCTCTGTATTTGTCTTCTTCTCCAGTAGGTCTAAAAGACCATTCTTAGAAACATATACTCTGTTGTTGAACTTGATTTGTAAACCAGCATTTAGATAACAGTAGTTCCATATCTGGTTTTCAATGTATTCACTTTGAAAGCGATAGTTTTTAAATACGGTGTCGTCTGGCGTGAAAATTACCAGAGTACCATCTGGTTCATCTGTCTTTTTAGGCTTAGGGTCTTGTACTAGTACTCCTTTCTCAAATTCAGCTTCTTTCATCTGTCCATCACGAAAAGCAGCTACCTTGAAATGACCACTCAATGCATTCACCGCCTTAGTACCTACACCGTTAAGCCCTACTGATTTCTGGAAGGCCTTACTATCATATTTAGCACCAGTATTTATCTTACTTACTACATCTACAACTTTTCCCAAAGGTATACCTCTACCATAATCTCTTACAGTAACCGTACCTTGGTTGATACTGATTTCGACACGCTTGCCATGCCCCATTGTATACTCATCAATACAGTTATCCACTACCTCTTTTAGTAGTATATATATACCATCATCTACACTTGTACCATCACCCAGTTTTCCTATGTACATACCCGGACGTAAACGGATATGTTCTCTCCAGTCAAGTGATTTAATACTATCTTCTGTATACTGATTCTGTGTTGCCATATGTATCTCTTCCTTACTACAAAGAAAACAAATATTCCCGATGACTGAGGAGCAGTTATTCACATTTTGCATATAAAAATGCCATATACAGCAAGGGATTAGTATTTTTATTGTTGATATGTATCGAACAGATTTTTGCGAGATCAATTTACTGCGAGAGCTTATTGCTTCTGATATGAAATGGCCTAATGTGATCATTAATGCCACTACTCGTCAAGAGTATCGGATGGATATAAAAGGTACTTTGTCTCTTTTCAGCAGTATCAAAGGAGAAGGTTATTACTGCGCTGGCAATAATACTGTAAAAGTAAACGAGGATACATTCTACATCAGTAATGAAGAACAATGCTATGGTATTGACATCAATGAAAGTAGAAATGTAGAAACTTTTAATATTCATTTCTCTACCCATATGTTGAGAAGTCTTCTACCAACGGTCTTATTAAAAGATGAGGTTCTCTTAGATAACCCTTTAAAGGATGCGAAAGAGACCAACTTTTATAATAGATTGTACTGGAAGGATGAGTTTTTTAGAAAAACAGTCGCTGCCTTACAAAACTATCAAGCTAGGGGTGAGCTCAATGATATGCTCACAGAAGAGTTGTTAGCTGATTTACTTACACATCTTTATAGTCAGCAGTTGGGGTGGAGAAAAGGAGTTAGCGACTTATCTGTTGCTAAAAGGTCTACCAAAGAGGAAGTATTATTAAGGCTGACATTAGCAACCGATTATATACACACTTATTATGCTATCCCAATCTCGTTAGATAAACTTGCTAAGGTTTCCTGCTTGTCTAAATATCATTTTTTACGATTGTTTAAAGAAGTATACAGAACAACACCATATCAGTATATAAAATCAATAAGGTTGGATAAGGCACAACAGTTATTGAAAGGGACTAATTTGCCTGTAGCTCATATTTCCAGTTCAATTGGTTATGAGGATATAAGCAGTTTTAGCAGAGGGTTTAAAGAGCATTACGGATACTGGCCAAGCAGCTATAGGAAGTTGGTTCAGAAATAGCAATAATTGTCAACAAAACTCAATAGAAGGCTAATAGTTTTGTATAAAACAATGGTATGTTACAACTAAGTCATTATATATTACTAGCAGTTATTTTAGCCATTATAGGTTGGGGATTTAACAGGGCGGCTGTTATAGCAGGATATAACAACGTAGAAAAAAGTAAACTGCTAAAAGGTTATTGGCTTTTTATAGCCTTGTGGGTAGGTTATGTTTCTCTGATGGCAGGGTCAGATTTTCTAGCTGATTTCAGTTTGCCTCCCAAATTTGTACTGTTCATTATATTGCCTGCGTTTATAATTATTGGCACTTTTTTCTCTATTAAGAAGTTTGCGAAAATTATTATTTCATTTCCTATAGCATTAACTGTTTACTATCAGTCTTTTCGGATAATAGTTGAGCTACTCATATGGTGGATATACAAGGAAGGCTTAGTGCCTGAGATAGTAACCTTTGAAGGTAGGAATATGGATGTGCTTGTGGGGCTTAGTGCGCCAATAGTTGGGTACTTAGCGTATCAAAGAAAATGGCTATCCCATAAAATTGTAATTTTGTGGAATGTGATAGGCTTGCTAATATTAGCCAACATAGTACTCATCTTCATTAGCTTAATTGTTAAGCCGGAAATGTGGGGTTTTGATACAATTCCTTTGTCTCTAGATTTTCCTAGATTGCCTTATGTATTCATAGCTGGCGCATTTATGCCAACAGCTGTATTTATGCACATCTTTTCCATTAGAAAATCAATGCAGGCGTTAAAAGAAAAAGCTGCGACGAACTAGAATTTCAAGCCGATGGTAAGTGCAACGTTGTTTAATGTGCTACCTACTTCAGCAATTGGTGCGGTTATGTTGGTATATCCTGTAGAGTATGGCATTTCTTGTCTGCTATACATACTACGTACATAGCCAAGGTCGGCAAACCAATTATCAAAACGGAATCCAATACCACCTGATACATCGATACGTTCAGCATTAGCATACGACTTTTGGAATGGACTGCCATAGTAACCCAAGCCAAGTCTTACAAATAGCATATCGAAACGACCTTCAGCACCTATACGGAAATTAGAAGCTCCTGTATATTTAGCACGTATGCTATCTCTTACATCATTTTGTAACGACTTATTAGCATTGTCAAATAATACTCTTGCAGAACGATAGTTGACATACTCATATTCTGCGGTAATAAAGCCTCGTTTGTTAATCAATGCTGCCGCACTGATGACACCACGCCAAGGAGTGATCATACCATATTCATATTCATAGGTAGGAGCATCTACACGCTCATTTGGTCCATCAAAATAACCTTGAGATTGTTTGTAGTTTTCTGTGTTAGACGTTACGTATCTATTTTGTACATCAGTAAGCCTATTGTAATAAGTAGGGGTGTGGAAAGCCGCACCAGCACGTAGATATTCTGTGATCTTATAGATAACACCCAACTTTAAATTAATACCCGTACCTGAAGTGGTAAGGTTTTCGTTATAAGTGAAATTATCAAAGTTGTTATTGTTATTACCCGAAATGTCAGTTTCTGTAAATGTAATGTCTCTCTTATAAGTTAAAGAAGGGATTCCTAATGTAGCACCCACTAAGAGCTTTTCCTTATAGTTGCCACCAAGGCTAATAGCAATTTCTGTTATACCTCCTCTTTCTCTTACACTTCTTCTTTGATTAACACCTGAACCAAAAGGAACGACAGACTCATAAAGCATGCCTGGGATACTAGATGTGTCCAGTAAAAAAGCATTATAACCTAATCCTGCTAGCGTATTTAAGTTATTGATATCATCTTTATAAAGATTGGCATCCGACTCAAATGAAAAAGTACCAGAGCTAGTTCGGTTCACTCCCTCATAAGAATAGTTTCTATTAAAGTCAGCGACTCTATTAAACCCTATACCAAAAGAGACACTTTTCCAGTCACTATTTTTATATCTTCTACCTTTTGCTGCATTGGTAAATATTGCTCCAAGGTTATTTATAGTAAATCTAGAGTTATCGTCTTTAGTAGTTCTGGAAAGATAGTCGCTAGAAGCGCTATTAAACTTTAATGAAGGAGTAAGAGTTATTTCAGAAGTTCTGTACACTCCAATTCCTGCGGGGTTGACACTAAGTGAAGAAAAGTCGCCACCTATAGCGCCAACTGCACCACCAAAACCAATAGAACGTGCAGTACCCTGAGGGGTAAGGCTTGAAAAACGTAATGCATCTGTCTCGTCTTGTGCTGCTGCGTAATAGCCAATACTGCTAATAAGAACTAGTGCTGCAAAAAATACATAAATGCGATTATTCATAACCTTGATTTAATTAAATAATTATAAGAAAAAGTCAGGTTGGCGATACCTCAAATATCCTAAAAATGATGCTGTTTTCGCTGTTAAAAAAAAGGGTTACTATTTAACAAATAGTAACCCTCAAATATGCTAAAGCGCTTGCTTGATATACTATCTGCGTCTTCCTCCGCCTCCACCACCATAGCTTCTGCTTCCGCCACCACTAGGAGAAGAGTAGCTTCTGCTAGGAGAAGAACTTCTTGAAGGAGACGATTGTTGATAAGACCTGGACGGAGCATTAGAACGCTGTTGGTATGTAGGTGTAGAGCTGCGTTGTTGTACAGGTTGTCTATTATAAGTATTGCTACGTCTAGCTGGTGAAGAATTTCCAGAACCTCCTTGGTTCATTCTTGTGCCACCGCTAGGTTGTGTAGCACTACCTCTTGTTCTGCTTGGGTAGCTACTTCTAGTTCTTGTGCCGTTATTATTACCAGCGCCACTATTATACCTTACACCGTTATTCCCTTCATTAATTGTTGAGGAGCGTCTACCGCCGTTACTAGGGTAAGAATTTCTTAATGTACCATTTCTAGGGTTGTTACTGCTAGGTGCAGTTCTTTTAAGTCCCCCATTAGTATTACTACGTCTTAGTCCTGTATTGCCTCTATTAATGCTGGTTCTTGGTCCATAAGTATAAGCTCTTCTTGCTACGTTGTTATTGAACCCATTGGCATAATAGCCATCCCAGAAACCATTATAGTAGCCTCCGTAGCCACCACCCCAATATCCGCCGCCCCAATATGGGTTAGCCCATGTATTATAGAAGCCCGGGTATCCACCCCAGCAAGAGTAACCCCATGCAGGTGACCAATAAGGTCCTGTTCCAAAACCTACGCCAAAACCGTTGCCCCAGCTCATACCCCAACCCCAGTTGTTGTAGTAAGGATTGTTCCAGTAAGGAGCATACCAGCTATTCCAGTATCCTGCACCATAGAAAGAGTTGTTAAAACGACGTATGCGACTAGAGTAGTAGTAATCATCGTCGTCATAGTCGATATATTCGTCGTCGTTATAATTGCCCGAATAGTCCATGTCTTGACCAGAACTATTGTAGGTATTGGTCTCTCTGGCTCTTCTTTCAGCTCTTTCTCTTCTTATGGCCTCTTGTTTCTCTTGTTCTTTTTGTTGCTCTACAGCATCTTTCTCTGCATCTTCAGCAGTATAATAGATGTCGTCATATGTTTTAGAGCCCTTCTGAGCAAACGTATCTACATGCGCCAATGCCATCATCATCAATCCTAATGTAAGTGTACGTATCATATTAACTCAATTTTACTGTTTAAGTACTTAGTGTAAATTACTACATTTGCCACAATCAGCCAATAATATAGGACAACCAAAAGCATGCCAGATAAGTTATGAGCGATAATTTAACATCTCGTAAACAGGATTACTCACAGTGGTATAATGACCTTATACTAAAAGGAGGATTAGCAGAATATTCAGCAGTAAGAGGCTGTATGGTAATAAGACCATACGGTTTTGCGCTATGGGAGAATATGCGTGACCAGTTAGACAAAATGTTTAAAGAGACGGGTCACCAGAATGCTTACTTCCCTTTATTCATACCTAAGAGCTTCTTAAGCAAAGAGGCAGACCATGTAGAGGGCTTTGCAAAGGAGTGTGCTGTAGTGACACACTATAGATTAAAGAATGATCCTAATGGAAATGGTGTCATAGTAGATCCAGATGCTAAGTTGGAAGAAGAACTGATCGTTCGTCCTACTTCAGAAACTATTATTTGGAATACCTATAAAAACTGGGTACAGTCCTATAGAGACTTGCCAATACTTGTGAACCAATGGGCCAACGTGGTGCGTTGGGAGATGCGTACTCGCTTATTCTTACGTACGGCGGAGTTTCTATGGCAAGAAGGACATACGGCACATGCTACCAAGCAGGAGGCTATAGAAGAGACAGAGAGAATGCTTGATGTCTATGCAACGTTTGTAGAAGAATATATGGCATTGCCTGTAGTAAAAGGCGTAAAAACGGCTAATGAACGTTTTGCAGGTGCGGAAGATACATATTGCATAGAGGCTATGATGCAAGATGGTAAGGCGCTACAAGCAGGTACGTCACACTTTCTAGGACAAAACTTTGCTAAAGCATTTGATGTAAAGTTTGCCGATAAGGATAATAACATGGAGTATGTATGGGCTACTTCATGGGGGGTATCTACAAGATTGATAGGTGCTTTGGTAATGGCACATAGCGATGACCAAGGTTTGGTAATACCTCCAAAAATTGCGCCTATACACGTTGTTATCGTGCCAATAATGGGTAAAGACCCAGAAGCGCAACAAAAAGTAAATGATAAGGCCAACGAGATAAAGAAAGAACTTTTAGCAAAAGGCATACGTGTGAAGTATGATGATGATGAAACCCGTAGGCCAGGGTGGAAGTTTGCAGAGCATGAGCTAAAAGGTGTGCCTGTAAGAATTGCTATTGGTGCCAGAGACCTGGAGAATGATATTGTTGAAGTAGCAAGAAGAGATACTAAAGAGAAGAATAGCGTAGCTTTAGAAGGTTTAACAGATAACATAGTTGCCCTTCTTGATGAAATTCAAGCTAATTTATATAATCGTGCTTTAGCATTCCGTGAAGAGAAAACTACGAAAGTGGACACTTGGGATGAGTTTGTAAACACCCTAGAAAATAAAGGAGGTTTTGTGTCAGCACATTGGGATGGTACTTCAGAAACAGAAGACGAAATAAAAGCAAAAACTAAGGCAACAATACGTTGTATTCCTCTTGATAATGAAAAGGAAGAAGGTAAATGTATCTTAACAGGAAAGCCTTCTACACAACGAGTCTTGTTTGCTTTAGCCTATTAATTCTTAATCTATAAAAACTATTACTAAATGGAATCAACAGAATTCAATCAGCAAGAAGAACCGAAGCTTGAAATTACCGAGTTTATAAAACTAGACCTAAGAGAAGCTGCAAAATGGGGCAAGTTTCTTTCAGTGGTTGGCTTTATAGGTTTAGGTTTTATGATATTGGCTGGTTTTGTAATGGCACTTGTACTATCGGCTGCAATGGATGGTTTGGGAGCATCTCCTTTTCCTAGTTCTGGTATAGGGGTTATGTATATTATTTTTGCTGGCATCTATTTTTACCCTATATATGCGTTGTTGAAGTTTTCTACAAAAATGAAAACTGCAGTTAACTTTAATGATGGGGTAGCTCTTACAGAGTCTTTCAGATACTTAAAAGGTATGCTACGCTATATGGGTATTATCACAATAGTGGTATTGTGTATCTATGGCGCATTTGCATTATTTGGAGCTGCAATAGGTATTGGAGCTGCTATGGGCTAATTGTATAGTGCTTCTATCTGTGCTGCATACTTTTCTTGTATTTGCTTACGTTTGATTTTAATAGTTGGGGTAAGTTCACCACCGTCTACCGTCCATTCGTTTGGTAGTAGGGTGAACTTCTTCACTTGTTCTACATGACCTAACGTAGCGTTGTATTTATCTATTTGTTTTTGAATGAGTTCTATAACAGTAGCGTTATTTACAAGGTCGTTGTTATTGGAAGCAGCTTTTTGACCATGATCCGTTAACCATTTATTGATATTGATAAATGAAGGAACGATTAGCGCAGTAACAAATTTTCTGTTAGCTCCTATTACAATCATTTGCTCAATGAAAGGACTTTCTTTCATTTTATTTTCCACTACTTGTGGTGCTACATATTTTCCTCCTGAGGTTTTAAAAATTTCCTTCTTCCTATCGGTGATCTTTAAAAAACTACCTTCCACCCATTCGCCTATGTCTCCTGTTTTTAAATAGCCATCGGCTGTAAACACGTCTTTAGTTAATTCCGGTTGTTTGTAATAGCCTAACATAACATTAGGACCTTTACACAATATTTCACCGTCTTCCGCCAGTTTAACTGATACATTGTTGATCACCCTCCCTACTGTGCCTATTCGTCTGCCTTCTGATTCATATGTATTAACGGAGATAACAGGAGAAGTTTCTGTTAGTCCATACCCTTCCTTTATAATAATGCCTGCTGCTGTAAATACACGTATAAGTCTTGGCTGACAAGCTGCTGAGCCCGATACAATAGCTTTTACATTGTTGCCTAATGCCTCTCGCCATTTACTGAAAATAAGTTTGTTGGCAATTTTTAATTGAAAACGGTACCACCAAGAGCCTGTATTTACATTGTCGTATTTGTCGCCTAGTGATAATGCCCAAAAGAAAAGAGCTCGTTTAATGCCTTTTAATTCCATACCCTTGGCTACTATTTTCTCATATACTTTTTCTAGTAGGCGAGGTACTGTTGTAAATACAAATGGTTTAACCTCTTTTAGGTTGTCTCCAATGGTATCCATACTTTCTGCGTAGTAGATAGGTACACCCACACGCATAAATATATAAGAGACCATACGCTCAAAAATATGATTGAGTGGCAGAAAGCTGAGTGCAGGTTTGCCTCGTTCTACAAAGGTGAAAATAGGCACACAGTCTCTTACATTGCTTACAATGTTATCATGAGTAAGCATTACACCTTTAGGGTTACCAGTTGTACCCGAGGTGTATATAATGGTGGCTAATGTGTCTTTCTTGATTTTGTTAATGACAGTATCGTCTGGAGAAGCACCTTTGTCTATTAATTCTTGCCAATTGGGTACTCCTGCTACTTTATCAAAAGAATAAACATGCTTTACTGAAGCT
Source organism: Flavipsychrobacter sp. (assembly GCA_041392855.1). Taxonomy (NCBI): domain Bacteria; kingdom Pseudomonadati; phylum Bacteroidota; class Chitinophagia; order Chitinophagales; family Chitinophagaceae; genus Flavipsychrobacter; species Flavipsychrobacter sp. The sequence continues at coordinate 101,989 of JAWKLD010000001.1, forward strand.
GTATTATCAAACGCTGGTTTAAAACGCTCATATAGCTCTTCGTTAGCTATAAAAACAATATGTACATCTGCTTCTGTAAGTATGTATTCCATATCTGCCGTACTGATGGTAGGATATAGAGGTGTAAGTACGGCTCCTGTTTGTTGTACAGCAATATCAGTAATGATCCATTCGGGTCTGTTAGGAGCAATAATAGCTATCTTTTCCTGATGTTCAGGCGTGAGGTCGCTATTAGCAATGCCTAGTGATATAATACCACCAGTCAAAGCATTAGCAGTATCCATTACTTCCTTGCATGAATACTTGCGCCATGTTCCGTTTTCTTTAGCTGCCAGAAGGGTTTCTTCTGGGTTGTTTTTAGCTCTAGCTGATACTATGTCAAAAAGGCGTTCCATATGTTTAAATATAACGTTTTTAAATGTCATTTTCTTGTATTTTTTGAGGACGTCATTGCTTACTTTTATGTCCGTTACAATAGAGGAAAATCATATAAAGAGAAATGCGCTTAAGTTTAGAACGTATTATCCCCTCTCCTATAAAAGATAAAGTTGGTGCTTATGATTCTTGGGTATGGAATCAGAAACTGGCCATAAATAAAGGAGAAAAGGTATTGATACAAGCACCTTCTGGTGCGGGTAAAACTATGCTTGTGCATATGCTTTATGGTCTAAGGAACGACTATATAGGTAAAATAAACTGGGGTGTATTCAGAATGGATATAGTTAATGCTGAACAACTTTCTCAGCTACGTGCCTCTACTGTAAGCATTGTATTTCAAGATCTAAAATTATTTCCTTCTTTAACAGTCTGGGAGAATGTAGATATAAAAAGACGCTTGACTGATACGGTTACAGAGTTTGATACGGAACAATGGCTAGGTCGTCTAGGTCTTGAAGATAGGTTAAATACGCCAGTAGCTCACCTGTCTTTTGGAGAACAACAAAGAGTTGCTATTGTAAGAGCATTATCTCAACCTTTCGACTGGTTGATATTAGATGAACCTTTTACTTTTTTAGATGCGTTTAATAGGAGAAAAGCAATTGCTTTGATCAAGCAGGTAGTCGATTTTTCAGGTGCAGGGTTGCTGATGGCAAGCCATGATGATAATGATGATTTTAAGTACACAAGAAAACTTTTACTTTGAGCAGCAAGAAACAGTTACGATTATTAAAGCGACTGTTGCTTGAAAAAAGAGCAGGAGGGAAGCTGTGGTTAGCACTAGGTGCTTTGTGGCTAAGTACAACATTGTTGCTTTTTACTGTAATGGTTTGGTGGGGGTATCAACAAATACTTGCAGATAAGTATAGTGAAGATAGCTTAGGGAGTACTTTTATAACCTTAAGTAAAGAAGTAACGCCTCAAAGCAAAAATCAACCTCGTGCAACTACATTTACTTATACTGAAATTGATGCTATAAACAGCTTGCCTCAGGTGTTGCATTTGGGGATGTTAACTGCTAGTAAATTTCCTGTTTCTATAACGCTAAATAGCCCATCTTATGGTTTTTCTCGATCGGCTTTTTTAGAGTCGATACCAGATGAGTTTATAGATGAAAAACCTATTGATTGGGTATGGCAATATCGTAATATTAATGTGCCTGTTATTGTGCCTTCTAGCTTTTTAGAGTTATATAACTATGGTTTTGCACTAAGTGATGGTGTGCCACAAATATCTAAAAAGACAGCAATGTCTTTAGCCTTCGATTTGAAAATAGGGGATAGTGCTCGTACAGAGTTATTTACAATGAATATTGTAGGTTTTTCAGATAGGGTGAATTCTATATTAGTACCCAAGACCTTTTTAGATTATGGTAATGATGCTTTTGCTCCAGATGTTGTAACTCGTCCTTCTCGTTTGATATTAAAAGTAAAAGACCCCTCTGATCAACAGTTTGTAGATTTTCTGAAGAATAGAAATTATGTGACCAATTCTGAATTGCTAAGATGGAATAAACTAAGAGGGATAATAGAAGTAGTAGGGTATACTACTGGTGTAATAGCATTGTTATTATTAGTAGTAGCAATATTTGTTTATCGCCTATTCGTAACGTTGAGGATGAAGGGTATATCAGACTCGCTAAACTTGCTTATTGTACTAGGGTATAGTCCGCGTTTTTTACAATTGTTTGTTTTAAAACGTATAGTGTTCATTTTAGTGCCCGTATTTGCAGCATCAGGTGCTTTCGCCATATTAGCACAACAACATGTTGCTAACTGGCTTAAAGGATTTAAACTAGAGATACCGACATTCCCTAGTTGGCCAGTTTGGGTGGTGTTGTTTTTGAGTTATGTAACTATTGTATTGCTTGTATTAAGAGCAACGGCTAAGGCTATAAAGCAGAAGCATGTTTAATCATAAAGAGAAATAAGCTTACGAACAGTATTCCTGTTTCTTGATGTAGCAAATACTTTTAGCTTGCTCTCTATTAGCTTGTTGGTCATTTTGGTCTTCCCCTTATTTTTATAACATAGGTAGTATAACTCTTGTCCAATTATTTTACACTCCTCTATATCGTTGTTGTATGAGTAGAGCAATTCTATTTGTTCCTTTTCAGGCATAGCTGATAAGAAATTGGTATAGACTGCAACTGTTTTGTCTACTTCTATATGTTGGTAAGGGTCTTGTTGGTCAGTCTTTTTCAACTCTTCCATAGATCGTACAATTACTTCCACTTCAAAATTGAGTTGCTCTAAAAGATGTTTTTCTATCTTTTTTGCTAGTGTCTCATTTTTGCTAGTTCGGGTCTCGAAATAGAGATTCCCACTTTGGATGTAGGTAGCAATATTTTTAAATCCCATACTGCTAATGGTCTCCCTTAAGAGTTCCATTTTTATGATGCGGCTGCCGCTTACATTGATAGCTCTAAAAAATGCAATATACTTAGCCATAGTTATATCAGCTTATCTGTACGATTATCTAAGAACTTTACTTGTTTTCTACTTCCTTCAGGAAATTGCATACGATGCAGGTCTTTACCAGAATGAAAATGAAGTAGGGGAACAACACGCAGTTTCGATTGTAATATGGGGCGTAATTTTATTTCACAATCATCGATAGGGAGTTTGGTATGTAAATGCAGTTTTAGCTCATCAGTTCCTAGCTCATTGGTAAACACCTCAACAATATAATCATCAATGAAAGGTATATTATTCAATATATCGAAAACCGCAGGCGGATAAAGAGTAGTTCCCTTGTATTTGATCATTTGCTGTTTACGCCCAAGTACCGGAGATAATCTTTTGGTAGTACGTCCACAACTACATTTACTGTCATAATAAGCACAAATGTCTCCTGTTCTATATCTTATTAGAGGCATGCCTTCTACTCCAAGAGTTGTAATAGTTACTTCTCCATAGCTACCGGGCTTTACAGGTTGGTCATGATTGTCTAATACTTCCAGAATGATCAAGTCAGGTATCTGATGCCCTCCCATTCCCGCACTACATTCTGTAAATGCCGTCTGCATTTCAGTAGAGGCATAAGTGCCGTATAGTTGAATAGGCCATGCCTCTTGTATTTTCTGTCCTAATGGATTTAGTTCAAAGTCTGCTTGGCGCAAGCTTTCGCCAATACACACTGCTTTTTTTACAGGTGTATTAGATAAGTCTATTTGGTGCTCATGAGCATATTCTATGAGTTTTAGTAGAAATGATGGTACCGATACAATACTATTGGATTGTAGTCTGTCAATAGTATTCCACTGTAGGTTTGGAAGTCCTGGTCCTGTTCTTACTATCGCAGCACCAAGTTTCCTTATGCCTTGATAATAAGCGATGCCTGCCATAAATTGCCTATCCAGTGTTAGCATTAGCTGATAGGTGTCTTCCGGCTTACCATCGGCACACATGAACGATTGCTCTTCATTATATGCAAGGCGTTTGAGGTCGTTATCGGTTAGCGCTATAGTCACAGGTTTGCCTAAGGTGCCTGAGGTAGCAGTATATTCTTTTATCTGGTTGCTCTGCACACAAAGAAATTCCCAGTTGTGCAGCTGCATATCTTCCTTAGTTGTTGTTGGTAAGAAGGATATATCCTTTATAGAATGAATATTCTTAATGTCAATGTTATCCTCTTTAAACTTCCTTTGATAAAAAGCAGAGTTCTTTTGCACATATTCCAGCAGCTTTTTCAGCTCTGTAAATTGAAACGCTTCTTGCTCTTGTAGGCTTTTGTAGGCTAATTGTGGGTTGTATTCCAAATTTCTATTATTTAATGCCTCAAAAATAGAGGCTTATTAAAAGACTATGGCAATATATTCAAATCTTATTTTTAATTTTTGGAATTGCTGACATATCTTTGCACATGGCTGCAAAATCCAAATTCTACGGAGAAGGGCTAACCTTCGACGATGTACTATTAGTTCCGGCTTATTCAGAAGTTCTCCCAAGAGAGGTAAGCCTTGTTACGCAACTTACAAAAGATATTCAATTGAACCTGCCTATGGTGTCCGCCGCTATGGATACTGTGACAGAAGCTCCGTTGGCTATTGCACTTGCCAGAGAGGGTGGTATAGGCATGTTGCACAAAAATATGTCTACTGAACGTCAAGCTGAGCAGGTAAGAAAGGTGAAACGTAGTGAGAGTGGGTTGATAGTTGACCCCATTACACTTATGCCAGATGCTACTGTTGCAGATGCGATTAAATTGATGCGTGAGAATAAGATAGGTGGTATTCCGATAGTGGATGCCAATAATGTGTTACAAGGTATTCTTACCAATAGAGATCTGCGTTTTGAAAAGAATATGCGCAAAAAGGTAAGTGAGGTTATGACCAGTGAGAACCTGATAACCGCATCTACAGGTACTAGCATGTCCAAAGCTCAGGGCATATTAGAAAAACATAAGATAGAAAAGCTACCTATTGTTAGTAAGAAAGGAGAGTTGATAGGTTTGATCACTTTTAGAGATATCCTTCATTTGAAGAGCCACCCCAATGCTACAAAAGATAGTATGGGAAGACTTCTAGTAGGCGCAGCTGTAGGTATTACCGCCGATACTTTGGAAAGGATCGAAGCATTAGTAGCAGCGGGTGTTGATGTGATTACCATGGATAGTGCTCACGGTCATTCAAAAGGAGTGATCGATATGGTAGCTACGGTTAAAAAATCATTTAAAAAATTACCGGTTATTGCTGGTAATATAGCTACGGCGGCAGGGGCAAAAGCCTTAGCAGAAGCTGGTGCTGATGCAGTGAAAGTAGGTGTAGGGCCAGGTTCTATTTGTACCACAAGGGTAGTGACGGGAGCAGGTGCGCCACAGTTGACCGCTGTTATGGAGGCGGCAGCTGCATTGAAAAGAAAAGGTATACCTGTAATAGCAGATGGAGGTATCAGATATACTGGTGATATGGTGAAGGCGATAGCTGCCGGTGCATCTACTATTATGGCTGGTTCTATATTCGCTGGTACTGAAGAGAGTCCTGGTGAAACAATCATATACGAAGGACGTAAGTTTAAATCGTATAGAGGTATGGGGTCTGTAGAGGCGATGCAAGAAGGCTCTAAGGATCGTTATTTCCAAGATATGGAAGCGGACGTTAAGAAACTTGTTCCGGAAGGAATCGTTGGTCGTGTGCCTTATAAAGGTACTCTTGATGAAATTGTACAGCAATTCATTGGAGGTCTTAGAGCAGGTATGGGATATTGTGGTGCTAAGGATATTAAGACAATGCAAAACGAGGCACAGTTTGTACGTATTACATCAGCTAGTATGGCAGAAAGCCATCCGCATGATATAGTAATTACCAAAGAAGCGCCAAACTATAGCAGATAAGAAAATTGATATAAGTTCTATAAAAAGAAAAGGCATCACTATCTGTGATGCCTTTTTTAATAAGTCATATTATCGTTTACTCTTCACCTTCAAATTCTGTAGAAAGCGGAGAATTGGTAATAATGCTATAAATATGGTCTACCTGATGGTAGATACGACTGTTATATTTATTGCCAAGTACTATTACAGTAAAGTTGTCTTTTATATTTCTATGAAAGACAGTGTTGTTACCATGCCACCAGCCATTGTGAAAGATGATCTTATCTCCATCGGGGTAGCATAGCATTCTCCAACCTAGTCCATAGTTTTTAATGCCTGGAGTTTCAAATGAGCACGGACCATATGCCAGTTCTATGGTCTCATTATTAAGTAATGTGCTATCATAGAACGATTGGTCCCATAAATACATATCTCTTACTGTGCTATAAATACCTTTGTCACCTGTTACGCCATCTGCAAACATATCTTTATATGGTGTCCAGTTGGCTCTATAGCTCATAGTAGCATTTCTTGGAAGCCCCCATTTAGGGTCGTATACAAAAGTACTTTCCATACCTAAAGGCTTGAATATGTACTGTTGCATAAAGTCTTTGTAGGTCATTTCGGTAACTTCCTCTATGATACGACTGAGTACGGCGTAGTTACTGTTGCTGTATTTAAACCTTGTCCCAGGTTTGAAGTATAAGCTTGGTTTATATTTAGCAAAAAGAGTTACGATATCTTCATTGCTAAGAGGTTCTAGTAAGTTCTTTTTGTACCTAGGCACCCATTTGATATAATCGTTTAATCCTGCTCTGTGGTTAAGAAGCATTTTGACCGTTATATTGTCGTAAGGGAATGTAGGTAAATAGTAGTTTACCTTTTTATTAATGTCTAGGTACTTATGTTGGTGTAAGAAAAGTATAGCTGTTGCTGTAAATGTCTTGGTTGTAGATGCTAGTTGCGACGCACTGTTAGGGGTCAATTTTGTTTTTAGCTTCTTATCTGCATACCCAAAATAACGTTCGTATAGTATTTTCCCTTGGTAGCCTATAAGTACACTGCCATTAAAGCCATACGCTACTTGAACTTTGTAGAAAGAGTCAAGTTTATGGATCAAGGTTTGATATTCTGCCGACGATGTGTCGTCATAAGATAATTGTACAGAACCGAACTTTTTGCTATCATCCCCGTATGGATGAGCAAAAGCTGTGTTTTGTAACAGTAGTAAAGTGGTAATTAATACTGTAATGGAAGTAAAAAATGAATAGGTTAGTCTACGCATAGCTGATAAAAGCAACAATACTATAAAAACATTTTTTCTAGAGAGATGGGCTTTGGTTTAACTGAATTTTAACAAAGTTAATAGCATCATCCATGAATTCATAATAGCACTGTGCAATTTGATAATAATGGGCTATGAATATATTATAGGCCTCTTGTTGGTTGGGCATGTATTGGGCCCTGTGCTTTAAGCCTCTTAATGCTTTGTCCATGCCTTTAAGATTTCTGTAGTTATATAGCCAGTTGTTTTCTTGCATGTGTGGAAACATATTGGCAAAAACTTTAGGGAAATGAGCAGATAAACTGAACAGGTTTTGATAAGTCTCTTTAGAGAATGTCATTAGATCTTCATCAGATAAAAAGTGTTTGGGATCGTTGGCTAAAAAATGGTCATAGAGTATATCTACAATGGCACCTGAATATAACCCATACGTAGACCTAAACCATACTTTAGCTCTTAATGATGCAGGATGCTTATCAGCAAATTCATCTATTGCTCGGTGTAATAGTATTCCTTGTTGTATTTTTTCAGGGTATTTAGTTAAAGCTATCTTGCCTTTAACAAAATCACCGATCATATTTCCTGTTAGTATCTCTGCGTCTCCGAAGGATAAGAATGCGTGCCCCAAAAAATTCATAGTACTAAACTACTATAACTGTATAATTCTACTTACTTTTTGCGCTAGTATTTCTAAGTCGTAGTTAATTGCTTTTAATTCTACGTACAGTTTGTCTAAATATATTTCTTGTTGATTATTGAGTGATATTGTACTGAAACTGCTAGGTTGTTCTGTATTAGGTTGGTATTGCGTAGCTATTTGGGAAAGTAAAGCCTCGTTTTTATTAAAAAGCTGTAGGCAGTTTGTAATTAATTCTTTTTGAGTTTCAGTTAGTTCACCGGTATTGCTATCAGTTGTTTCCAGTTGGATGTTATTAAGCTCTCGGGTGATTCTTATGTTATGCATCACAACATAGTAGAATATCTTATAAGGCTTTTTTCTGAAGCTTGGCTCTTGTATATATCTACTTATCGAGTCAAAAGTGTTACTATTTCCTGTCTCTCCTTTACGTTTATACAGAGTCCAGCTTTGTTTGTCCTTTATATTATAAAAAGTAGATAAAAAGTAATCATGATTGCTTCTTATCGCATTAACTAATAATAAAGGTATTGCCTTTTGGTCTTTATGTGGTAGGAGCACATAGCCAGCTATAATAGCAAGCCCAGCTCCCGCAGTTGTAGCTAAGGCTCTGGTGATGATAAGCTGATTGTCAATTGTATCACTAATATTAAATAAGAGTACCAGACCTAAAGTTAGGAAGAAAACGGAGATGGCATAGTTTTTCTGGAGGTAAATGATCATAGGAACGGTGCTTAAAAAGAGCAGTGTTTCTTTTATGAAAAGACTAGCGGGTAAATAAAGTAATAGCCCGCCTGCTAGACCTCCTAGTATTGTACCAATAATTCTGTCTCTAGCCTTTTTTACCGTTGCGCCTATATATGTTTGGCTAACTATCATGAGTGTGAATGGGATCCAATATCCATGATCTATATCAAACCATTTGTAAATAAACATGGCTAGTGTTGCAGCAATGGCTGCTCTAAGCGCATAGCGAATAGTAAATGTGTTGAAGTTGAATAATGCTCTTATTCCTTGTGTCCAGTATTTGGGGTGTAGTATAAGGAGTGTTTTTAAAACAGGATATGTTTTTAACACTATAGAGTCGTCAGATAATTCATTAATAGTATTAGTAGCATGCTGAAGTAATCTTGTGCTGCGTTCAGATAGATGTATAAAACGTTCAATAGCACCTTTGTCTTCTTCTGGTAGCTTTGTTTGTTTAATGATCTCTGTTAATTTATCGATCCTATTGATACGGGATAAGATAATTAGTTCTTCTTCTTGTTTTAAAGAGGCTGTATAAACGACGAGTCGTTCTAAGGTTTGTAGTTGCGCTCTAAGTATGGTGTATATTTTTATCCTAAGGCTATCGTCCATACCCTTGATGCTAAGCGTTGATAGCTCTTCTCCCATAGCTTGTATATGACTGCCGGTTATTGCAGCAGTTTTTCTTAGTTGGGCTAACTGGTGTTCTTTGCCGTCTTGGGATGTAGTTTGGTGCGCAGATTTTTCAAAAAAAACAAGACTACTATCTATGGCTTTTCTTAGTTCTACTTCTTTTAAATAAATATCATGGTCACTACTTCTTACATCTATTCCTTCCCAGCCTTTTGAAATAGCTTGGGTTAGTTGAGCAACAGATTTCCAAATGACGGCTATAGTACGTCGGTATGGTTGGGCTGCAGGTATTAGTATAGAAGCTAACATGCCTATTGCTGCGTTCAAGCTACTGCCTATTACAGCATAATACAGTCGGTCGTACAATCCAGCACTTTCATTATGAGGGTAAGCATTATTGAATATATAAATGATATAGACACACAATGCTAACCCACTTCCTCTTTCTCCCAAGTTTTTAAATAAGCCTGATAAAAAGCCTACACCTAGCATTAATAGAACACTTAGCCAAATACTATTGCTGCTGGCAACACCTACATACGTAAAGAAGGGGATGAGTATGATACCACCCAGTAAGATTTTTAGCCGTTGAAAATAGTCTCCTTTTAGTTCTACCCAACAAATACATTCAGCAGAAAAAGCTATCCAACTTGCAGCTTCTACATGCCCGGTATAGATGCCCCATATAATAGGTAGTACGGTAACTAAGGCCATACGGATACCCCAACTAAAAAGCGGTTCAATAGCTTCTTGCTGTATGAGGTTATTTATTTGCCTATAAGGTTTTATAAAGCGCAAGGCTGTATGATTTATTGCATGGCTAACTGCTTGTCAATAAGTATTTGTAGCTGCTTTTTAGTTATTACACCCTCAAAAAACTTTTTGTATCTATTTTTCGGGTATTTTAATAATGTGGCAGGTATTGATCCTTGCCAGGATTGCTCGATTTTAGGGATGAACTTGTTAGCATTGGTTTCATTCAGCCATACTACTTCAAGGTCAAGCTTCTTTTTGTTGATGAATTTCTCAATTTTTTTAGGATAGGCATCAGGAAAATCGAGGCTGACCAAAATAACTTTTACAGGTTTGTTCTTATAGTGTTTTTGTAAAGCTGAAAATTCAGGAAGTTCCTTTACACAAGGGGCACACCATGTAGCCCAAAAGTTAACTACATAAAATGTATCGTTATTGCTCTTGATACGCTTGGTAAGATCCTCAGCTTTGTAAGAGGCAATATTTTGAGCTGGGGCTCCGATGCCACAAAAAAGAATAAAAACTAGTAAGGTTAACTTTCTCATATTACAGTATTGTATTGCAAAGGTAGCAAAGACTCTAGGTATCACTACATTGTCTGTAGTAAAACAATGGTTAAAATAGGTCACTTTTTAACCCTTTTGCATTAGGTTTGTTGCCAGAAAATAAGATAAATATGATGGATAAACTGGCCTTATTAAAGAAAAAGCAGGAAGAGGCAATGCTTGGTGGTGGTGAGAAGCGTATTGCTAGCCAACATAAAAAAGGAAAGTTAACAGCAAGAGAACGTATTCAACTGTTATTAGATGAGGGTTCTTTTGAAGAAATAGGCATGCTGGTAACACATAGAAGTGTTGATTTTGGCATGGATAAAGAAGTCTATCTTGGTGATGGTGTTGTAACAGGTTATGGCACAGTGAATGGTAGACTGGTATATGTGTACTCTCAAGATTTTACCGTGTTTGGTGGTAGCCTTTCTGAAACACATGCTGAGAAGATCTGTAAAATAATGGATCTAGCAACTGATAATGGTGCTCCGCTTATAGGACTTAACGATAGTGGTGGCGCCAGAATACAAGAAGGTGTAGTGTCGCTTGGTGGTTATGCTGATATTTTTCATCGCAATGTAAAGGCCTCAGGCGTAGTGCCTCAAATATCGGCAATAATGGGGCCATGTGCGGGTGGTGCGGTTTATTCTCCTGCTATTACAGATTTTATATTAATGGTAGAGAATACCTCATATATGTTTGTTACAGGCCCGAACGTAGTAAAAACTGTAACACATGAAGAGGTGACAAGTGAGGAATTAGGTGGAGCGAGTACTCATGCGAGCAAGTCTGGCGTTACTCATTTTGCCTGTGCTAATGAGTTGGCATGTATTGAAAATATCAAACAGCTCGTTTCTTACATGCCACAAAATTGTGAGGAAGATGCTCCTGTGTATGATTATGAGTTGAGTGATGAGAAAAGAGAAGTGTTGAACAATATTGTTCCGGAGAATCCTAATCAGCCATATGATATCAAGGAGGTAATAGAAGCAGTTGCAGATGCTGATAGTTTTTTGGAAGTACATAAAAACTATGCAGAAAATATAGTAGTAGGTTTTTCGCGTATAGGTGGTAGAAGTGTAGGTGTGGTTGCTAACCAGCCTGCTAGTTTGGCGGGAGTGCTAGATATTGATGCTAGTAAAAAGGCTGCTCGCTTTGTCCGTTTCTGCGATTCCTTCAATATTCCGCTATTAGTGCTTGTTGATGTTCCTGGTTTCCTTCCAGGCACGGACCAAGAGTGGAATGGTATTATTACAAATGGTGCAAAACTATTGTATGCTCTAAGTGAAGCAACTGTGCCAAAGATCACCGTAATTACACGTAAGGCTTATGGTGGTGCTTACGATGTGATGAACTCTAAGCATATAGGTGCTGATATGAATTTTGCGTGGCCTACGGCAGAAATCGCAGTTATGGGAGCTAAAGGTGCCGCTGAAATTATATTTAAGAAAGAAATAGCAGCAGCAGACAAGCCAGAGGAAAAACTATTGGAAAAAGAGCAAGAGTATTTAGAGAAATTTGCAAACCCGTATAGAGCAGCTGCAAGAGGTTATGTAGATGAAGTAATACTACCTGAGCAAACTAGAGAGAAGCTGATAAAGGCGTATAAGATGTTGGAAAATAAAGTGGTAAGTGCACCGAAGCGTAAGCACGGTAATATACCTTTGTAATCATATTTAGCAATTATTGTATTAAAGTACGGCTAATTAAGCCGTACTTTTGTTTTTGTATCATGTTCAAAAGTCTATTCAACAGATTTTCTAACTGGTTATTATACACTAGTGTTTTTGCTGCTTTTTGTGCTACAGGGTTAAGCATTGCTACAGAGCAGGTACTCATAGGTGGAGGGTGGTCTTTCTTTACACCATTACACACGCTTGTTTTTTGCAGTACCCTTTTAGTCTACAATACACATTATATAATTAAAAAAACAGACCCTAAAGTATCGGATAGGTTTTGCTGGTCTACAGAAAATAGAATTTGGCATTTATTATTTTTAGGGGTGGGGGCTATTGGCTGTGGTATTAGTGTTCTGTTCCTTTCTAGAGAAATATTATTAGCCTGTATGGTTTTGGGAGCATTATCTTTTGCCTATTCTATTCCATTATTGCCATTCAAAAATAAAAAGAGAATAAAGGACTTTGGTTGGGTAAAGATATTGGTGCTAACTACGGTTTGGACCATTGTAACTGCAGTGCTGCCTATGTTATATCATGGGTATGAGCCGTCAGCCTATATTTTTGAATTGGTCATTAGGTTCACTTTCATGTTTACGCTTTGTGCGGCTTTCGACATCAGAGATATGCAAACAGATATGGATGAAGGCATTGCGACGTTGCCCAACCTCATAGGGGTAAAGGGGACTTATGGGGTAATGAGTGTTTCCATGCTTGCATTTTTAGGGATGGCTGTGGTAAGGTATACACTCAATGGAGATAGAGGATTGCTTATAGCTGAATTAACTGTGGCATTATTTACAAAGCTGGTTGTAGACTATGCTAAGAAATATCCCTCGGATAGGGCTTATCTGGGCTTAGTAGATGGTATGATGCTGATTTATGCCTTTTTGGTCATACTTTGGGCATAGCTAAAATAAAACCGAAGTATATTTGCCAATTATTTATGGGACAGAAGAAATTATTCCGATTTAACGAAATTGGTAAGTTTGATAACGTATTGCAGTACCCTGAAGGAATGAAGGGAAAGTGGAACGAGTTTTTCGGTAACGACAATCCGATCACTTTAGAGTTGGCTTGTGGTAAGGGTGAATATAGTGTTGGTTTAGGAAGAGAAAACAAGGACAAGAATTATATTGGTGTAGACATAAAAGGTAATAGGATGTATATGGGGGCTAAAATAGCACTCAGAGATGGCCTTAACAATATCGCCTTTTTACGCACACATATATTGCAGATTCATGAGTACTTTGAAGCAGGAGAGGTAGAAGGTATTTGGATCATCTTTCCCGACCCGTTTTTAAGAGATTCTAAGGATAAAAATAGATTGACACATCCTCGTTTCTTGTATCGATACCAACAGATACTAAAACCGGGAGCGCTTATTAATCTAAAGACAGACTCAAAGGAGTTGTTTGACTATACGCTAGAAGTAATTGAAGAGACAGGTTGCGAAATAGAGACCTGTATAACAGATATATATGGTAAGGGTAAGGGGACTGGTCCTTTAGCGATCAAAACTTTTTACGAACAAATGCACCTTGCAAACGGTCGGTTAATTAATTATGTCTCCTTCAGGTTGCCCGAAAAACCAATAGAGATAGAAGAAAGGTTTAAAAAACATGAGTCAATTAAAAGAGGGAGTTGATTATTATACTTTAGATGATGGGCGACTCGTTTTTACAAGTAACTATCATTTGAAAAGAGGGTATTGTTGTAGTAGAGGCTGCAAGCATTGTCCTTATGATTATGAAAACGTTCCTGCGGTAAAAAGAGCAAGACTGCTAAAGGAAAGACAGCATAATGAGCAACAACAAGACCGATAAAAGTGACCTGTATACCGCAATTTATGATGTGGTTAAAGCAGTGCCTAAAGGAAGAGTGACTACCTATGGCGCTGTAGCAGCAGCAATAGGCGCGAAGTCAGGTGCCCGAATGGTAGGGTATGCCTTGAATCACTGTAACGGATTGAAACCCAAGGTACCTGCTCATAGAGTAGTGAATAGAAATGGTATGCTGTCTGGGAAACATCATTTTAATCCTCCTGAATTGATGCAGCAGTTGCTGGAAAAAGAAGGCGTTAAAGTAGTTGATGATAAAATAGAGTCATTCGTAGAATTATTTTGGGATCCTATTATAGAATTGTTAAGGTAATAGGCATATTGTGCTGCAATTGCTATTTTTAGTACAGTTTATATAATGGGTAGGTATTCGAAAAGATATTTTGAGTTAACAATAGCCTCGTTGCTGTTTTGTTCTATTGCTTTGTTTGCATGCAAGGAAAGAACATCTTCTTTTAAAACTAGTAATCCAGTTCCCGTAGTTTCTAACAGTACTTTACAGAAGTTGCTAAATGGCAGTGGTCAACAAGTCGATTCACTAGACTTATTTAATGTTTCAAAAGCACTAAGGGAGGTATATGCTAATACATCGTTTAAGCCATTATGGGTTAAACAAGATGACGCATTTCGTAGTATAGTAAGTCTATTATCGGATATGGAGGCACTATCAGATGATGGTCTTAATGTAGAAAACTATAAGCATAAAGAAATAAGAAGAACTTTTGAAAAAGCGAGAATAGGCAAACTTAGTGAGGAGGAGTTAGCAGTTTTTGATACTACATGTACATATTATTATTTGCAAGCATCACGCGATCTATTATTGGGTCGTTTAGACGTTAGGAGTGTAGATACGGAATGGTTTCATAGAAATGATACTCTTTGGTTAGCAAATGGTTTCCTTTATGATAGTTTATATACAGCGAATGTTTATCCTGAACTTTCCTTATACAAAAGTAAGCTTACTGCATATAGCAGGTTGAAAAAAGAACGTAAAAAGTATACTTCTTTAGAAGAGGACTTGGCTTACAAAGCTGTGAGAAAAGGAGGTGCATTGCAGTTAAAAGATGATGAAGATAAACCAATACTCCATCCCGAGACAATAGCTGATGAAGGAGAAGTTAAAAGGATTATAGCAAAGTATTATAGTGTAGCATTACCTGAAATTGATGATAGTATTGTGTCTTATCAGCTGTCTATTAAAGATAGCCTGATTAGCAAGATAGATGTGAATCTCGAACGGTTGAGATGGTTGCCACAGCAGCTTGAGAATGTTTACTTGATAGTGAACGTGCCAGCAATGGACTTGTTTTTGAACATTGACAATAAGGATACAATGCACATGCGGGTGGTGGTAGGAAAGAAGTCTAGACCAACACCAGCCATGAATGCCGATATGGTAAATATTGTTTTCAACCCTACATGGACAGTGCCTCCAGGGATAATGAAAAAGGATATTATACCAGGTATGAATAAAAAGGGTAGTGCTTATTTAGAAAAGAAAGGACTTGCTATTTATACACATAGTGGAAAGCCTCTAAATCCTGATTCGGTAAATGTAACCAGAGCTAATTTTAAGAATTATGTGTTTAGACAGCCTTCTGGCTACAAAAATGCTTTAGGAAGAGTGAAGTTTAACTTGCCTAATAAACATAGCATCTATTTACATGATACACCTTCTCGAAGCGATTTCAAGAAGAAGAATAGAACAAAAAGTTCTGGTTGTGTCAGAGTACAGCATCCGAGAGATATGGCAGGTTATATTTTAACGAAGATCAACAAAGAAGAAAATAGTAAACGGTTTGTAGATTCCCTTATTAATAAGAATAAGATGGTATTCGTTCCGTTACAAAAACGAATACCTGTTCATATTTTATACCTAACAGCTACGGAAGATAGTGCTAAGCAACACATAGTTTATTGGGATGATGTCTATAACAAAGATGAGGCTATAGCGTTACAATTAAAATAATGGGAAATGAAAACGGTTGACGTATTTTATAATACGTTTCATTTCACGGCCATAGTTGTACTTAATGACGGTATCTCTATGCTGTAATGCAAAGTCTAATGGATTAAATTGTGGTAGTTCTGTAATTGGTTTATTGAGCCATAAAGAGGACTTTAAGTATCGTGCTTCAGGAAAGTGAATATAAAGACAGGTGTTGTCCTTTATGGTATTGATAAGCTCTTCAGAAAGCTCATTGCTAACAGCAGGGCAGCCCCAACTTCTACCCAAACATTGATTCCCTCTTATAAATTCTGTACTCACATAGCTAGCGCCATGCACCACAATATCTCTATTATATGCAGCGGAGTTAAAGCCTTTATCCATGCCAAATAAGCGCAAGGAATAACCGTGTTTGCCTGAGTAGGTTTCTGCGGTTATGTAAAAGCCTATACTGCTTTTATGAGAGCCTGTTTTATTGGAGAAAACCTGTGCATATTCTTTACCCGAAGCTTGCCCGTGAGATACATGAGTGTTGAGCACAACTTTCTTTTTCTCTAAGTCTATCACCCACATACGCTTGGTGTTGGCAGAAAGGGTGAAGTCGCATATGGTAAGCATATGTTTTTGGGCATTAAGCATGCCTTCATTATACAAGTTGATATAACCATAGTATGCTTTTGCAAAAACTATATAACTCAAAGAGTCGACCTTGGAGAAATCGATGCTATTGTAGGTCTGCGCAATGTGATACCTTATTTTATTACTAATGCTAGCATCAGCTTCTATGGCTGTAGCTTTTTGTAAGCCTACAGTTGTTAGAAAACACATCAATACCAACAATACCTTTTTCATCTTCTGCACTTTTCTACTATAGTTAAGTCTGTTTGCATAAAGTTAAAGCAGAATGATGGATATCTCAAGAGTAACACTTGTAATATTTTGATAAAACGTATATGATTGATAGGTTTTGACAAACATGCTATAGAAACTAGGCTTTTAATACTTCGGGGCAATTTGAGTACATTTGCAGGACTTTTAAAGAAAATAACTTTTATGAAAGAAGTATATGTAATATCAGCGGTGCGTACTCCAATGGGAAGCTGGGGTGGTTCGCTAAAAGGTTTTTCTGCAACACAGCTAGGCTCTTTTGCTATAAAAGGAGCGGTAGAAAAAGCAGGTATCAAGCCTGAAGACGTGAATGAGGTCTTAATGGGTTGTGTGTTACAAGCCAATCTTGGTCAAGCGCCAGCTCGTCAAGCTGCTATCTTTGCAGGTTTGCCGGATTCTATCCCTTGTACTACTGTTAATAAGGTATGCTCTAGTGGAATGAAAGCTGTAATGCAAGGTGCGCAAGCTATTATGCTTGGTGATGCTGATGTTGTTGTTGCCGGTGGTATGGAAAGTATGAGTAATGTTCCTTTTTACAATCCTAACGTACGTTGGGGTAGCAAATATGGTAATGTTACTTTGGTTGATGGTCTTGCTAAAGATGGTTTAGTAGATGTATATAATGATTACCCGATGGGTAATGCTGCTGAGCTTTGTGCTAAGGAGTGTAATATTAGCCGTGAGGCGCAGGATGAGTTTGCTATCGAAAGCTATAAGCGTAGTCAAGCTTCAATAGAAGGTGGCAAATTTGCTAACGAAATTATCCCAGTAACCATACCGCAACGTAAAGGTGATCCAATCGTTTTTGATAAAGATGAGGAGCCTTACAATGTAAAATTTGATAAAATACCTGCATTGCGCTCTGCCTTCCTAAAAGATGGTTCTGTAACAGCGGCTAATGCAAGTACTATGAACGATGGTGCTGCAGCATTAGTGTTGATGAGTAAAGAAAAAGCAGAAGCAATGGGCCTTAAGCCGATTGCAAAGATCAAGTCTTATGCTGATGCAGCTCAAGCTCCTGAGTGGTTCACGACTTCTCCGTCACTTGCTGTGCCTAGAGCAGTAGAAAAAGCAGGTCTTAAAATGGAAGATGTTGCTTATTTCGAGTTGAACGAGGCATTCAGTGTAGTAGGTGTAGCGAATATGGAGAAAATGAACCTTAAAGCTGACCAAGTGAATGTAAATGGTGGTGCGGTTTCTTTAGGTCACCCACTAGGTTGTAGCGGTGCTCGTATCTTAGTAACGTTGATCAACGTATTGCACCAGAATAATGCACAGTATGGTGCTGCCGGTATTTGTAACGGCGGTGGCGGTGCTAGTGCTGTAGTGATAGAGAAAGCATAGTTTTTTGATATAACTAAATATTAAGAAGGTGTTGGCAATAGCTAACACCTTTTTTATTTTTATTTGTATCTACTAATTAATGAGTATGAAACTAAGTATAGTATTATTAGGCTATATGTCGATTCTGTTGTTCTTTAATGGGAAGAAAGAGCCTCAAGGAATTGTACTAGACAGACCATTGGTTTGGAAAGATTTTAAAGGCAATGCCCCCAAGAATGTTTCCTACAAGGCAAGTACAGCTACTATTACAGGATATAAGGTGGCTGGTACAAGAAGCCAACCTTCCTTTGAGGTGGTATTCAAGTTCGATCCTAAAAAATCTTGGGTGTCTAAGCAGTTTTTAAAAACTGCAGATGAAGCTACTTCGGCTAGTTTATTAAAGCATGAGCAAGGTCATTACGATATCTCACAAGTAATAGCATGGGAATTGGAAGCTGCGCTAAATGCTTTCTCGTTCGATAAAAATAAGGTGCAGTATCAAATAGATAGCATATATAGAGTGTTGCTCACCAAGCAGAGAGAAATTCAAGCCAAGTATGATGAGGAAACTAGCCATAGTAGGGTAGAAGAAGAGCAGGAGAAATGGAATAGATTTATAGAAGAAGCATTAAAGAACAAAACTATAAACTTGTAAATATGCTAATAGGTGAGTTGTCAAAACGTTCAGGTTTCTCTCGCGATACTATAAGGTATTATGAGAAGATTGAATTGATTGTTGTGTCTAAATCAGCTAGGAGAGAGCATAATTACAAGGATTATTCGGAGGAGGTTTTAGAACAGCTAAAAGCAATTAAAAAGTACAAAGAATTAGGCTTTACGCTTGAAGAGATCAGGGAGTTGTTAGTTCGCCAATCGATACAAGTACTGGATGTAGCAAAAGTATTGGACGTAATTGATATAAAGATTTCTAGCGTAAATGAAGAGTTAGAAAAGTTACATGCTCTAAAAATGCGTCTTAATAGAGAAAGAGAGTTGTTGGGTAGAAAGAAGACAGGACATGTCATCCAACTACCCGAAATGAAACAAGCAGTATAATTACTTTACTATATTATCTACTATGCCATATGCAACAGCTTCTCTAGCATCCATCCAATAGTCTCTGTCAAAGTCTTTCATTATTTGGCTCACGGATTGTCCACAGTTATCTGCAAGTATTTTTGCGGTTAGCTCTTTTGTCTTTTGTATATGCTTGGCATGTATTTCAATGTCTTTATATGGCGCGCGAAAACCACCTGCGCTTGGCTGGTGTATCATTACTTCTGCTGTAGGGTATATATAGCGGTTGCCCTTCTCTCCAGCCGACAATAAAACAGATGCTGCCGATGCTGCAAATCCTATACAGTAAGTGTATACAGGTGTTAGTATTGTTTGCATCATGTCCAGCATGGCATGTCCTGCTGTTACTACACCTCCTGGGCTGTTAATGTAAAAATGTATAGGAGTTTTTTCATCAATGGATGATAGGTAGCAAAGTTGTTCTACTATTATTTTAGCGCTGTTGTCTTCAACTGCTCCCCACAGGAATATTTTACGCTGCTCCATCAAGCTTTTTTGTAGTTGAAAGTTGATGGACGTTTGGTTTTCGTTGGTTGTTATATCAGTATTCATTACTTGCAAAGTTTATGCAAGTATAAGGGGTGGAGTATACTCCATGGTGTGGGTTATGGTGTAATAATTGCAGCAGTTTTTTTTGCTAATGACTTTGCTTGGTCAATAGCTACTAATACATTCTTCTCTTTCATGCGTTCCTCATCATTAGGACGCATCAGCCAATAGGTCTCAGAAAATAGAAGGTTGTTACAGTGTTTGTTGATGGTCTTTTCAAATGCAGCTTTTGATGCCGCTGTAGAGCCAGAACCTAAAGTGATCGCAACTGCTTTTTTGTTTTTAAGTTCGGTTATTTCTTTTACAAAATAATTGGTTGGCCAATCTGGTCGCCAATTATAGGTGTTGGCACAAAATACGTACAGGTCAAAATCTTTCTCGTTAAAATGAGCTTCTCTTGAAGCTTTTATGGTGGCTACTGTGGTGTAGATGTTATGCTGTGCTAACTCTTGAGCAAAGGCATTACATACTTGTTCGTCAAGGTTGTATAATGGGTCTGGGTTATATACAATCAAAGCTTTTTGTGGTGCATTTTGTTCTCCTAGATGTGTTATGGTGTTTCCTTTAGGTATCTCTACCCATATGGTTAAGCCTATCCATATAGCTAGAATGACGATTGCAATTATTAACATGGTACGAAACAGCTTTTTCATAACATGAAATTACTTGGTAAAAGCATGCTATAAAAAGACTTTCGTCATGTTTTTGAAGGTTAAAAGGTGTTGTAAATAACAATAACGGTATCTCTATAGAACTTAAGCCAGTAGTCTTTTTTTGTAAATATTAATGATGTATCGTGCTGAATCTTTAACGTGTCTTTATTTACCCATTCGGCAACTATTTTAGCATCTTCTTTTTCGTAGTAAAAAATAGAGCCGCCACCCTGAGCCCACATAACTAAGGCTCCTGTATTTATGTATTTACCGCTGTCATAACTGCTAGTTAAAGTCAAGTTTTTTTTATTGTCTGGGGAAGGTAGATAGAGTAGTCCCTTTAAGTTGTCATTTCTTAAGGGTATGTGTTTGTTTGTGGGTTCTATATCTGCTGGAACTTTATAATAGTCCCAAGCGATAAACCCTGCAAAAAATAATACTGTATAGATTAATATTCTAATTAATTTCAAGAGCGTTTATTTAAAAAAGCTTCAAATTCCTTTAACGAAAAACTACTCAAGTTCTGCTTGGCAGTTAGCCCTCCTTTTTGTGCAGCAAGTGTACCATAGTATACATCATGATAGCCTTCTACTGAGTGGGCGTCTGGATTGATAGAAAGCAATGCTCCTTTTTCTATGGCATAAGCAATATGTGTCCAGTCCAAGTCTAGCCTGCGAGGGTGAGCGTTTATTTCAATTACTACATTATGCTTTACACATTCGTCAATGATTATCTTATGGTTTAGTGGGTAGCCTTCGCGCGAAAGTAATAGTCTGCCCGTAGGGTGCCCCAGTATGGTCGTGTAAGGGTTGCGTATGGCAGTTAGTACTCTTTGCATGGCTTTCTCTTCACTCATCTTTAGGTTGCTGTGTACTGATGCTATGACCAGATCAAAAGTGCTCAGTACTTTATCATTATAGTCTAGGTTGCCATCGTTCAATATATCGGCTTCAATACTTTTGAATATTCTAAATGGTGCTAGCTTCTCGTTAAGTGCGTCTATTTCAGCGTGTTGTTCTGCTATGCGTTCAGGCGTTAACCCATTGGCATAGAAGGCAGATTGTGAGTGGTCGCTCAATACTAAATATTCATATCCTTTTTCTATTGCTGCTTTAGCCATCTGCTCTATAGTATTCATTCCGTCACTCCATTTGGAGTGGGAGTGAATGATGGCTTTAATATCTTTAGCTTCTATGAGTTGAGCTAGGTTTTGTTGAGCAGCCTGCGTCAAAATATTGGGGTTTTCTCTTTGAGCAGGCGGTATGTATTGTAGTTGATTGTGTTCAAATATTGCCTCTTCCGAAGTTGGGTTTTCTGGTAAGGTATATTGTTTATTGAATTCTGTAAGAAATGCTTCACTACAAGAATTATTGAAGAGCGTAGTGTAAAAGTTTTCTTTATTGGCAATGTGCAGGCGTATGGCGGGTTGGTTGGGTGCATGTACCAGTATTTTATTGTTATCCTCATCTTCAATACTCACACCTTGTGTTACGCCAAATTGTTGTTTTATTAATGCTCCGTCACCATCGGTTACTATGTCAATGCACTCTAGAGTAGGCATTTGTCTGCGCATATCACCTGCTAGTACAAATCTGTCTCCTGCATTTATTTTACTTAAGCCATTTATTAAGGTGTTGGCAGTGCTTTCTACCTCTGCCCATAAGTGGAAGTTTTGGTTAGCTCTTATAAAGGCTATGTTTTCTAGTATGCTAGCCTGAGTTTTTGCGCCAAAGCCTTTGTAGGTCATTAGTCTATTCTCATTGCAGGCATACTCTAGTTCTCCAACTGTTTCTATGCCCATCTCCTTCCAAACCAGTGCTATCTTTTTAGGACCAAGCCCTTTTATTTGCATCATCTCTAATATGCCCGGAGGTGTTTTAGCAAGGATGTCTTCCAATGCTTCCATCTTTCCTGTTTCTATCAGCTCTCGTATCTTTTGCCCAGTACCGTTACCTATACCTCTTTGGCTAAAGAGCTCAGCATCATCCATATCAGTAGCTTCTTTAGGTAATTTGTCAATATTATAAGCGGCTACACCATACGACTTTGCACGGAAGGAGTCCTCCCCGTGAATGTCCATTAGCTTAGAGAGTAGAGAGAAATGGTCGGAAATTTGATGGTTTGTCATTGGCTATAAATAAAATTGACTTGCTCAAAGTTGGCAAGTCAATAGCAGAATTCAAAAGAATATTTTATCAGTTATTTCACAGCAAGTCTAGCAGTTCTTTCTCTTACCCAGCCCAGAGCTGTTTTTAGCTGTTCTTCTCTGGTCATGGTAGAGTTGTCTAATACCACGGCATCCTTTGCTTGTGTTAGTGGGCTCTCCTTTCTGTTGGTGTCTATATAGTCGCGCATTTGGATGTTAGCCATTACTTCCTCATAGGTAATGTTGGGGTTCTTTTCATACATTTCCTGAAAGCGGCGCTTAGCCCTAACACCCATTCCTGCCGTCATAAAAAGTTTTAACTCTGCATCAGGGAAAACAACTGTGCCTATATCTCGGCCATCCATAACTATACCTCTCTCTTTGCCCATTTCTTGTTGTTGAGCTACAGCAAGTTCTCGAACCTCTTTTAGTGCAGCCACATCACTTACTCTTTCGGCTACTATCATCTCGTGTATTTGGTGGGCTACATCTTCTCCGTTCAGGCAGATATCAAAAGTTTTTTTACGCTCATTGTATACAAAAGATAACTGTATGTCTTCTAAGGCTTGTTTTACTTCTGAAATATCAGATATGTTTACATTGTTTCTGATAAAGTGGAGTGTGATAGCACGATACATTGCACCACTATCTATATGCTTGTAACCAAGTTCTTTGGCTAGTTCTTTGGCTAAGGTACTTTTGCCGCAAGAAGAATATCCGTCGATGGCTATGATAATTTGCTCTTCCATAATCGTGTGGTTTGAACTAGTACAAAGCTCCTTTTTATGTACCGAATTTCAAATAGTGTAATTGTTATAAAAATGTGGTAACTTAATAGTTTGTTCCATCTCTGTATTTTAGCTGTCATACCTGCAGTAATTTATCTAACATTTCTTGCTTATCTGTTCCGTAATTTGACTGAACAGTTGTTTTCAGTTCTCCAAAGTTTTCAACCGTATAGGTTGCAGATTTGTCAATACTGCTAATAAGCGTAATTGTATCACAAATGCTGAATAGCACTTCCAATACATGCGAGGATATTATGATAGTCTTACCTGTTTGTTTTAGCTTGGCTATCAGTACTTTGAAAAACTCGTTGGTCTCTAAATCTAGCCCATTGGTTGGTTCGTCCAGCAGTATTATTTTTTTATCTAGTAGAATATTACCCAACAGGCTTATTTTCTTTTTCATACCTGTAGAGTAGTTGTGTACATACTCTCCAAGTGGAAGTTGGAAAATACTGTTCCAATCTTTTATGTCAGCATGCTTCTCTTTCGCGCAGATGATTTTTAGGTATTCCATTCCAGTCATGTATGGATAGTGATACGGCTCTGCCTGCAGGTATGCCAATTCTTTTTCATAACCTTTTGCTACATGCATCGCATCATGCAGGTAATTGTGAAACAAGCAGTTGAATAAAGTGGACTTACCTACACCGTTAGCTCCCAGTATGCCGTGTACTGTGCCATGCTCTATAAGCAGGTTCAAGTCTTTGTGCACTGGCTTGTTACCATACGAAAACGAAAAACTTTTTAATTCAATAACGGTTGAAGATTGCATGTGGCGTTTTTATATTGTCTGTATAATAAGTAAGCAGATACAGGTAGTAGGGGAGACACGACTAAAAATAAAATAAGTTGTACGTTTTTAGAAAAACGACTATACATGGTAACATCATCAGCATAGCGTAATAGCAGCGCGTAAAAAATGATGATATAAGATAGCAGGTATGCAAATGCAATACCCGCTAGAATTATCCACTCGGGTCTTATTATTAGTGTAATGATTGTCTGTGGCAAAAAGAATATGAAGATGACTTTTGCAATGTGCTTCATTTTTCCATTTAATACCTTGGGGATTGTTCGATGACTTTGCGTTATTTCTACAGGTTCAGTATAACTTATATGTTCTAAAAGCGTCAGGCATACCAGTGTAATAATGAACGGTAATATAGGACCAAGGAAAGCAGCCACCATAGCCACAAACCAAAACAAGAATATCAATACCGAAACCTGCCTTACACCATATTTTAACTCATACAGTCGCAACGGGAGTCGTCCTGTGATGCGCTTTAATATATCGGGCTTTTTTAGCTGCTTGTTGGGCTTAATGTTTGTCAGTATTGCTACGAATAAAACTGTGCCTAACATATATAGGATATTCACTGCGGACTGTGATATAGCATACGCATTTATTAGTATAATCAGCATAGTGTACTCTATTAGTCTGAAAGCTTGCCCGTTCACCCTCAATAGAGATAAGAAGCCTTTGTCTTTACGAGCAGTATTAGCTAAATACACTAATACACAAGCGACAATGTTCAGTTGCAAAGCGCTGCGGTCTGTCAAGATTTTGATACCATAACCTATGGCAAATAGTATGATGGGGACAACTAACAAAGAACGCCAGCCCGCGTCTATTATTACACGCACCAATTGCATAGACCTCAACTTGAGCAGAGCGATAATTTGACGGATGTTAATAGATGCAGTATTTCCTGTAGATTGCATGCTATAAAAATAAACAGGAATGTATTGTAAGGTAGTTACAGTTTTGTTATTTAACTAAGCGAGTATACAACAAAGGGTAGCAATTTGCTACCCTTTGTTGTATACGATAAAAAGCACTTATTTGCTCATTTCTGCAAAATACTTGTGGAAGAAAGGTATGGTCTCAATCCCTTTGTAGTAGTTCTCAACACCATACTTCTCGTTAGGAGAGTGGATATTGTCGCTATCTAGTCCAAAGCCCATAAGTACAGTCTTAAGTCCTAGTGTTTTCTCAAACAAGGCAACGATTGGAATGCTACCTCCACCACGTGTAGGTATCGGGTCTTTGCCAAAAGCTTCCTTTACCGCTTTTGCAGCAGCTTTGTAAGCTATAGAGTCTGTTGGGGTGACTACCGGCTCACCACCATGATGCGGTGTAACTTTTACTTTCACATCAGCAGGAGCAATGCTCAAGAAATGGTCTGTAAATAATTTAGTGATCTCATGAGAAGATTGGTCAGGAACCAAACGCATAGATATCTTAGCAAAAGCTTTTGAAGGAAGTACCGTCTTAGCACCTTCGCCAGTATATCCACCCCAAATACCATTTACATCTAGTGTAGGGCGTGTACCTGTACGCTCAAGTGTAGAGTATCCTTTTTCGCCACGTACCTCGTCTACGCCAAGATCTTTTTTGTATTCTTCAAGGTTAAATGGAGCATTGTTGATAGCTGCTCTGTCTGCATCGCTTAGGTCTATTACTTTGTCATAGAACCCTGGAATCGTGATATGACCGTTCTCATCATGTAGCGAAGCGATCATTTTGCTTAGTACATTGATCGGGTTACCCACAGCGCCACCATAAACACCACTATGTAGGTCGCGGTTAGGGCCTGTTACTTCTACCTCAACATAAGTAAGGCCACGAAGCCCTGTTTCGATAGATGGGTTTTCCATGCTTATCATAGCTGTGTCGGATACCAATACGATATCAGCAGCTAATTTCTCTTTATTTTCTTCTAGGAAAGTGCCTAGGTTGTCAGAACCAACTTCTTCCTCGCCTTCTATCATGATCTTCACGTTGCATTGAAGAGTGTTGGTTTTAGCCATCATCTCAAATGCTTTTACGTGCATGAACATTTGTCCTTTATCATCACAAGCACCACGCGCATATATATTGCCATTTTTTATCACTGGCTCAAATGGGCCACTATCCCATAGGTCTAATGGGTCCGGTGGTTGCACATCATAGTGTCCATATACTAATACTGTAGGCAAAGCCGGGTCAATGATCTTTTCACCGTATACGATCGGGTGTCCCTTTGTAGGGCATATTTCAGCAGAATCACAACCCGAGTTTAGAAGGTTTTCTTTGATAGACTCAGCACAACGAGCTACATCTTCTTTGTATTTACTATCTGCACTTACAGACGGAATGCGTAATAGATCAAGCAATTCGTCCATGAAGCGGTCTTTGTTTTCAGACATATAGTCTTTCCAAGCTTGCATATATATTAAAATTTAGGTCTCAAAAGTAAGGTAACAAAGCCAAAGACTTAAATCGCAGCCCGTATTTATGAGGATATATATCAGAAAGAAATCATAAAATCCTAAAAACAGGCTGTATAATAAAATTATGGCAAAGATTTACTATCTTTGCAGACTTTTAAATTAGTCTTTCTATATATGAAGTTGTCACAATTTAAGTTTGACCTTCCGCTTAACCTAATAGCACAGCATCCTGCAAAATCTAGAGAAGATAGTCGCCTAATGGTGGTGCATAAGGATACAGGCAAGATTGAGCATAGAACTTTCCGCGATATACAAGAATATTTTGATGACAAGGACGTGATGGTGGTAAATAACACCAAAGTGTTCCCTGCACGCTTGTATGGCCGTAAGGAAAAGACTGGTGCTAAAATTGAAGTTTTCCTTCTTCGTGAATTAAACAAGCCAAACAGACTTTGGGATGTTATAGTAGACCCTGCTCGTAAAATACGTGTAGGTAACAAGCTATACTTTGGTGATAATGATGAGTTGGTAGCAGAGGTGATTGATAATACTACTTCAAGAGGTCGTACTATCCGTTTCCTTTTTGATGGCGATGAAGAAGCATTTAAGAGAATATTAGATCAGTTGGGAGAAACGCCACTTCCTAAATACATCAAGCGTAAGCCTGATGAGGAAGATAAAGAACGTTACCAAACTGTATATGCAAAGTATGAAGGTGCTGTAGCGGCTCCTACTGCTGGTTTGCACTATAGCCGTGAGCTAATTAAAAGATTAGAGATAATCGGTGTTAAGTTTGCCGAAGTGACCTTACATACTGGTCTAGGTACTTTTCGTCCGATAGAGGTAGAAGATCTATCTAAGCATAAAATGGATGCAGAGTACTTCAATGTTGAAGACTATGCTACTCATATAGTGAACAAGGCTAAGGTGGAGGGCAGAAAAATATGTGCAGTAGGAACTACCACTATGAGAGCTATGGAGAGCGCAGTTACTGCTCAAGGTCTCCTGAAAGCAGAAGAAGGGTGGACCAATTTGTTCATTCACCCACCTCACGATTTTTCTATTGCTAACTGTTTAGTTACCAACTTCCATTTACCTAAAACTAGCTTGCTGATCATGGTTTGTGCGTTTGCAGGGTACGATTTAGCTATGGAAGCTTACCAAACAGCTATAAAGGAGAAATATCGTTTCTTCAGCTATGGAGATGCTATGTTAGTAATATAATATTTAAGAATATTTATAATGTTTTACAGACAGCGTTCGGTTTATCCGAACGCTGTCTTATTTTTGTTAGTATATGCTTGAACAAATAAAGAATATCGTAGCAGCTTCTATTGCTGTTAAAAATGAAGTCCTTAATGACCAAGTATTATTAAATACGGTTGAAAAAGTGACCTCAGTGATAACAGAAGCGTTTAAGAATGGTAACAAGGTCCTGTTCTGCGGTAATGGGGGGAGTGCAGCTGATGCGCAACACTTGGCGGCAGAGTTTAGTGGGCGTTTTTACAGCGATAGAGATCCGTTGCCTTCTGAGGCGTTGCATTGCAATACCTCTTATTTAACAGCAGTGGCTAACGATTATGGTTATGAGCATGTATACAGTAGGATAGTAAAAGGGGTAGGTAAAAAAGGAGATGTTTTGATAGGGTTAAGTACTTCGGGTAATTCTACTAATATTACAAATGCTTTACAAATGGCTAACGAGCTTGGTATGATTACTGTAGGTTTTACAGGTAAGGATGGTGGTGAGATGAAGAACCTTTGTCAATATCTGGTGAATGTGCCGAGTAAGGATACGCCAAGAATACAAGAATCGCATATTACAATAGGTCATATTATCTGCCAGCTGACGGAAGAATCATTGTTTAAAGGATAGAAAACTGGATGTTATGGGTATTGAAGTAAATAAAGATTGGACATTATTTTTAGACAGAGATGGAGTCATCAATGTTGAAAATAAAGGTACATACATCACGGATTGGAGCGAATTTAGGTTTTGTGACGGCGCGCTAGAAGCCCTAGGTAATGTAGCTCAGCTGTTTGGTACTATTATAGTAGTTACCAACCAGAGAGGTGTAGGTAGGGGAATTATGTCAATAGACGATCTGAAGGATATTAATAATAAAATGGTAGCGGCTATTGCCAATGCTTCGGGAAGAATAGATAAAGTGTATGCGTGTACGGCTTTGGAAGATGATAACCATAACCGTAAGCCTAATACAGGTATGGGGGAGCAGGCAAAAGAAGACTTTTCTAATATAGACTTTAGTAAGAGTGTAATGGTCGGTAATAATTTAAGTGATATGGAGTTTGGCAAGCGTCAGTCGATGCATACCGTGTTTTTAACGACAACAAACCCTCCTTTTGAGCTTCCGCACGACCTAATTGACGAACAATATGCTTCTTTATTGTCTTGGACAGAGCAATTTGTTTCTTCGCATATATCTGAAAACTAACAGGTTACATAGGAGAAATAGCCTTATGTGGCTATTTTGAGCTACAATTTAACAAAAAAGCCATATTTAGTGGAGAAAAATTGTTGGAGAAGCAATTTTTTCTTTACCTTTGCAATCCTTTATAATATGGCGAAGCAGTCTTTAATTAAACAGGATGGTATAATAGTCGAGGCATTGTCCAACGCAATGTTTCGAGTTAGATTGGAAAATGATCATGAGATCTTGGCAACTATTTCTGGTAAAATGCGTATGCACTACATCAGAATACTGCCTGGAGATAAAGTAGGGGTAGAGATGAGCCCTTATGATTTAACAAGAGGTCGTATTATATATAGGTATAAATAAGCGTAATCATAATTATAATTATATAACCCAACAGTAATGAAGGTTAGAGCATCAATAAAAAAACGTAGCGCCGATTGTAAGATCGTACGTCGTAAAGGGAAATTATACGTAATTAACAAGAAGAACCCAAGATTTAAGCAACGTCAAGGGTAATCATTATTAATAATAAAATTTATATACATACATGGCTCGTATAGCTGGTATTGACCTTCCGAAAAACAAGCGTGGCGAAATTGCGCTTACTTACATCTACGGTATTGGCCGTAGCACTGCTCAGTACATACTTGATAAAGCAGGTATAGACTATGATAAGAAAGCAGCGGATTGGAATGATGATGAACTATCTGAAATTCGTAACACGATTACTAACGAATTCAAGGTAGAAGGTCAGCTTCGTTCGGAAGTGCAAATGAACATCAAGCGCTTAATGGATATTGCTTGTTACAGAGGTTTACGTCACCGTAAAGGTTTACCACTTCGTGGACAGCGTACTCGTACTAACAGCCGTACTCGTAAGGGTAAGCGTAAGACAGTTGCAGGTAAAAAGAAAGCACCAAGAAAATAATAGCGTTGCCACTACTGGATCTGTTGTGGTGCAGCAGGGAGGAGTGGCTCGCGGTTGGGTGATCCCAATTTCATTTTTAGACTACCTTATTTGTAAAAAATGGCAAAAGGACAATCTTCAAAGACTTCTTCTAAGAAGCGCGTAGTTAAAGTTGATGCTTACGGTGATGCACATATCAGTGCAACATTCAACAACATCATCATTAGCTTAACAAACAAGAGCGGTCAAGTTATATCTTGGTCTTCTGCAGGTAAAATGGGCTTCCGTGGCTCAAAGAAAAACACTCCATACGCAGCTCAAACTGCTGCTCAGGATTGTGGTAAAAAAGCAATGGATGCTGGATTGAAGAAAGTGGATGTTTATGTAAAAGGACCAGGTTCTGGTCGTGAAGGTGCTATCCGTTCTTTATCAAATGTTGGTTTGGAGATCGTTACCATCAAAGACGTGACTCCATTACCGCACAACGGTTGCCGTCCTCCGAAAAAACGTAGAGTATAATATCTTTTAATAACAATTACCGTAACGGATCCGATTTTTCGATTTTTATGAGACGTTACGGGAAAATGAAAAATCGCAAATAAAAAATGGCTCGTTACACAGGACCTAAAAACAGAATTTGTAGAAAATTTGGAGAACCAATACTTGGTTCAGGAAAAAGCCTACAAAAGAACAGCTTCCCTCCGGGACAGCATGGTAACTCTCGTAGACGTAAGTCTACTTCAGAGTACGCTTTACAGCTTAAAGAAAAGCAAAAAGCAAAATATACATACGGTGTTCTAGAGAAGCAATTCCGTAACACATATGTAGAAGCTAACCGTTTGAAGGGAGCTACAGGTGAAAACCTTATCCGTCTTCTGGAAGCTAGGTTAGACAATACAGTATATCGTTTAGGTATTGCTCCTACTCGTCCTGCTGCTCGTCAACTAGTATCTCACAAGCACATCATGGTAAACGGAAATATCGTTAATATTCCTTCTTACCGTTTGAAGCCAGGTGACGTTATTGAATTGAAGCCTAAGAGTAAAGTAAACACTGACATCACTAGCATGATAGGAAGTAAAAATCCTAAAATTAGCTGGGTAGAGTGGAATGAAGGTGAGTTGAAAGGTACATACATTGCTCATCCAGAGCGCGATAGCGTTCCTGAGAATATTAAAGAGCAATTGATCGTCGAGTTATATTCTAAGTAATGATTACTTATAGCCTCTATACAGAGGCTATAGGTTTTATTATAGGCTTTTTAACAAAGCCACCATTTTTAATAATATTTTCTAAAAATAAGTAAGCTCAATATGGCCATATTGAATTTCCAAAAGCCGGATAAAATTGCTCTTCAAAAAGCAACAGATTTTGAAGCTCTATTTGAGTTCCGTCCGTTAGAACCTGGTTATGGTGTTACTATTGGTAACGCTTTACGTCGTGTTCTATTATCTTCACTTGAGGGTTATGCAATCACAGCTATCAAGATCGCTGGTGCTGACCATGAGTTTGCCACTATCAAAGGTGTGCTTGAAGATGTTACAGAGATCATTTTGAACCTTAAGCAAGTGCGCTTAAAGAAAGTGGTTGAGGATGAAGTATCTACTGACCGTGTTGAACTAACTATCAAAGGTCAAGAGAGCTTTACTGCAGGTATGATCGGTGATGCGCTTCCAAACTTTGAGGTAATGAACCCGGATTTGGTTGTTTGCAATATGGAGCCAGGTACTACTTTCCAAATAGAATTACATCTTGGTAAAGGTCGCGGTTATGTTCCTGCTGAAGAAAATCGTCCTCTTGAGGCACCTGTAGGTATCATAGCTATCGACTCTATATACACTCCGATCAAGAACGTTCAGTATCGTATTGAGAACACTCGTGTTGAGCAACGTACTGACTTTGAAAAATTGATCATGGAAGTTGCTACAGATGGTACTATTCATCCGGAAGAAGCTGTTAAAGAAGCATCTCGCATTCTTATTCAGCACTTGATGATCATTACTGACGAAAATATCTCTCTTGATACCAAACGTGAAGAGAAGGAAGCTGTAGTAGATGAAGAAACTTTACAAGTACGTAAAGTGTTGAATACTCCACTTGAAGATCTAGAACTTTCTGTACGTGCTTTTAACTGTTTGAAAGCAGCTAAGATCAATTCTCTAAGTGAGTTAGTTCAATACACTCAAGAAGAGCTAATGAAGTTCCGTAACTTCGGTCAGAAGTCTCTTTCTGAGATCGAGCAAGTACTGGGTGAGCGTGGTCTACACTTCGGTATGGATATCAGCAAATATGTTCGCAGCAGCGACTAATTAATAATTTTGCAGGATAAACTATAAGACATAGTTTATCCTGTATTTTTTATAACAAATGTACTTCGTAATTCCTTGACACGGTACGGAGGAAATTAATGACAATTTAAAAACATAAGTCATGCGTCACGGAGATAAAGTAAATAATCTAGGTCGTAAAAAGGCACACCGTAAGGCTCTAATGATGAACCTTTCGCGTCAGTTGATACAACATAAACGTATCAATACTACATTGGCTAAAGCAAAAGCACTACGTGTACATGTTGAGCCGATCATTACTCGTTCTAAAGTTGATAACACTAACAACCGTCGTGTTGCTTTTAGTTATCTTCAAGATAAAGAGACAGTTACTGAACTTTTCTCTGTTGTTGGTGATAAGGTAGCTAACCGTCCTGGTGGTTACACTCGTATCATCAAGTTACCACGTCGTATGGGTGATGCTGCTGATATGGCAATGATCGAGTTAGTTGATTTCAACGAGATCTATCAAAACACGGCTAAGAGTACTTCTGATAAGAAAACTCGTCGTAGCAGACGTAGTGGTGGTGCTAAAAAAGCAGCTCCTGCTACAGAAACTCCAGCTCCTGAAGAAACAGTTGCAGAGACTCCTGCTACAGAAGCTCCAGCACAAGAAGAGAATAAAGACTAGTTCTTTAAACTTATATAATGTTAAAGGCTACCAATTTGGTAGCCTTTTTTATTTATAATGATTTAAGTTGCAGCTATAACTATTTAGCATGAACAAAAGCAAAGTACTGGAAAGTAAGGTTTTGATCCGTTTCCCAGATTGTGACCCCTTTAATCACTTGAATAATTCTAGGTATATAGACTATTTTATTAATGCTCGCGAAGACCATCTTTGGGAAAACTACCAATTGAACATATATGCTTATGGTAAGGAGCATGGTAAAAGCTGGGTGGTAGGGCAGAATCAGATAGCTTATCTAAAACCAGCCATGTTGATGGAAACAGTAGTGATACAATCAACCTTGTTAGAATTGACGAACACAGACATTCTTGTAGAGATGTATATGTGGGATAAGACAAAGACCCAATTGAAAGCCATATTGTGGTCAAAGTTTGTTCATTTTAATTTTGCTACACAAAAGAGAGACGAACATTCAAAGGAACTGATGGATTATTTTAAGCCATTAGAAAATCCACTAGATAGAAAAATGACGTTTGAGGAACGTGTTAAAGAGATAAAGTCAAAACTATAATTATGGCAGAAGAAAGTAAATTATTTAAGGATGTCTTTTTTAAGCCTTCGTTTGTTGATGAGCTCTATGATGGGGTTGCAAAGCATGTAAAAGTAGGCACAAAGAAGAAATTCAGAGATAGCATCTTTGATAAAGAATGGAACGAAAAGGAACTAAAACAACGAGTAAAACACGTTACGGAAGTGTTACACGGATTACTCCCAAATAGTTTCCCTAAGGCTGCTAAAATAATTACAGATATAACGAAGGAGCTTTTAGCGGCTAATATTAAAGAGGTGAGTTTTGGGTACATGTGCCTTTGTGAATATATAGAACGTTATGGTCTGGAATACTATGATGAGTCTATAAAAGCAATGGAGCTGCTTACTCAATTTATGAGTTGTGAATTTGCAGTAAGACCTTTTATTATAAAGTATGAGGATAGGATGATGCGGCAAATGCTTCAATGGTCAAAACACAAAAATGCTAAAGTGCGCAGGCTGTCCACTGAGGGGTGTAGACCAAGATTGCCTTGGGGTATGGCTCTTGATAGATTTAAAGATAACCCTGCTCCAATATTACCCATACTAGAAAACTTAAAGAATGACGATGATGTATGGGTAAGAAAAAGCGTGGCCAATAATCTTAATGATATATCAAAAGACAATCCAGAACTGGCAGTGAAGCTTATTAAGAACTGGCTAGGTAAAACCAAGCATACAGACTGGGTGGCTAAGCATGCTGCACGTACCTTATTAAAACAAGGTAACACAACTGTGATGAGCTTGTTTGGTTTAGAGATGGATAAGTCAATAAAGTTGTCTGATTTTAAAGTGCTTACACCTACCGTGAAGGAGGGTAAGGATTTGAAATTCTCATTCCGTATTCATAATACTGGTAAGAAAGACAAAGTCTTACGATTAGAATATGGTATGTATTATTTAAGAGCAAATGGAACTTTGTCTAAAAAAGTATTTAAAATAAGTGAGCGTAGTTATGCCGCTGGTGAAGAATATAATGTAGAGCGAAAACAAAGTTTTAAACCTATAACTACGAGAAAATACTATAAGGGACCTCATAAAGTGTCTGTGATAATAAACGGGCATGAAATGGATACTAGTGACTTCAAGCTAATATAAAATAAGCCCTAACTATACAGTTAGGGCTTATTGTTAATACATAAGATAGACACCTACGAGGAGTAATGATACTGAGGATGTCCAAACAAAAATTGGAATTAGCTTGTTGTGCTGTTCTGCATTTTTTCTGAGGTACTTCCGAAATAGATATAAAAACATGTTGTGAATTTTTAGGACCCGAAGGTCAGGTTAGAGATTATTGTCTTTTTTAGTTGTTGTCTTTTTCTTTCTTCCAGCATCTTTCATGGCTTTGTCTATTAGCCATTCCAGTTGCCCATTGACGCTACGAAACTCATCAGCTGCCCATTTCTCCAGCTCCTTATAAGTCTCTTCGTTCAATCGTAAAACAAAACTCTTTTTCTTACCCACGTAACTTTAATGTTTTATTGATGAAGTGTGCCTGTATTGATAACAGGTTGTGTGTTTTTCTCTCCACACAGTACTACCAGCAAGTTGCTTACCATTGTTGCTTTTTTGTCTTCATCAAGATCTACTATATCTTTTTTGTTTAATTCTGTTAGTGCCATTTCCACCATGCCCACAGCTCCTTCTACTATCTTATACCTTGCTGCTACTATCGCAGTAGCCTGTTGTCTTTGTAGCATAGCTCCTGCTATTTCTTGAGCATATGCTAGATGACTAATACGTGCTTCCAGAATAGCTATGCCTGCACTTTGTAGTCTATCAGTCAGTTCTTTTTCCAATAGTGCATTTACCTCTTCGCCTCCATCTCTAAGTGTTATCTTTGCTTCTTCATCTTCAATATTATCATAGGCAAAACCACCTGCAAGACTACGTACAGCAGCTTCACTTTGTGTCACTACAAACTCTTTATAGTTAGATACCTCATAGGCTGCTTTATAGCTGTCGGCAATTTTCCATACTACAACTGCTCCGATCTCAATAGGATTACCCATTTTATCATTCACTTTTAGGGTAGGCGTTGCTAGGTTTTGAGCACGTTGTGTCAGTTTTACTGTAGAGTATAGCGGATTGACAAAAAATAAGCCATTTGCTTTTACTGTGCCTACGTATTTACCAAAGAAGTTCAAGACTCTTATATGGTTAGGGTGTATCACCATTAGTCCTTTAAGTAAGAACACCATAATGATTATACTGAGTATACCCACGAATACCCATTCTATATTAGTATCTCCCATTGCAAAGAATACAATAGATAAGACTAGTAGAACTAGTGATAATAATAAGGCTAAATAGCCATTCATTGCTTTTACGTTTTTTTCCATTTATGTAGTTTTAGTTTATTTGAAATGATATTATAATGATATCAAATTAAATTATTTTTCTGATTCCACCAAAACTTTTCATTTCTAGAGGCAGAGCTACTCTTTTTCTTTTTACTTTTATAAATAGCAATGAGATTTATAGATATACCTGGGCAACAAAAAGCTAAAGAAGGAATAATAGGCATGTGGCAGAACAACCATTTTCCTCATGCACTACTACTTGTTGGTCGTGATGGAGTAGGCGGTTTGCCAATGGCATTAGCTATTGCACAGTATATTTTTTGTGAGAACAGGCAGGAAACGGACTCTTGTGGTGAATGCGCTTCCTGTAGTAAAGTGAAAGGATTAGAACACCCCGATCTACACTTATCATTTCCCTCTATTTCTCCTAAGCCTGGTACAAAAGCAAGTAGTAAGCTTTTCATCAAAGATTTTAGAGAGTTTGTCCAGCAAACACCATACAGCTCTTCTTACGACTGGTTGCAGTTTATAAACGCGGAGAATAAACAAGGGAATATTACGGCTGAAGAGTGCAGGACGATAATTGAAGACTTGAACTTAAAGTCGTATGAAGGGAAAGGTAAAGTGCAAATTGTATGGAGGCCGGAATATTTGGGTAAGGAGGGGAATATCTTACTTAAATTAATAGAAGAACCACCTGCGAATACTTTTTTGATATTTGTGGCGGAAGATCTGGAAGAGATATTGCCAACTATCTTGTCTCGAACACAGATAATAAGACTAGCTCCTATACCAGAAGTAGATATTGCTCAACGGTTTGTAGCCAAAGGGCTAGCTGATGAAGCAAGGGCAGCTCAAGTGGCACATATGTCTCATGGTAGCTATGCCGAGGCACTTAGATTGTTGCAACACGCTGGTAATGATTTGTTTGCAAGTGTAAGGACATTGTTCAATGCTATATTCACAAATAATGGCATTGCTCTGTCAAAATTTGCAGAAGAGTGGAGTAAGGAGGGGAGAGAGAAACAAAAGAATTTTTTACAATATAATATCCAACTATTAGAGCAGGCTATAAGAGCTAAATACTTACCCGATCAAGAACCTTCTTTGCCTGAAGCAGAGTCTCAGTTTGTGAAAAAGCTGGCTTCTATGAATGTAAGTATTAATGTGTTTAATAATATGGTTGAGGAGATGACCGATACAATACATAAAGTAGAGCGTAATGCGCATAGCAAAACACAGCTACATGCACTAGCTATTAAGTTAGCTTATATTGTATCTAATAGACCAATACCTCAATTATAGACACTCTGCTGTTATATTGTTATTATATCTCCCTTTTTTTAGTATTTTCGCTAATTGTAGTTTTTTAATTATCAGGTAAGCTGAAAAGGTATCATAGGAATGAATGTTAAATGTGGATATCGGCTTACTGTCTTCATAAATATATAGTAAATGGGATGTGGAAATTGTGGGTCTGGAGCTAATGGAAAACCCGGTGGATGTAAGAGCAATGGTGGATGTAGTAGTGGTGGATGTAACAGGTTGAATGTTTTTGATTGGCTAAGTACCCTGCCCTTACCTAGTGGGGCAAAACCGTATGATATAATAGAGTTATCTTTTAATAAAGGAAGTAGAAAGGATTTTTATAGAATTAATAGCTCTATTCTTCCTGCCAAAGGCGAAATGCTAGCTCTGGAAGGCGTAAGTGGCTTCGATGTAGGCCAGGTAAGTCTTACAGGTGAGCTAGTGAAGCTACAGCTGAAAAAGAATAACGTAAAAGAAGAAGAGGTTACTAAAAAGGTGCTGCGCACGGCAACGGAAGCAGATCTTGAAGCACGTGACAAGAACAAAGAAAAAGAATCTGATTTCTTAACTCGTGCCAGAGCAATAGCTCGTCAGTTAGATCTGGAGATGAAGCTTTGTGAAGTGGAGATCCAGGCTGATGGTAAAAAAGCAACCTTCTTTTATACTGCCGACCAGCGCGTTGACTTTAGAGAGTTGATCAAGCGTTATGCTTCAGATTTCAGGGTCAAGGTAGAAATGAAGCAGATAGGTGCTCGTCAGGAAAGTGGTAAAGTAGGAGGTATAGGTAGTTGTGGTAGAGAGCTTTGCTGTAGCACTTGGCTTACCGACTTCAAAAGTGTAAACACTGCTGCCGCTCGTTATCAAAACCTTTCTATCAATCAAACTAAACTTAGTGGTCAGTGTGGTAGGCTTAAATGCTGCCTTAACTTTGAGCTAGATACCTATATGGATGCCTTGAAGGTATTCCCTGAAAATATAGAGTACGTTGAAACTGTAAAAGGGAGAGCCAATCTTCAAAAGAGAGATATATTTAAGAACCTAATGTGGTTTAGCTATAGCGATAGCAATAAGCAGTATCCTCTAAGCATAGATCGCGTAAATGAAATATTAGCACTTAACAAGGCGGGTAAAAAAGCCGAGGAGCTACAACCTGTAGAGCTGGAAGTAAGCAATGAGAAGCATGCCGCCAAAGTAGATATGGGCTTTGTGAACGATGTTGGCCAGATCAGTTTGCGCTCTCTTGAAAAAGGGAAGAAGAAAAAGAAAAAACGTCCAAGTGGAGGCGGCGGTGAAAGAAATGCCAGACCTCAAGGGCAAGGGAATAACAACAATAGGAGAAATGCTTCTGCGTCTTCACCATCTAATAAGCAAGGGCAAGGACAGGGCAAACAAGGTCAAGGACAACAAAAAGGACCAGCAAGACCTAGTAACAGAAATAACAATACTAAAAATAAGCCAGGTGGTAACAGTAACAGACCTGCTACTCAAAATAGAAGTAAACAGAGACCACCACAAAAGAAGAATGATACTAATTAAAAAAGAGGCTGCATGCAGCCTCTTTTTTACGGTATATACTTTTTGTATAGTTAGTTCGCAAATTCACTCATGAACTTGATACGCATCATTTGCAATTGTTCTATAGTCACGTTACTATCTCTAAATTCTTCATAAGCATCGTCCAAGTTATCATCTTCGCTCTCTCTGAAGTAGTCAGAGATATCCTCTTGCTCATACTCATCCAGCTCTTGATCTAGAATGTAGTCTAGATTTAACTTAGTGCCACTAGCTACAATACTTTCCATTTCTGTTAGTAAGTCGTGAGCGCTGATGCCCTTATTTTTAGCTATAGTTTCAAGAGGTATCTTTTTGTCTATGTTCTGAATGATATACACCTTCATTCCACTTTTGTTGACAACGCTTCGCATAACAAAATCGTCAGGCTTTTCTATATCATTCTCCTCTACATATTTTTCTATTAGTTGAATAAACTTCTTGCCAAAGCGCATTGCTTTGCCCTTACTTACTCCTTGTATGCGTTCTAGCTCATCAAGGGTAGTAGGATAGTTGGTGGCCATCTCGTCAAGTGAGTTCTCTAAGAAGATGACAAATGGTGGTAACCCTTTTTCTCTGGCAACATCTTTTCTTAGCTCTTTAAGCATCTCAAAGAGTACAGGGTCTGCACTGGCAGGTGCTCCTGCGTTTACCTCTTCTTCATCACTATCATCCTCTTTAAACTCGTGGTTCAATACCACCATTATAGAGAATGGCTTTTTAAGGAATTTACGACCTCTGTCGGTTATTTTAAGCAAACCATATTCTTCGATGTCTTTTCGAAGAAGGCCTTCAAGCATCATTTGTCTTATTAATGAGTGCCAGAAGTTATCTTCCATTTCCATGATAAGACCTGAACCAAAAGATTTCAATTTATCATGTTTGAATGTCTTGATTTGTGGGTTTGATTTACCTAAGATTATATTTACTACATAGTCGATATTAAAACGCTCATCAAGTTCATTAACGGTGTCTAAAACTATTTTAGAACTGTCTCTTACTTCAAGCTTTTCTTTAGGATTATTACAGTTGTCACATTTGCCGCAATTGTCCTCTTTGTATTCTTCACCAAAATAGTGGAGCAATAATTTTCTTCTACAAACACCACTTTCAGAATAAGCTACTGTTTCAGATATAAGTTGAGCACCCATTTCTCTTTCACTCAATGGCTTGTCCCTCATCAGGTGTTCAAGCTTCTGCACATCTTTATGAGAGTAATAAAGAATACAGTTACCCTCTAGTCCATCACGTCCTGCTCTACCTGTTTCTTGGTAGTAGTTCTCCAGAGATTTAGGGATATTATAGTGCATCACAAACCTTACATCTGGCTTGTCAATGCCCATACCAAAAGCTATTGTGGCTACAATAACTTCCACCTCTTCCATTAGGAATTGGTCTTGGCGTTTAGCCCTTACATTAGCATCAAGACCTGCATGGTAGGCCACAGCGGTAATTCCGTTAGCCTGCAATGTACTGGCAAGCTCCTCCGTTGTTTTTCTATTCAGGGTATATATGATACCACTCTTGCCTTTGTTCTTTCGAATGTACTTAACTATGTTTTTAAGTACATTGGCTTTACTGCCTTTGGGCAGTATCTCGTAGTATAAATTTGCCCTGTTGAAGGACGAAATGAAAATATTCGGTTTTTTAAGGTCAAGGTTCTTCACAATATCATCTTGTACCTTAGGTGTTGCCGTAGCGGTAAGGGCAATGATAGGAATATCAGCATTGATCTGTTCGATCATTGCTCTCAATTTCCTGTATTCAGGTCTGAAATCATGTCCCCATTCTGAGATACAGTGCGCCTCATCTACTGCAAAGAAAGAGATGCCTATCTGTGAGAAGAAATCTATGTTTTCTTGTTTTGTAAGCGTTTCGGGAGCTACATATAATATTTTAGTATGCCCTTGAACAATGTCTGACTTAACTTTCTTTTGTTGTGTTTTGCTTAATGTAGAGTTTAGGAAGTGTGCTATATCATCCTTGCTACAATAACTGCGTATCAGATCTACCTGATTCTTCATCAGTGCTATCAGTGGTGAGACCACAATAGCAATACCATCACTTACTAGTGCCGGTAGTTGATAACATAAAGATTTACCGCCACCTGTTGGCATTATAACAAAAGTGTCTTTCCCTGAAAGAATACTTTTTATGATCTTTTCCTGGTCTCCTTTGAAACCCTCGAAACCAAAATGCTCTAAAAGCGCTTTTTTAAGGTTCATTCTAGATTTTGTGGCAACTTTTCCTGCGTCCATACATTATTTAAAATACTAAAGTAAATGTCAGATCATCCACAATGTTTAAAAGATTAATAAGAGTTTTATCACATAAGTAAAAGGTGACAGCACACGAATTTACAACTAACAAATTAAAAAACAGCGATATAAAATGCAAAGGTTTTCTAAAATATATTTAAAAAAAATTATGCATGTTTTATTGGTTATTACCCTTTTGGGAAAGGACTTTGATAGGAGTGCCTACAGCCGATTCGCATTTATTTAAGCTTAGTAACTTGTAGTTTATCTGTACAGTTATCAAGTAGTTGTGTGATATCTTTATTTAAAATAGGATGAAGCAAATTTGGGGCAATTTCTTCAAGAGGAACTAGAGCAAAATTTCTTTTATGGATATAAGGGTGAGGTACAGTAAGGCGTTCTGTCTCTAAAATGATGTCATTGTAGAACAAGATGTCTATATCTATAGTTCTTTGTCCCCATTTCAAGGTTCTTTCCCTGCCCAGTTGTTGCTCTATTGCTAATATGTTGTCTAACAGTTCTATAGGGGTAAGTTCTGTTTCTATAGCTATTGCCATGTTTAAGAAATCGGGTTGCTCCTCAATGCCCCATGCTGCTGTTTGGTAAAAGGCAGACTGCCGGGTTACATGGCCAACTTCTTTTTCTATATATTTTATGGCAGTAGATATCCACTGTTCTCTATCTCCCTCGTTACTACCTAGTAGTAAGTATGCTGTGTTTTTAGTGTTCAACTGCCCCTTATTTTGTTGCAACATAAAATAGATAGTCGCCTAAATCATTTTCATAGTTTTCTATGATAGCGTCTATTGCGCCTGAGTTAATATCCTCCTCAAGTTTAGCTAAACCATTATTCAATTCTTCTTCTTCGACAAAAAGCCTAAAGCTGGATGCCCCACTTCTAACTTTGGGGTCTAAATATTTTTCTGGTTGATATTTATAAGCAAAAAGGAATAGGTCAGTTAGCTCTTCATGAACAAAGTATTTTTCTGTTGTTACATTGTTGAATCCATTGTTTAGTAGTAGCTCTGTCATCTTAGGGATGCTAGGTACTAGGTCTCCTGATAACTTTATCATGTCAGGAAAATAATGTTTCAACCAATATCTGTCCATTTGTTCAGGAGCGAAGCTAAGGAATACAAAACGAGCCCCTGGTTTTGCTATTCTATTGAGTTCTTTCATCCCATCTGCTATACTATCCCAGTGGTGCATGGTAAAGGTTCCTATGCCCCCATCAAAATAATTATCGTCAAAAGGTATGTTCTCAGCTTTAGCGCAAAGAAATGTTTTATCTGGATTGTTGGCTCTTGCTGCTTGAAGCATGGTTTCCGAAGGGTCAATACCTAATAGATCTACACCCATATCGCTAAGTGCCCTAAAGTAGTTGCCCGTGCCACAGCCAATGTCTAAGTATTTTCCCTCAGTATCAGGAGATAGTAAATGGTAAAGCCTGCCAGCTAGGTAGGGGTCTGCATTCCTAGTTGTATTATAGGTTGTGCCAATCGTATTATATACGGGGTTATTATCGCTCATAGTCTGGAATTTCTTTGCGAAATATTTTAGCTAATCTTTTTTGTTCTTTAACCTCAAGTAGCGCTATTAGTTTAGAATAATCAGGGTGAAGTTTGCCAGATTGACTGCTGGTGAGAAAATGAGCAATATCCGCAATCGCTTTTTTATTGTAAAGGCTAATTGTTTGAATAAAAGTGTCTGCGTTGTGAAGAGCGATATGATATATGGTTTCTTGGAGATCATCTACAGGCCCAGCACTCCAAGTTAATAGTTCCGTGCTAATAGATAAACTCTTGTGTAGCGCCATGTCGGGATAGCTATTACTGGAATGTTTAAAAGCCATCATATAGTCATGGCTATCATGGTATAGCTGGTCTTTTTCAGGAGCATTGAACATGTCCATGAAAACGTCTTTATTGTTAGGGAATGCATCTATCAAACGCAAGTGCCATTCGGGAGCATCTTTTACCTCTTGATATTTTGTAAAGACTTTCTTTAGTCTGATAGACTCTTCAGAGAGTTGTTGTGCCCAAACATAATTTGTGCCTATGCACAAGATGAATAGTAAGCAATATAATCGCTTCATAGAGTAAAAATAGGGAACCTGATTTAATAAATACCGTATAAAATCACCCATTGGTAAAAAGATAAATATGTTGAACTTCAATTACCTCCTGTATATTTGCACCTATACAGTTTGAAAAGGAATATTCTATGAAGCAGTTTTTTAAGATGTTTTTTGCCTCATTTTTGGCAATAATTATAGCAGGGGTTGTTATAGTTGGTATTGGTATCGGGTTGCTGGTGGCGGCAATATCTAATTCGGTAAAGCCAACACCTGAGAAAGTAAGTGTATCAAGTAGCAGTATTTTACGAATAGACTTGCGTTCTTCAATTCATGAAATAGGAGAAGAGAATTCTTTTGCTGCATTTAGTGGAGATGAAAGTTACACCGCAAGTTTGTATGATATAGTTAAGTCTATCAACTATGCTAAGAATGACGATGATATAAAAGGTATATACTTAAGATTGGGAAGCTCGCCGAATGGTTGGGCTACACTACAAGAAGTAAGAGAAGCAATAGCTTCATTCAAAGAAAGCGGCAAGTTTGTGTATGCCTATGGGGAGTATATTACCCAAGGAGCTTA
Organism: Flavipsychrobacter sp.; assembly: GCA_041392855.1. Classification (NCBI taxonomy): domain Bacteria; kingdom Pseudomonadati; phylum Bacteroidota; class Chitinophagia; order Chitinophagales; family Chitinophagaceae; genus Flavipsychrobacter; species Flavipsychrobacter sp. Next base: position 145,419 of record JAWKLD010000001.1, read on the forward strand.
TTATGTTGCTACGGCGGCAGATAGCATTTACCTGAATCCTGTAGGTGAAATAGAACTAAAGGGTTTCGCTACAGTATTAGCGTTCTTCAAAGGCTCATTGGATAAGTTGGAGATAGAGCCGGAGATATTTTATGCAGGTAAATTTAAAAGTGCTACAGAGCCTTTTAGAACTACAAAAATGAGTGATGCCAATAGAGAGCAAATTCAAGAGTTTCAAGCAGATTTTTGGAATGAATTTGTAACTGCAGTAGCAGGCTATAGCAATAAGACAAAAGAAGAGATAATTACTATGGCACAAACAGGAGCAATAGAGTTCCCTAAAGATGCTGTTGCCAATAAACTAATCAGTAGTCTGTTATATGCAGATGGTGTCGAAGCACGATTGAAGGAAGCTGCAGGCTTGGATGAGGATAGCAAGCTGAAACTATTGTCCATTAATAGATATGCTAAAAAAGTGTATCAGAGCAGAAAGATAAAAGGAGATAAGATCGCGGTATTGGTAGCAGAAGGAGAGATCATAAAAGGTGAGAAGAACGATATGTACCAAATTGCATCTGTTGATATGGTAGAACAGATCAGAAAAGTGAAGAACAATGATGATATTAAAGCTGTTGTATTAAGAGTAAATTCTCCGGGTGGTAGTGCGCTAGCTTCAGAGATCATATGGAGAGAGTTACAGTTATTGAAAGAAAAGAAGCCTATTATAGTTTCTATGGGAGACTATGCAGCATCAGGAGGGTATTACATCTCTGCTCTTGCTGATAGTGTTTTTGTAATGCCTAATACAATTACGGGTAGTATAGGTGTCTTTTCAATGATGTTCAGCACTGAAAACTTAATGAAGAACAAATTAGGTATCACCTTTGATGGGGTGAAGACAGCACCATATGCAGACTTCCCTAGTGGCATAAGAACCTTAACTGCAGAAGAAAGAGCTCGTATGCAAAGGTCGGTAGACAATATTTACCACATCTTCAAAAGCAGAGTAGCTGAGGGTAGGCATATGGATATTAATGCTGTTGATGAAGTAGCGCAAGGTAGGGTATGGACAGGAACTGATGCTATTGAAAAAGGATTGGCAGATGGTTATGGAGGTTTGAGTAGGGCTATAGAGAGCGCATCTGCCAAGGCTGATATAGACGACTATCAGGTAGTTACTTACCCAGAGCCTGTAGATAGGTTTGAGGCATTGTTGAAAAACATCACTAATAATAGCAATGTAAAGGTAGATATAGCTAAAGCTGTAATGGAATACGAGATGAGTGAAGAGTATCAACTTATCAAGAAGTTGAAAGGATTGAAGAGAATAAACGGTCAAACAATGACTTGGCTTCCTTATACTATCGAGGTGAAATAAAGAGACCAACAATATGGAATTAGCGCCGTTCTTATTTTAACAGAACGGCGCTTTATATTTTCATAACATTTGACCTACTTGCTACCTTAGTATGTATCTTTGCCACTTCTTAATTGATAAAGAACAAGTGATAAAAGAAAACATATCAGTATTCGACATTTTTAAAATAGGTATAGGCCCAAGTAGTTCTCATACATTAGGTCCTTGGAGAGCTGCTGTGTTTTTTATTGCCTCATTGAAAAAAAGAGGACTGGAGAACATAAAAGAAGTAAAAGTGCTGCTTTATGGTTCTCTCGCTAAAACAGGTAAGGGGCATGGTACTGATGTGGCGGTATTGCTTGGCTTGTGTGAAGAAGATCCAGTAACGTTTGATGTGAATCAGGTGACGCCAAGGGTAGAGTCCATTGCTCAACACAAAAGAATATTGCTAGGTCATGAGAAAGAAATAAACTTTGACCCAAGCATTGATATAGAGTTTCTATTTACTGAGAGCTTACCATACCACCCCAATGCTTTGACCTTCTTATGTACTTATGAAGATGGTGAGCAGATAGCAGAAACCTACTATTCTATAGGCGGTGGTTTTGTGATAAAAGAAGGGGAGACTGGCTATACGAATAATAAGGTTGACTTGCACTTCCCAATTGATAAGTCAGATGACTTGCTGCACTGGGGTAGAAAGACAGGGCTAACAATTGCTGAAATAGTACAGGAAAATGAAACGGCATGGCGCAGCGAAGAAGAAACTAAGGAAGGGGTGCTAGGTATTTGGAAGGTGATGAGAGATTGTATCTATAGAGGGGCACATATCAATGGCGAACTACCGGGAGGGCTGAATGTAAAAAGAAGAGCAGCTGCGCTCAATAAAAAGCTTATTGCTGGTCAAACATACGATAGTTATGAAGAGTGGTTGGAAGCAATAAGAAATGGTGGAGACAGTTTTAAATATATATTAGACTGGGTGAGTTGTTTTGCTCTGGCGGTGAATGAAGAAAATGCTTCTTTCGGCAGAGTAGTAACAGCACCTACTAATGGCGCAGCAGGTGTTATACCAGCAGTATTGCAATACTTTGTTACTTTTTGTGATGGCAACGATGAAGATAAGATCATGCAGTTTTTATTGTCTGCATCAGAGATAGGTAGCATATTTAAGAAAGGAGCTACGATCTCTGCCGCTATGGGAGGCTGCCAAGCGGAAATAGGAGTTTCTTCTTCAATGGCTGCCGCTGCACTTACAGAAAGTTTAGGTGGTAGTATAAGGCAAGCACTGATGGCCGCAGAGATAGCAATGGAGCACCACTTAGGACTTACTTGCGATCCTGTAGCAGGGCTGGTACAAGTTCCTTGTATCGAACGTAATACCATGGGGGCTATCAAAGCTATAATGGCATCACAATTGGCATTGCAAAGCAATCCTGATAACGCTAAAGTCTCTTTAGATCATGTAGTGCATACTATGTGGGAGACGGCTCAAGATATGAATCATAAATACAAGGAGACGGCAGAAGGTGGATTGGCGGCACATATTCCATTAGCATTAAGTGAATGCTAAGCAAACAAATTATCTTTACACAATGAATAACGATTTTCTTAGTAAGCTATTTGCAGATAGATATAATAAAGACAACTTTTTTCTTTTAGCAGGTCCGTGTGTGGTAGAGGGAGAACAAGTAGTGATGGATATTGCTGAAAAAGTATTGAGGGTCTGTGATAATCTGGGAATCCCTTATGTATTTAAGGCATCTTACAGAAAGGCAAACAGAACACGCTTGGATAGCTTTACAGGAATAGGTGATGAGAAAGCGTTAAAGATAATCGCAAAAGTAAAATCAGAATTCAATATACCAGTAGTTACCGATATACATGCCGCAGAAGAAGCTGCTATGGCGGCAGAGTATGTAGATGTATTACAGATACCAGCTTTCCTTTGTCGTCAAACAGATCTATTGGTAGCTGCTGCAAAAACAGGTAAGGTTGTGAATGTGAAGAAAGGACAATTCCTAAGTCCTGAAGCGATGCAGTTTGCTGTTACTAAGCTTAGAGAAAGTGGTAACGACCAAGTAATGCTAACGGACAGAGGTACTAGTTTTGGTTATACCGATCTAATTGTAGACTATCGTGCCATTCCTACAATGAAAGCTATGGATGTACCTGTGGTTTTAGATTGTACACATTCATTGCAACAACCTAACCAAAGCAGCGGCGTGACTGGGGGTAATCCTGAAATGATAGAAACAATAGCAAGAGCAGGTATAGCTGTAGGTGCGGACGGATTGTTTATAGAAACACACCCTAGTCCTTCAGAGGCAAAATCAGATGGAGCAAATATGCTTCACCTTGATCTACTAGAGCCACTAATGGAGAAGCTAGTGAAGCTAAGACAAGTGGTAAATACACTCTAAGGCTCTTTGTTAGGGGCTATGTCCCACCCAATACCTTTATAGTCAGACTTTTGGTACAAGGGGCTTTTTTCAAAGTTAATGGTCATGCCGTGAAGTACTGTGAAATAGTATAGCTTGGCATTAGGTTTTACTTTTTTATGGTTGTGCAGCTATAAAAAGTTGCTATGCTGATCTTCCGCTACTTTACTGAAGTTGATATAATGCGCCTTTAAAGAAATGGGGTGCTTTATCTTTTCTCCTAGTTGTTTTCTTTTGCTAACAACATGGGCTGCACCCAATACAAAGTCGTCAGGGTTGTAGTTCACATAAATGTTTTGCGCAAAGGTTATTTTGTCTAGCCATTTTCTATGGTTGCTTTGAGGTACGCAGGGAGCGTTTAGTATTATATTATTCACCCATCTGCCTTCATTGAGTTTTACGAGTTGTCCCTTCTTTGCCAATTGCTTGGCAAAGTTATTGCCCATGCTATGAAAGAATAAGTTCAGGCTTTTGAATTTGCTACCAAGTTGGTTATTGGCATGCAGTTGCTTTATTTGTATTAGTGTTTTAGTAAAGTATTTATAAGTGGCTTTTGACTGTTTTACCGCGAATAGATAATTGCCACTTGTTCTTTTTGTGGAGGTAATGCTAGGGTAGTCGAGCATAATAACGTTAACACCATATTGTGCCGACATATTCATGCCTCTATCCAAGTCGCTAGTGAAAAGCTTTCCCATTCCCTCTGTGTATACAACCCAATCTTTCTCTTTATCAGGTACTAGGTCTATAGCTTCTTCTAGGCTACCTGTAGGCTTTACATGCCATTTGCCATTATGGCTATATACTATAAAGTGATGTAAAGCTCCATTGGTTGGGTATTCTGACATGAAGCGTATCGAATCGTTAGTCTTCTTTCTGTTAGAAACAACCACTATTACAGTATCAGCTTTTGTCGTTGCCCAATTTATGCTCGAGGTGTCGTATTTCAGTTTAGACCAAAAGTCAACAGTGTTAAAGTGTTCCGGTTGTGCTAGTGCATTAATGCTAAGTAATAAAAAAAGTGTAACTGCAATTTTATACATAATCTATTTTATCGTAGATGCCTATATGGCAAGAAATAGTAAGCAATGTTTTATAAAGTTGTGCCTTTTTGCTGAATTATGAATATTTTCATGTTCTCTTTTAATTAAGTACATATAAATTTTTCAAATGATAAGTATGAAAAAGTCAGCTTCGGTTCTTGTAGCCTTATTAATAGCACTGCCAGTATTGGGGCAAAAGAAATATACAATGGCTGAGGCTACTAGTGGCTTGTACACTTCTTTGGCTGTTGAAAGGTTATCGGGTGTAAGCTGGGAGCCTAATACCAATAAGCTATACCATGTAGTAAAGGATGGTGATGACCAATTGTTATTGTCTATTGACTTCCCTAGTGAAAAAGTAGATACAGTATTAAAGAAGAGTAATACACAAGGGTTGAGCTCTTTAGCGATGCTGCAATGGCTAGACAAAGGCTTGGTGTATTATAAAAAAGGAGCACAGTTAAGAAAAGGTGTGATGACAGGTGCCGGCTTCCAATGGATGGATTGGGTGAAGCTACCGGAGCATGCTGCTCACCTTACTGTAGATAAAAGCCAAAATATAGCTTATACAATAGATAATAATCTATGGATGATAACCCGTGATGGTAAACAGCTACAGTTGACAGATGATGAGAATAAGGATATCATAAATGGTCAATCGGTTCACCGTAATGAGTTTGGTATTAATGGAGGTATTTTCTTTTCTCCTCAAGGTAATTATTTGGCGTACTACCACATGGATCAGACAATGGTCAATGATTACCCTATCATAGACTGGAGCGCTGATCCTGCAAAGGCTAAAACCATTAAGTATCCTATGGCTGGCGGCACTTCTCACGAAGTAAAGCTACGCGTGTATAATCCTACTACGGGTAAGACGGTAACGATAAACACAGAAGGTCCTAAAGATCAGTATTTGACAAGCATTACATGGAGCCCTGACGAAGAGTATGTCTATATAGCTGTGTTGGATAGAGCGCAAAAGCATATGGCATTAAACCAATATGATGCTCGTACAGGATATAAAGTGAAGACCTTGTTTGAAGAAAAGAATGAGAAATATGTTGAGCCTCAAAACCCACTTTACTTCTTACCAGGCGAAAAGGATAAGTTCGTGTGGTGGAGTCAAAGGGATGGATATATGCACTTGTATGTATACAATACTGATGGCAAATTAGTAAAGCAATTGACTAAGGGAGATTGGTTGGTCAATGAAATAATAGGTGTTAATAAGAATAAGAAAGAACTAGTTATAACCAGTACTAAAGACTCTCCATTAGAAAAGCATAGCTACACGCTAAACTGGCAGAATGGTAAAATGAGTAGAATTGATAAGTCGGAAGGCTATCATAGTGCAAGTGTAAATGATGCTGGTACTTTTATTTACGATAGCTATAGTGCTGCAAATGTACCTGGTGTTAGTCAGGTGCTTAGTACAGATAGTAGATATCGTAAAACGCTATTGACTGCTAAAAATACTTTAGCTGAATATGACAGACCAGAAGTAAGAACTGTAGTGTTGTCTGCTAACGATGGCACACCTTTGCATGGTAGATTGATCTTGCCTACAAACTTCAACCCGAAGAAGAAATATCCTGTTATCGTTTATTTATACAATGGCCCTCACGTGCAGCTTGTGCGCAACAGATTCCCTGAAACGGGTAACTTATGGTACGAGCTTTTAGCGCAAAAAGGCTATGTGGTCTTTACTATAGATGGCCGCGGTAGCAGCAACAGAGGATTGAAATTTGAGCAAGCTACTTTCCGTCAATTAGGTACGGTAGAGATGGATGATCAGCTTGTAGGGGTGAACTACCTAAAGTCGTTACCATATGTAGATAAAGATAGAATGGGGGTTCATGGCTGGAGTTTTGGCGGTTTTATGACAACGTCATTAATGCTCCGTCACCCCGGTGTGTTCAAAGTAGGTGTTGCTGGTGGACCTGTCATTGATTGGAGTATGTATGAGATAATGTATACAGAACGTTATATGGATACTCCTGAAGAAAATCCTGAAGGGTATAAGGCTAATAACCTTATAGATAAAGTAGGAAACTTGGAAGGAAAGCTATTGGTGATACATGGTGCACAGGATGATGTTGTGGTATGGCAACACTCAATGAAGCTGATAAGAGCATCAGTAAAAGAAGGGAAACAAATAGATTACTTTGTTTATCCTGCCCATCCTCACAATGTGAGAGGGAAGGACAGAACACACCTTATGCAAAAAATTACAGACTACTTCGATCTGTATTTAAAACCATAAAAGAAAAGCCACTCAATTGAGTGGCTTTTCTTTTATAAGGTGTTGAATGTCTTATTTAATGTTCAATACATCTTGCATGGTAAATACCCCTTTTTTATTGGCAATAAACTCAGCTGCTAAAACTGCACCAAGTGCAAATCCATTTCTACTATGTGCGGTGTGTTTTATTTCAATATCATCTATATCTGATGTATAGGTGATAGTGTGTGTGCCAGGCACTCCCTCTTCTCTTAATGCATCGATGTGAATAGTGTCCTCTTTTCTGTCGTTTTCACTCCAGTTTGTTTTCCTGTTTACTTGTTCTATTATTTGGTTCGCTAAAGTAATAGCTGTACCGCTTGGTGAGTCTTTCTTTTGTGTATGGTGTATTTCTTCCATTTCTATATCATAGCTGTCTTGTGTATTCATCAGCTTTGCTAGCATAGTGTTGACAGCAAAGAAGATATTGACACCTACACTATAATTAGAAGCGTACAAGAATGCTGTATTGTTATCTAGTGCTGCTTGGTTAGCACTAGGTATATCTTCATTCCATCCTGTAGTGCCACAAGTAACAGGTACACCATGTGCTAAACATTTTAATACATTCTCTTTAGCAGAGTCGGGTTGTGTCATTTCAATGGCAGCATCTACATTTTTTAGATGTTCTTGGTTTAGATCATCTTTGTTGCTGCTGCTTATTTTTAATACAACGTTGTGGCCTCTATCTGTGGCTATCTTTTCAATGGTCTTCCCCATTTTCCCATAGCCTATTATTGCGATGTTCATATTATTAGAATATTAAAGAAAGTATGGTAAATACTGCAAAGACAATGCTGCCTATACCGTTAGTGGTCATAAAGGCAATGTTTACTTTGCTTAAGTCGTTTGGTTTAACAAGTAGATGTTGATAGAATAGTAGCCCAATAAAAATAACAGCACCTATCCAATAGATAAAATTGAAACTAGCTAATAACCCAGCGGCAATTACTAATACTGCTGTTATAAGGTGTAAAATGTTGGAGATGTTCAATGCTCCTTTTACTCCAAATGTTGCAGGTATGGAATGTAGTTTTTGTTCTTTGTCAAACTGCTCGTCTTGCAAGGCATAGATAATGTCAAAACCAGATACCCATGTCAATACGATGAAAGAAAAAATTAAAGGTAGCCACATGAAATATCCTGTTACTGCAAGAAAAGCTCCTATAGGTGCTAGTGCTAAGCCTATGCCTAATACAACATGGCATAATGCGGTGAAGCGTTTGGTATAACTATAGAATAAAACAACAAATATGGCAATGAAGGAAAGGTAGAAAACCAATAGGTTGATAAATAGTGTAGTAAGAATAAACAAAACACTATTTACGATTGTAAAGATCAAAGCATTTTGAGGTTTTATTATTCCTGCCGGTATTTCTCGTTGTGTAGTACGTGGGTTCTTTGCATCGATCTCTCTATCTAAATATCTGTTGAAAGCCATGGCTGCGGTTCTGGCAAATACCATGCACAGCAGTATTTTAATAAATAGGATAGCATCAGCAGATTTCTGTTCGTAGAGAACAGCTAGTGTGAAGCCAATTAATGCAAATGGCAATGCAAAAATAGTATGGCTAAACTTTATCAAAGAAAAGTAGCTTCTGATCTTTTGCATTCCTGTTAGTGACGTACTCATTTCTCTTTTACTTCTACTTCAAAACCTATAGATATAGCTTCTTGCTGTGCATTAGAGTAAACCATTACTGTTTTTCTTTGCATGCCAACCCTGCCTTTGCTATTAAATTCAACTACTATCTCGCCTTCTCCTCCCGGAGGAATTGGCTCTTTAGGATATGAAGGCACAGTACAGCCGCATGAAGCTATTGCCTTTGATATAACTAAAGGGTTGTCTCCAGTGTTTTTAAAATGATAAGCATGTGTTGCTTTCTCTCCTTCCGTTATCGGCTCAAAAATATGCTTTGTATCGTCGAAGCTGATATTAGTCTTTGGTAAAGACCTTACAGCTGCTTCTGCTTCCTCAATGGTATTGTTCTCGTGCGTGTGTCCGCTACCATTGCCTATGCCATATTTGTTGAAAAGGGCAGTGCTGCTTACACCACTTAACTCTACCATAGCTATTACAAATAGGGAAAGTGTGCCTATCGTAAGTAGAATTGTTTTTAATTGTGCATTCATAATGTTCTGTATAAGAATATCTATTAACTATTTTCTTCCCAAACTTGAGCAAGGTGTACTAGTGTTTCTACCGCTTTTTCCATGTCTTGAACACTAACATATTCTTGTTTGGAATGTATACCCATTTCTCCTGTAAAGATATTGGGACAAGGTAAACCCATAAACGATAATCTGGAGCCATCTGTACCACCACGTATGCTTTGCTTATGAGCGTCCATTCCTGCACGTTTATAGGCTTCCTCTGCATTGGCCATCACTTGTGGATGTTTGTCTAGCATCTCTCTCATGTTTCTATATTGTTCCTTCACTACAAAGTCCATTGTAGTGCCTGGATATTTAGCTACAGTATCTTCTGCTATTTTCTTTAGCCTGTCTTCATGTTCTTTCAGTTTTGCTGTGTCAAAGTCGCGAACAATAAACTGTACGGTTGTTTTTTCGATTAAGCCTTCAATATGTAGTGGGTGTACAAAGCCTGTCATCCCTTCAGTGGTTTCTGGGCTCCATTCATTTTTAGGTAAGCTATCAATAAACTCGCCGGCTATTTTTATGGCACTTACCAGTTTGCCTTTAGCATAGCCAGGATGTGCACTTACACCGTGGAAGGTAACAGTTGCTCCATCTGCTGAGAAAGACTCTCCCTCCAGATGACCTCTATCACCGCCGTCAAGGGTATAGCCAAAATCAGCACCTAAACGCTCCATGTCTACAGCATTTACGCCACGACCTATCTCTTCATCAGGAGTAAACAATATCCTGATCTTTCCATGCTTTATTTGTGGGTGCTCTATTAGGTACTTTGCCAGATCCATAATAATGGCAACACCTGCTTTGTCGTCTGCCCCCAAAAGAGTAAGCCCAGAAGCAGTGATAATATCATCACCAATACGTTGTTTTAGGTATGGGTGATTTTGAGTACTGATAACAACACTATTATCATCAGGTAAGACGATATCATCACCATTATAATTTTTGTGTAGTATGGGTTTTACATCTTTACCACTACAGTCAGGTGCTGTGTCTACGTGCGCGCAATAGCAAATAGTAGGTATGTTCTCTTTGCCGCTTGTTGCGGGAATTGTAGCGTATACATATCCATGCTCATCCAGCTCTGCATCAGATATGCCCATGTCTAATAGCTCTTTTACAAGCACACGGCTTAGATCTTTTTGCTTCTCAGTAGACGGCTGCGATGTTGATGCAGGATCGCTTTGAGTATCAATTTGTACATATCTCATAAAACGCTCTGCTGCGCTGTGTGTATAGTTATCTATCGACATAGTAAATTATTCAAGATTTGAGGGTGTAAAATTAACTATTCTGACCACCTTAAAAAATATTGAAGCATCTTTGCAGTATGGGAGGTATTGAAAATATATCTATAGCACAGATCATAACGGTATCCATAACGCTATTTGCGGTTATAGATATGCTGGGGTCTGTGCCTGTATTGATATCTCTTAAAAAGAAAATGGGGGATATTAGTGCGGTACAGGCTACATTAGTATCGGGTGCCTTAATGTTGTTGTTCTTTTTCTTGGGAGAGCAGGTGCTAGGTTTTATGGGCTTAGATGTAAGCTCTTTTGCTATTGCAGGTTCTATTGTGATATTCATATTAGGGTTAGAGATGGTGCTGGGTATGGAAATATTTAGGAGTGATAAAGATGATAAAGCGGGGAGTATTGTCCCTATAGCTTTCCCTTTAATTGCTGGTTCTGGTACTTTGACCACCATCATGTCGTTAAAAGCTACTTATCATGCTTATAATATCCTGATAGGTATTATTATAAACCTAGTTATCATATTTGCAATATTACGTTCGCTTAAATTTATAGAACGAATTTTAGGCCCTTCAGGTATCTCGGTAATTAGAAAATTTTTTGGGGTCATCCTGTTGGCAATAGCCATTAAGCTGTTTAAGGAGAATTTAGGTTTTGTTGTTATGGAATAAATAACTTCTCCCGTCTTTTCATAAATGTCTGTATGAAAAGAATCTTAGCTCCTTTTATTCTCTGTTTGTTATTGGCTGGTTGTGCCAGCGAAACTTCTTCACAGCAAATCCCAAATAAGGAAGCTTCAAAATATACCATTGAAAATCAATCAGCCATTACCCTTATTGATCGGTTTAACGCACCCTATGGTTATGAGCGAGCTAAAGTTAGGGGTTTTGGGGAGTATACTAGAAAATTACCCATGCAACAACATGGAGCAAAAGTGCATTTATACAATGGAGAATTGAAAAATACTCAAAACGTACATGCTTCTGTGATAAAAATGGATGTAGGTGATAAGGATCTGCAACAATGTGCTGATGCTGTAATAAGGTTAAGGGCAGAATATCTTTATCATATTGGTCAGTATGATAAGATTCATTTCAACTTTACTAATGGTTTTAAGGCTGATTATTCAAAATGGAGACAGGGGTATCGAATAAATGTTGCAGGTAATAAAGTTACTTGGGTGAAAGGGGCTCGTGAAGATAATAGCTACGAGAGCTTTAAAAACTATTTGCAAAAAGTGTTTACCTATGCTGGTACATTATCCTTATCCAAGGAACTGCTATCTGTACCATTTGAAGAGATGGAAATTGGGGATGTGTTGATACATGGTGGTAGTCCAGGACATGCAGTTATTGTTGTAGATATGGCTTATGATATGGAAGGAGACAAGGTGTTTATGTTAGCTCAAAGTTATATGCCTGCACAAGAGATCCATGTTCTGAAAAACCTTAATGATGAAAGTATAAGCCCATGGTATAGTATGAAGAAAATTAAAACTCTTGTAGAAACTCCTGAATGGACCTTTGCCAAAGATGAACTAAAAAGGTTTAAATAAAATACCTCTCACGAGGATGAGAGGTATTGATTGAATAATACATCTAAATTAGTTTTTTGATTTTTTGATAGTTCTTGCTGTTTCTACTAGGTCTAAAAAATCACTTCTATAACCTTCTTTATCTTCTCCTTTTGCACTTTCTGCTAGTGCCAAGACTTTCTTGTAGTTTGTGTTGCCTTTGTGCTTAGAGTCAGTTAGTAACATGCCAAACATAACAACAGATGTTGCAAATCGCACATTTTCTTGAGCAGACTCTAGCGTCTTCTCGACATTGTATATTACATGTGTCATTTCTTTGCTTTTATTCTTGTCCGGATCTTTATACCTAAATTTTATAGTGGCAAACTCTTCAGGATAACTAAGCATATTCGTATGCTGATATTTCAAGTCATTAACTATTCTTGTGTCTTTACTTTTTATTTTGGCAGGTATTACTTCGTATAATATTGTTACAGTATGCCCTGCACCCATTTCTCCAGCATCTTTTTTGTCGTCTTTGAAATCCTCTGTATTCAATACTCTGTTTTCATAACCTAAGAGTCTATATCCCTGCACTTTAGTAGGGTTAAATTCTATCTGAGCTTTTACATCTTTGGCTACTGTGAATATGGTGCCGCTAAACTCTTTTACAAGTGTTTTTCTTGCTTCTTTTTCATTATCGATATAAGCGTAGTTTCCATTTCCTTTATCGGCAAGCACTTCCAGCTTAGAGTCTTTATAGTTGCCCATACCGAAACCTAAGCAAGTAAGAAATATCCCTTTTGTTCGTTCTCTTGCTATTAGGTCTTCTAGCTCATTATCTCCACTTATACCCACATTAAAGTCGCCATCTGTTGCCAAAACTATCCTGTTGTTACCCTTCTTTATAAAGTTTTCTTCGGCTATTTTGTAAGCTAGTTCAATACCTTCTCCGCCTGCAGTTGAGCCTCCCGCTTCCAGCTCTTCTAATGCATTAAGTATTGTTGTTTTTCTATCTCCGGGTGTAGGGGGTAAAACTATACCTGCGCTACCTGCATATACTACAATTGATATCTTGTCTACAGCTCTCAATTGTTTTGTCAGTAATGTTAAACTTTTTTTCACAAGAGGTAGTTTATTATAATCGCTCATTGATCCTGAAACGTCTATCAGAAAAACAAGGTTAGATGGAGGCAAGTTTTCCGTCTCAATGTTTTTGGCCTGCATGCCAATATGTAGCAATTTGTGTTTTTTGTTCCATGGACAATCTGTAAGCTCTGTAGTAATGGCAATAGGGTCTTTGTCTTTTGGTTGAGGATATTGATAGTCAAAATAGTTGACCATTTCCTCAATACGTACTGCGTCTACAGGGGGCATAGTTTCGTTTTCTATATATCTACGAATATTGCTGTATGAAGCTCTATCCACATCTATTGATAAGGTTGATAAAGGGCTAGATATAATGCTTTTAAAATCATTCTCATGACGTTTTTTGTAGGACTCGGTATTGGATTCTACAGCTACTTGGTCAATAACACCTTGTGACATATTGATACCACGACCACCCACAACTTGTACGCCGTCAACGTAGTACAAGGTTCCGCTGCCTCTTGCCCCTCCTACACTAGCTACAGAACTAGTATTTCTTGTTGGCATTTTGTCAATTTCCTCTCCTGTTATTACGCGTCTTCCTCCAGGTTGGTCTATATCTATTAAAGGAACTTTGTAGCTGGTAACAACAACCTCTTTCAGTTCACCCGAGTTTGGTTTAAGTTTGATATTTAGTGTAGTTAGTTTATTTGAACTAACAATAATGTTTTCTGTAACAGTTGTCTTAAATCCTATGTAATATACCTTTACTGTATACTTCCCTGGTAATAGAGGTTTAAGAACATAGTTTCCATCATAATCAGTAACCGTACCTCCTTTTACAATGCCTCCTTCTAGTGCCTGCACTGTGGCACTTATTGCAGGTTCTCCATTGTTATCTACAACTTTGCCGCTAATTTCGCCTGTTTGTCCGTTTACCATTAACGGGATGGTAATACCCATCATCAAAATGAGTAGCTTGATATTTCTTTTCATAAGTTTTGTGTTTTAGTTGTTCAACAATTTTTTCTATCGATATAAAAGTTAGTGCAAGGAAAAGCGTAACTAAAATGAAAAGATGCGGAATGACCATTAACTGACGGTTAATTTACTTTTTTAATACAAATGTTTTTTAATAAGCAATTTTTTTGTCATAAAAAATTAAACCACAAAAAAATGATATTTTGGTGTGGTTTTTGTGTAAACAAAAAAGCCACCTGCAATTTGCAGACGGCTTTTTTAGAAATTGAAATATATTCTATTACCACACTTTAGCACGTATGCTATCTGGGCGGTACATTTTATCACCTGGTTTTACACCAAATGCATCATAAAATTCAGTCATGTTACTTAAAGGTCCGTTCGATCTCCATTCTACAGGAGAGTGAGGATCCGTAATAATTCTGTTGGCAGCTTCTTCTGGTCTTGTGTTAGCTCTCCATACTTGTGCCCAGCTAAGGAAGAAACGTTGATCAGGAGTAAAACCGTCTATGGTCTCATTACTTTGTCCTTGAGGTGTTTTCTTAAATGCTTCATAAGCAATTGCGAGCCCACCAAGGTCTGCTAGATTCTCACCAAGCGTTAATTCTCCTTTTACATGTATAGAATCTAAAACAGTATAGTTGTTGAACTGTTCAACTACAACATGAGTTTTAGCTTCAAAAGCTTTTGTGTCTTCTTCTGTCCACCAGTTTTTCAGGTTGCCATCGGCAGCGTATTTACTACCTTGGTCGTCAAAACCGTGTGTCATTTCATGACCAATTACACCGCCGATACCACCATAGTTGATCGCATCATCAGCATCTGGGTGGAAGAAAGGAAAAGCTAAGATACCTGCAGGGAATACGATCTCGTTAAACGCAGGGTTGTAATAAGCATTAACGGTAGATGGTGTCATGAACCATTCTGTTTTATCAACAGGCTTGCCCAGCTTATTCATCATATAGTCATACTCATGAGCAGAAGCTGCTAATATGTTTTGAACATAGTTGTCAGCACTAATTTCAAGGTCGCTATAGTTTTTCCATTTGTCAGTATAACCGATCTTCTTCACAAAAGTGTGTAGCTTAGCGATAGCCTTTTGCTTTGTAGGTTCAGTCATCCAGTCAAGACGCTTGATACGCTCTTCAAAAGTTTCTTGAAGATTGTTTACTAAAGCGATCATTCTTTCTTTAGCCTCTGGCTTGAAGTGTTTGTCTACATACATTTTACCAAGTAGGTCACCGATAGAGCCATCTACTACTTGTAATATTCTCTTCCAACGAGGTTTTTGTTCTTTTTGTCCTCTTACAACTTTGCCGTAGAAGTCAAAACGCGCATTGTCAAAGTTGCTGCTCAGGTAAGGAGCCATATCGTTTATGGTATGGAACTTCAGGTACTTTTTCCAAGTATCTACAGGTGTTGTTTGTAGTTCTTTGCTTAAAGATGTAAAGAAGTCTGGCATGCCTACGATAAGTGAGTCTTGGTTGGCAGCTTTGTACTTAGTGAAAATATCATTCCAGTCCATGCCTGGTGTCATCTTAGAAAAGCTAGCCAAGTCATACTTGTTATAAGTCTTGTAAGGGTCACGACGCTCTATTCTTGTCATTGATGCTTCTGCCAGTTTTTCTTCAAGAGTATATACTTCAGCAGCCGTAGATTTTGCTGTTTCCGCATCCATTCCCATCAATTCAAAAACTTGAATTTGATAAGCTTTGTAAGCATCACGGATCTTAGTACTTCTTTCATCTTTGTTGAAGTAGTAATCGCGATCAGGCATGCCTAGACCACCTTGGTATATCTGACAAATTTGTTTAGTAACATCTTTGTCGTCAGGAGAAACGTAGAATGAGAATATTTGCCCTAAGCCTTGTGCTCTCATTCTTGCTACTTCATCCAGTATGTCTTGAGGAGTAGTGATATTATCTATTCTATCTAGTACTGGTTTGATAGGGGTTATCCCTGCAGCGTCTATCGCTTCCACATTCATACCTGAAGCATAAAGGTCTCCTACTTTTTGTTCAGCAGTTCCTTTTTTAGCTTTAGTCTTAGCTGTTTCTTCTAATAAAGTATGTAGGTTATTGATATTGTTTTCCCTTAATAAGTCAAAACTACCCCAACGAGTTTCAGACTCGGGTATTTCGTTGTTTTTTAACCAACCACCATTAGCATAGTAGAAGAAGTTGTCGGCCGGGCTAACGGTTGTATCCATATTTGCCAGGTCTAGCAGCCAAGTTAAGTCCTTTTTATTCTCTTTCTCTTGGCATGCAGCTAGTGCTGCTATAGCTGTAAATGCTAGTAATGAATGTTTAAATCTCATGTCCAAATGTATTTAGTCTGCAAATGTACAAAATGCGTTATATGTTTTCTTGTGTGATCGAAATATGTAAAGGGGGAAAAATTGGGTGATTTCAGGCAATAAGCCTACGGTCTCTTCTTACATGCTTTACCTCATAAATGCCTGGAAAGAAATATTTTTTTCTTGTTCCAAGTTCTTTACAAAGAGAGCGTGTTCTTAGTTGCTCAATTTTTTCAAACACCCTGCCATCTTCTATCTGAAACCAATGTCCTACCTCTAGGTCGTCTATTAATTTATAGTTGGGTTTCTTTTTGTCGTACTTGTACAATGCCTTAAAAAGTCCGGGGTCTGTACATGTACTAGCGGCAGGGTTTCGTAGATATAATACTAATGCCTTTTCTAATGACATTGGAAATATTTTCTTGCCAATGAAGGGTAGTAGTATGGTTCTGAATTGTTCTTTCCATTCTTTACCATGTGGTGATACACGTTCTCTATAGTTTTCCCATGTTACCAAATGAGCCAGCTCGTGTAAGAGGGTGATCAGGAAGTTGTATTTATTCAGGTTGATATTTAAGCTGATACGGTGATGTTTGTCCTTTCTTGTAGGAGGACGGTAATCTCCCAATACGGTTTTGCGTTCCTTGGTGAGTGTGAGATGGATCGGGTATTTTTTAAAATAACGGATAACCATCCCAAAAGTGTTTGGTGGCAAAAACTGCTCTAAGGTAGTTAAGCCTGTTTCTTGCTTTGCCATTTTACTTTGTATCACGGGCCATTTTAGACAGCAGCCAAGTCTCTATAGTAGAATAAACAGCATAGATACCCATCAAAGAAAAAATAGTAGGCTTGTGAAGTTGGTCTCTATTAATGAATACATATATAAGTATGGCAAACATACTTATGATCATTTTCAAAAAGGTAGAGGCATAAACACCTCTTACAAAAGCGTCCGGCTTATCATTTATTTGTCTTGTAACTACCATGAATGAGATAAATGATAATAGAGACAAGACTATATTACCCGTCATAAGAACGGTGTAATTATATTCAGGTGCATATATACGTAGTGCTGATAAGGCAGCACTTATAAAAATAAAGGCAGCTATAGTTAATAAGATGAATGTCCGTTTCATTTTTTATTATTTAGTGTTCTCATCAAGCTCCAAAAAGATAAAACAAGTGCCAGAAGGGGCAGTAATACCAGAAATAAAGGAAAGTCAAAAGGTGTTAGCTTGTCTAGTTGTAGTCCTCCCCAAACACCTATGGCTATAGTAACCAGCAACTGCATGCCTAGCCCCATGTATTTAAGTGCTTCGTTTTGTCGCTTAGGTTGGCTCATTTCTTTTTCTTGTTTTCTTTAGCAACTTCTTTTATAGCAGTTCTTTTTATTTCCTCTGTTTTTAGCAAACTATTCTTACGTTCTTCGTTATATTTCTTTAAGTCAAGTTTAGCAGTGTCTCTATCTACAATATTACCTGATAGCACATCTCTTATACTTTGTTCATATTGTTCCTGTGCACTTACTCTGTCAGATAGGGAGTCTACGGTGTGTTTCAGTTTTATAATTTGAGATCTATTACTGCCTGAAGCATAGCCGGGTACATAGTACTTCAAAGGCGTATAAAGTATTAACGCAATAGTAATGAAGGAAACCATTACGAATAATGTACTAAGAAGAATGTATAGTTTACGCATAGTAAGACGATAAGAAGCTACCTCTTCCAGCGAGTTATCATCGATAAACACTATCCTATATTGAGTGCTTAACTTTTTAAAAAATCCTGATTTTAAGTTCTTATCGTTCTTAACTTTTCCCATTGGCTTGCAATTTACATTTTTGCGCATTACGACCGAGCAAAACAAACTTAAATATTAAACACATATGTTAAATAAAACGATTTGTAGTATTTTTTGAAAGAATAAAGTGATAAGCGTATTTTGCCCTCTCTTGACGGCACAAAATATTTTGATGGTATTATAGTTAATATAGTATCAGTTTAAAAAAGTGACATATAAATACATTGAACTCTAGAATATTCGCATTAGTTTTCTTTTTTATTTGTTTGGGGTTGTACCCCAATAACTATGCGCATGCTCAATTGTTCAAAAAATCAAAGAAGCAAGCTGAAAAAGAAGTGTCTGCACCGCCTAGGAGTAAGGCAGACAGCATAAAGGTGGTAAGAGGCCAAAGGTTAGATTCCATAAAAAATGCTCAGAAGACCTATTTTGAAGAGCTTAAGGAAGAACGTCAAAAAAAGCTGGATTCTACACGCAAGGCCCAAAAAGCGTATAATGATAGTATACAAACAGCTAGAAAGTATATTCTAGACTCAACCCGGACAGCGCAAAAAAACTATTTTGATAGTGTTAAGCTGGTCAGACAACACAAGCTGGATAGTATGAAGGCTGCACGTCAAAAAGTAGCTGATAGCCTAAGGGTAATAAGAGAATATAAACAATCTAAGGCTTATAAAGATAGTATAACTGTTGCCAGACAGGCAAGGGTAGACTCCATACAAGCAGTAAGAAAAGCCTATTTCGATAGTGTACGTACTGTTAGGAAGAGAATAATGGATAGCACCATTGCTGTTCGAAAGGCATATATAGATAGTATAAAGGCAATACAGAAAAAAAGGTCGGATAGTCTTGCTGTAGTAAGGGCATACAGACAGAGCAAAAGGTATAAAGACAGTGTACAAATAGTTAGAAAGCTGAGGCTGGATAGCATGCGTGCTGTGCGCAAAGAATATTTTGACAGTCTAGCAAAGGAGCGGAAAAGAGTGAATGATAGTGCTATTGCTGTGAGAAAAGCCTTTTTAGATAGTATGACCGCTTCTAGGAACAAGTATCTGGATAGTGTGAAGGCCGTAAGAAAAATAAGGTCGGATAGTTTGGCTAAGATAAAGGAAGAACGAGATAAAGAGCGAAAATTAAATAGAAAGAATAGAGAGAAAAATAAAGAACTCGCCCTAGAGCTCAAGATAAAGAAAAAACGAGAGGCATGGAGTAATGAGAAAATGCTGAAAAAGAAATGGTCTTTGCCACGGCAAGTGATACAAAACACTTTTTCAAGGTATAATTATTACTTCAATGCCGATAGGAAAATGGATGAAGCCATACGGAATATGCTGCGGTTCCGGCAAGAGAACTATGATTCGCTCTTAGCATTATATCCATTTGACCCTGATAGAGATTCTACGGTGTTGGCTCCTGATATGGATAGTATTATCCAAAAAGCGTCATTAGGTATACAAATACATGACCCTAGAACGAAATGGGGTGATGATCTTTATTTGTTATTAGGGCAAGCCTATTATTACAAAGGCGATTATAAGAATGCCGCAGCTTCTTTCCAGTATATAGTAAGCCTAAGAGATAAAAAGAAAAAGAAAAGAAACAAATCACGCAAAAAATCAAGCTCAATAGTAGAGAAGGAAGATAAAGGAGTTGTAGGCTTAATTAAGCATCGCTCGGTACATAACCAAGCTATATTATGGCTGGCTAGAACGTATACAGAGTCTCATAAGGAAGGTGAAGCTGAATCTGTACTGGATCTTATTGAGAATGATCCAAACTTCCCTGAGTCGCTACGAGGAAGAATGGCCTTGGAAAAAGCATATATAGGGCTTAGTGATGGAGATTATAGAGGAGCTACAGAACACTTGAGGATAGTAAGCAATGATGATAAATTGCCTAAATGGATCAGAAGAAGAGCATCCTATATAAATGGGCAATTGCTACAAGAGCAAGGCGATTATGTTGCATCTGCTGAAAGTTTTAGAAAGACAATAAAGCTCCATCCTAATATTGACATGGACTTCTATTCGAGGAAGAACTTAGCCTATAGTTATATGCTAAGCGGGACGGAACAGGAGCGAGCAACAGCAATGCTGGAGAAGGTATTGAAGGACGGTAAATATGCTAAGTATTATGAGCAAGTTTACTTTGTATTGGGGCAGCTAGCAGTCAACAATAACAATACGGAAGATGGTATAGATTATTTGAAAAAAAGTATTAGTTCGCCTAAATCTTCTGCTGAGCAAAAGGGGAAATCTTTTGCATTATTAGGGAATGTATATTATAACTCTAAGGAGTACGAGAATGCCAAAAACTCCTATGATAGTGCTATCCAATTTGCTACCTCTGTACCTGATGATACTCTAATGTCGGTTGCCGTTAAAAGAGCGGGTGTATTGGAAGAGTTGACTACTCCTCTTAGAGTTATTCGTCACAACGATAGCTTGCTGGATCTGGCTATGAAAACGCCTAAGGAGCAAAAAAGTATTGTCAGGAAGTATATTAAAATCCTAGAAAGGAGAATAGCAGATAGTATTTTCCAGGCAGAGAATGCAGGGCTGAACAATATAGCTAAGAACTCTGGTAACAGGAAAGGGAACTACGCCAACTGGTATTTTTCTAACCCTGCACAGTTGCAAAAAGGCTACAATGCATTTAAACAAAAATGGGGTAATCGGGAATTGGCAGATGACTGGAGGAGGCTTTCCGCTGGTGGTTTTAACGGACAAAATAATAATGAAGCAGCTGAAACAGAAGGGGCAGAAGGTGTAGATGAGAATGGTATACCTACAGAAGAGAGTTTATTAGCCGCTATCCCAAAAGCGGGTAAAGAACAAGAGGAAAAGTTAAAAGAGGTAAGAAGAGCTTATGTAGATGTTGCTAATGCATATGTCCAAGCACTTGAAGATTATCCACCAGCCATACATACTTTAGATACACTCAATATACGTTTCCCCGACCATGAGCATAAGGCAGAGGAACTATATATAAGGTATATCATCAACTTAAGAGAAGGTAATCTAGATAAGGCCAGTGAATATAGCCAGCGTCTCATAAAAGAGTATAGTGACTCTGAGTGGGCAAGTTTGGTACAGCCTAAAGAAAAGGTAGAGGTGATCAAGACTGATGTTAGTGTCTCCAACTATTATGATGAGACCTACCAGTCATTGATGAGTAGAGATTATACCAATGTGCTTACAAGAGCAAGGAATGGTCAGAAGTTGTATAAGGACTCAGTGTATAGCAACCGTTTTAGGATCATGGAAGCCATTGCTTTGGCAGGTAGTGGTGACTATGAATATGCAGATTCATTACTTACAGACTTCATGAGTGCTCATCCATCGTCATCATTAAGAAGCTGGGCGGAAGCTGTATTGCGATACATTAATAAAAATAAGGCCTCGTCAGTAGGTGGAGAAACTCCTGCAAAACCACAGCCCAAACCTGCTAATATACCTATAGCACAAGCACCTAGTAATGCTCCAGTGGCGTTTAAGTATAATGCTAATGAGAATCATTATGTCCTCTTTACATTCAATAAAATGGAGCAGAGGGCTATGGGAGTTAAAGCAGCTATCAACGATTTTAATCAGTTCAAGTTTTCTTCATTGAACTTGAATACTGATATCTCTATGATAAGTGCTAAGCAAGGTATCGTTAATGTTAAGAGTTTTAATGGATTAAGTCAGGCAAAGATCTATATCAGAATGCTGCGTAGTACTAAGCAGATATTCAGAGAATACCAGAACGGAGAATACGACCTGATCATGATATCGGAAAGTAACTACAAAAAACTATTGGTAGATAAAGATATCGAGCCTTACCTTAAGTTTTACCAGTCTAAATACTAGGGATAATAATATATATGGCAGCATCCCCGCAGCTATGTTTTGTAATTAGGATTTTCGTAAATTCATACAACAAAGACACCATCCTGTGCAGATTCTAAATACATTATACAATAAAGACGAGGAAGAAGAGAAAAAGCTCATTACCAGAGAGTATAGAGGGTTATTACGTTCATTAAAACAAAAAATGAAAAAGGGCGATAAAGCCCGAGTACGTAGAGCATTTGAAGTGGCTGTAGATGCGCATATTGATATGCGCCGAAAGTCAGGGGAACCCTTTGTGCTACATCCAATAGCTGTAGCTCGAATTGTTGTTGAAGAGGTAGGATTAGGAGTTACCTCTGCGATGTGCGCTTTGCTACATGATGTTGTAGAAGATACAGAACTTACTTTAGAAGATATAGAAAGAGAGTTTGGAGCATCCCATGCAAAGATCATTGATGGACTAACTAAAATTTCTCATGTAGTAGATTTAAAAGCTGATACGACAGTACAAGCAGAGAATTTTAGAAAGATATTATTAACACTTGCTGATGATCCTCGGGTTATACTTATCAAGCTTGCAGATAGATTGCATAACATGCGCACACTTGGAAGCATGGCTAAGGAGAAGCAACTGAAAATATCTTCTGAAACAACCTTTATATATTCTCCTTTAGCTCATAGATTGGGGCTGTACGAAATTAAATCTGAGCTGGAAGATCTATCGTTAAAGTACACACAACCCGAAGTGTATGAAGAAATAGAAAATGGACTAACAGAGACTAAACGTGAACGCTCAAAATATATAAGGGAGTTTATAAAACCCATCAAAGAAGAATTACAAAATCAAAAGTTTGATATAGATATTTTTGGTAGGCCCAAGTCTATTCATTCTATATGGAATAAAATGAAAACAAAACATGTTGCCTTTGAAGAGGTGTATGATTTGTTTGCCATCCGTATCATTATTGATACGCCAATAAAAAAAGAGAAAGAGGATTGCTGGAAGATATATTCCATTGTTACCAACTTTTATAAACCTAGTCCCGACCGCCTGAGAGATTGGATAAGTGTACCCAAAGGTAATGGGTATGAGGCGCTACATACAACAGTAATGGGGCCAGGTGGTAGATGGGTTGAAGTGCAGATACGTACTAAACGTATGAATGAGATTGCAGAGAAAGGATTGGCAGCACACTGGCGATATAAGGAAGGAGGTAAGGACGATAAAGAAAGTAAGCTGGATAGTTGGTTGCAGCACCTGCATGATGTATTGAGCAATCCCGATACAGACACGCTGGATTTCTTGCAAGATTTTAAATCCGATCTGTTCACAGAAGAGATATACATCTACACTCCTAAAGGGGAAATGAGGGTGCTTCCTAAGGGAGCAACTGCACTCGACTTTGCTTTTGATATACACTCTGAATTGGGTGCACGTTGTATCGGTGCAAAGGTGAACTACAGATTAGTACCCATAAGCTATAAGCTAACAAGCGGAGATCAGGTTGAAATAATAACCTCTTCAAAGCAAAGACCTAATGAAGATTGGTTGTCCTTTGTGATAACAGGTAAGGCCAAGTCAAGAATAAAGTATTACTTAAAAGAGGAAAAGAGAAAGACCGCAGAAGAAGGTAAGGAAATAGTAGAACGAAAGTTGAAAAACTTGGGTGTACCTATGTCCTTTCATAATATTCATGAGCTCACTACTTTTTATAAAAAAGATTCGCAGCTAGATCTGTTCTATGGCGTTGCTGTAGGCAATATTGATACTAAGGACTTTAAGAAGTTTAAGATACATGGTGATAAAATGTATCGTCCTGCAAAAGAAGTACAGCTAGATGCCAAACAGTTAGTTTCTGAAGAAGAGCTGTCAAAACAAAAACCTGCTAAGGGGTCTGAGCTGGTTATTTTTGGAGAGAGTTCTGATAAGATAAAATATAAACTGGCACAATGTTGTCAACCAATACCTGGTGATGATGTTTTTGGGTTTGTAACCTCATCGGAAGGTGTGAAAATTCATAGGAACGACTGCCCTAATGCAGCACAATTATTGGCTAACTATGGCCATAGGGTTGTGAAGACTAAATGGGCTAAGAATAAAGAGATATCTTTCCTTACAGGGGTGCGTATTATTGGTTTGGATGATGTAGGGGTGATACAGAAGATTACCAATATCATTTCTGCCGAGTTGAATATGAATATGCGTTCTATTAGTATCGATTCTCACGATGGTATTTTTGATGGTACTATTATGGTGTATGTATTGGATAGAAGTGAACTGGATGAGTTGAGTAGGAAATTGCTGTCGCTAGATGGTATTAATAAAGTGCTTCGGTTAGAAGGTACGGAAGACAATAACAAATAAAATATGCTGAAACAAAAGTCTGCTAAAGAACTATATCAAGATTATAAGGAGATAAATCAAAAAGCAGCAGATGTCAATTATGCATCGGCAGTATTGGGCTGGGATCAAGAAGTCTTCATGCCTGCAAAGGGATTTGAACATAGAGGTAGGCAGTTAGCTACACTAGCCTCTTATAGTCATGAATTGCTTACTAGTGAGCACTACGGCAATATATTAGAACAGCTACTAAGTAAGGATGGGTTAAGAGAAGATGAGTTAGCCAACGTACAACTTAGTAAAGAAGATTATGATAAGGAGACTAAGCTGTCTACAAGTTTAGTGGAAAGATTGACTAATCAAGTAAGTAAAAGCTACGACGCTTGGATAAGGTCGAGGAAGGAGAATGATTATAAAGTATATGTGCCTGAGTTGACTAATATGCTGGCACTGACTAAAGAGAAAGCAGATGCCTATGGTTATGAAGGTCATGTCTATGATGCTTTGCTAGATGAGTATGAAAAAGGTGCTACAGTTGCTATGCTAGAGCCCATATTCTCTCAGGTAAAAGAACAGTTACCACCTTTATTAGCGAAGATCAAAGAGGCACAACAGGTAGAAAGCTCCTTCTTGTACAAAAACTACCCAAAAGATAAGCAGTGGGATTTTTCCATCGCCGTCTTGAAGAAAATGGGATATGATTTTGATGCGGGTAGGCAAGACTTGTCAGAGCATCCTTTTACTACTTCTTTTTCTCCAAACGATGTAAGGGTAACAACCAGAGTAGATGAAAATGATTTTGCGTCACTACTATGGAGTAGTATACATGAAGGCGGTCATGCGCTATATGAGCAAGGGTTGTTAGCAGAGCAATATGGTTTGCCATTAGGAGAGGCGGCCTCATTATCGATACATGAGTCCCAATCTAGAATTTGGGAGAATAATGTTGGAAGAAGTCTACTGTTTTGGAAACATTTTTATCCAGAGTTGACAGGCTTGTTTCCCGATCAGCTAAATGGTGTGGACGTAAATGCATTTTACAAGTCTATAAATAAAGTAACGCCATCGCTTATTAGAACGGAGTCTGATGAGTTGACATACCATTTCCATGTATTGATCCGTTATGAAATAGAAAAAGAACTACTGTCAGGAGCTATTAATGTAGCAGACTTGGCAGAAGTATGGAATAGCCGTTATCAAAACTACTTGGGGGTGTCAGCTACTAACGATAAAGAAGGAGTGCTGCAAGATGTGCACTGGGCTCATGGTAGCTTTGGTTATTTCCCTACTTATTCTTTAGGTAGTTTTTATGCGGCACAGTTTTATAAGCAAGCTAAAAAAGATATGCCCGATCTTGAAGCAAATATCGCAATAGGTTCGTTTAAATATTTTCATCAATGGCTGACCAATAAGGTGCATGTTCATGGTAGAAAATACCGTTCTGAAGAATTATGCGAAAGGATTACAGGAGAAGGATTGAACTTGGGAGCATTTATGGAGTACGCTACTACTAAATACGGCAATATATACGGGATATAGCATAAGGTATGCCAAAAGAGAGCTATATATATACCGAAGCATTAACAAAAGAAGAGTATGCTTTTTTAGAAAAAAAGGCAGAAAAAGAAGGAGCTCAGTTTTATAAGGTGGCAAGGGTTTTGATGGCATTCTGCTTTATAATCCCTTTTATTTTTGCATGGTTTCAGGCAGCAGAGGGCGATGAGATCGAAATTGAGATAGCGTTTTCTTATGCGAGGTACTTTTTCGGTGTTTTGTTTCTTTTGGTTTTTGCAGGTAGTATTATGTTTGTCAGCTATAAGCGGAATTTAGGAAAGTTACATGCAGATCTGAAGGACAAGCTAAAAGTGATAGAGCGTACATACATAAAGCGGAAGCAATATATGCCTCATAATAATTCCTATTATTTCTACTTGGAATCGCCTAACAAATTGAGCATAGAAGTAAGAGCGCAAGATTTTAATAATTATGCCAACGGCGATGAGCTAAACATCGAGTATGCAGCCCACTCAAAATTCTATTTCAGTTATTTTTAGTGCTTTCGATTAACTTTGCACGAAGTTTTTATGGTAAGGATCGGTAAAATAGTAGCTACCCATGGTTTGCAAGGCACTGTGATATTAAAGCATATCGTAGAGAAGAGCAACTGGTTAAAGGCAAACGATGTGCTGTTTGTTGCGTTGAGGAAGGGGAGCAATATCCCTTATTTTGTGCAAGAAGTGAAGGAGAAAAGTTCCGATGAACAACACATTTTGCTAGAGGAGATAACCACAATGGAGGACGCTAAAGTCTTAGTAGGCAAAGATGTGTATGTTTCAGAAGATGTGCTTGGTAAGACAAGTAAAGAATCTCCGTTGATGTGGGTAGGTTTTAACATTGTAGATAAAACTGTAGGAGGTATAGGGGAGATTGCAGATGTAATGCAAGCGGGTCAGCAGTGGATAGCAACTGTTATGTATGAAGATAATGAGGTGTTGATACCATTAGTAGAAGAAATAATTTTAGATATAAACATCCGCAATAGATACTTAAGAGTTGACCTGCCGGATGGTTTATTAGATGTATATACAGGAGATAGCAATGATGAGGATTGATGTAATAACAGCGGTACCAAAACTTTTAGAAAGCCCTTTCGCTCATTCTATAATGAAGAGAGCGCAAGATAAGGGGTTGTTAGAAGTAGTAATTCATGATATAAGAGATCATACCCCTTATAAGCAAGCACAAATTGACGACTATCAATTTGGCGGTGGTGCAGGTATGGTGCTTATGCCTGAGCCCTTAGCTATATTGATAGATAAGCTAAAGGAGGAAAGGAGCTATGATGAGATCATATACATGACCCCGGACGGTATCACTTTTAATCAAAAGCAAGCCAATGCGCTGTCTTTAAAAGGTAACTTGATCATTATCTGTGGGCACTATAAAGGTATTGATGAGCGGATACGTGAATTATATGTTACGCTGGAGTTGTCGATAGGGGACTATGTATTAAGTGGTGGTGAGCTGGCCGCAGCAGTGGTGGTAGATGCTATTGGTAGATTGATACCCGGTGTATTGAATAACGAAACATCAGCATTGTCAGATTCTTTTCAGGATGGATTGTTAGCTCCGCCTGTGTATACAAGACCCGCAGATTTCAGAGGCCATAAGGTGCCTGAAGTTTTATTAAGTGGTCATGCAAAAAAGATTGATGAATGGCGTCAGGAGCAATCGTTAAAACGCACTGAAGAAAGACGACCTGACTTGTATGAGGATTGACACATAATTGTCAATTCTAATTTTGTCCCCCCATATATCACCCCGCCATTTTTTGTAGAGGTAAGCAGGTCTATGTTTTTTTGAAGCTAAAACATAGATACAATGAAAAAAATATTACTGCTATGCTCAGCTTTATTATGTGCCGGTGTTTCCATGGCACAGTACAAATGGGTGTCTCTACCCAATGCACCAACCAACGGTGGTAAACAAGATGACATTTACTTTGTAACCCCAACTACTGGGTGGAGTATAAATGGCTCAGGAAGAATTTATAAAACTTCAGATGGAGGCAATAGTTGGACAAAACAAATAGATAAGCCCGGCACCTATTTTAGATGTGTAGGTTTTATTGATTCCTTAACTGGCTTTGCTGGAAATATCGGTACAGCATATTTTCCCGGCGTAACAGACACTATCCCATTATACAAAACTACAGATGGTGGTGTGAATTGGCTGCCTGTAACTAATATCTCAGGACCAACCGTAAAGGGTTTATGTGCAATAGATGTTGTAAATGACAAGGTTGTATACGCTGCAGGTAGAGTAGGTAGTCCCGTGCACCTTATTAAGTCTACTGATAGTGGAAAAACATGGACCTCAAAAGATATGAGTGCGCATTGTGCTATGATCTTAGATCTGAAGTTTTTCGGGCCTGATACAGGTTTTGTTTTTACAGCTAGCGATGCCTCAGTACCTAGTAGTCATGCACAGGTATTATATACTACTGATGGCGGGCAAACGTTTACTACAGTATATACCTCTTCTCGATTTAATGAGATATGCTGGAAGGCATCTTTCCCATCGCGTAAAACTGGATACCTAACCATACTCAGCTACGATCCCCTGAATAATAATAGGTATGTAGCCAAGACTACAGATGGCGGTTTGACATGGACAGATCTACCGCTCGTGAATAATGGCTGTAAAGAATTCGGTATTGGTTTCGTGAGCGATCATGTAGGCTGGGTTGGTTCTGACTTGTCGGGGTATGAAACTACAGATGGAGGTGCTACATGGCAATCGAAAAATCTTGGGGTTTATACTAATAAAATAAGGGTGATACCTGACGGTGCTAACTTTGTGGCTTATGCTATAGGGCGTAATATTTTTAAGCTAAGTGCAGCCAAACCCTCGTCAATAAATACTGTTGCCAATAGCTCTGGTCAAATAGTGGTATCTCCCAATCCTGTTAATGCTGCATTGAGTATACAGTTGTTAGATGCATCTGCTAACAAGGAATATACTATTACTGTTTACAATACGCTTGGGGCAAAAATAAAAACAGCTCCATTGCTAATAAACGGAAATGGGAAGGGTACTTTGAATGTGAGTGATCTCGCAGGAGGTACTTATACAATTGTAGTATCGTCTGGAACAAAGCAATACACTCAAAAAATCCAGATAAAATAAAACGGTCATGAAGAAAATTATAGCCTTAGTTTTTTGTTGGGTATTGGTTTTAAGTGTTCATGCACAGCCTTATTACTTTTCTCGACGTATGGAAACGTATCAGGAAATAACCAATGATACTTCAATAGATAATGGCAGAACCTGGGGAGGCGTACAAGGAATTGTTTTGCCCATAGGGTTTACGTACAAATTTATGGGGCAAAATTTTACACAGTTTAGATTGGAGACGACTGCTCGTTTGGTATTTGACCCTTCTACCCATTTTTATTATGCCGATGGCTTTGCTGCAGTAGGGATACAAGATAGAGGTTATAGTAAGGGACTGAACTTATCGAAAAGGACCTATAAAGTAGAAGGGAGCATAGGGAACAGAATAATGAAGATACAGGTCAAAAATGCAGGTTGTGCTTCCGATACTTCGGTGTTCATGAACTTTCAACTCTGGCTATATGAAGGCAGTAATGATTTTGAATTGCACATGGGACCAAATAATGTTACTGCCAGTACTTCTTTTGTGCTAGGCCCATTGTCAGGGGTTCACCATCTTAAGAGTATTACACCTTTGAATTATGACTACGGGTTAATGGTATATGGTAATACTGCAATGCCAGATGATAGCACATTATCATCGTCGGGGGTAGTATTTGATAATTATGAGTTACAAGGATCTCCTGTTGCTAATACAGTGTATAAGTATAGCCTACAACCGCCAACTAGTATTCAAGAACCTAGGAGAGATAAGACGGGGCTTATTATCTATCCGACTATTACTACAGGAATGGTATATGCCAAGACTTCTATAGAAGTAGAAAAAGTATCTTTGCTGGATCTAAATGGTAGTTGTGTTCGGGAGAGTAATGATTATCCTTTGAATATCAATGATTTACCAAATGGTGTATATTGTTTGAAAACTTCTGATAAATCGGGTAAGACCTTTTTTAGCAGAGTGGTAAAGCAGTAAATGAGCTGGATTTGAAAAAATCTACAAACCTTTTGATAAATATTTTTGTTGATAAACAAATTACTATTACCTTTGCAGACCCAAAAACTAAGTAAAAATGGAAGCTGTAGCTTTTATACACGAGCAGTTATCTGCTAATAAAGAAATACCTGAGTTTAAAGCAGGTGACAATGTCACTGTTAACTATAAGATTGTAGAAGGTGCTAAAGAGCGTATTCAGTCGTTTAAGGGTAACGTTATTAAGCGTCAAGGTGTAGGTCATACACAAACATTCACTGTACGTAAGATATCTGACGGTATTGGTGTTGAACGTGTGTTCCCTTTATACTCTCCGCATATCGATTCGATCGAGGTGAATAAAAGAGGTCGTGTACGTCGTGCTAAATTGTACTACCTACGTAGCCGCTTTGGTAAATCTGCTCGTATTAAGGAGAAAATGTACATCTCTAAGAAGTAATATTATTTTTAATATATACGAAGCCTCGCTATCAGCGAGGCTTTTTTATTGTGAATAGTGGAATAACTAGCAGGGTAGCTACTTTGCTTTAACGTTAGATTGCCTTACTTTGCAGCGAAAATTATACAAAATGCAACGCGATACAGCAATATTTGGATTGATAGATGAAGAATTGGCCCGCCAGAGAAGGGGCTTGGAGCTGATAGCCTCAGAAAACTTCACAAGTGCTCAGGTGATGGAAGCCATGGGAAGTGTAATGACCAATAAATATGCCGAGGGTTACCCAGGTAGGCGTTATTACGGTGGCTGTGAAGTCGTAGATAAAAGTGAAACCTTAGCAATAGAAAGAGCGAAAGAAATATTTGGTGTAGCCTATGCTAATGTGCAGCCACATAGTGGTGCACAGGCCAATGCTGCTGTTATGCTAGCTGCTTTGCAGGCTGGTGATACTATTTTAGGTTTAGACCTTAGCATGGGCGGGCATTTAACGCACGGTTCTCCTGTAAACTTCTCAGGTAAGCTGTATAATGCAGTTCACTACGGAGTGAAAAAAGAGGACGGTTTAGTAGATTATGAAGAGCTGGAAGCAAAAGCGCTGGAGCATAAACCTAAAATGATCATTTGCGGAGCGTCTGCATATAGTAGAGATTGGGATTATGCACGTATAAGAGCTGTTGCTGATAAAATTGGGGCTTTTGTATTGGCAGATATTTCTCACCCTGCAGGTCTTATAGCGAAGGGGCATTTGAGAAGTCCGTTCGATCATTGCCACTTTGTAACAACAACTACACATAAAACGCTAAGAGGTCCAAGAGGTGGTTTGATATTGATGAAAGAGGATTTTGATAACCCTTGGGGTTTGACCAGTCCCAAAGGTGAGATTCGTAGCATGGGGCATCTAGTAGATATGGCAGTATTCCCAGGTACGCAGGGAGGTCCTTTAGAACATGTTATCGCAGCAAAGGCAGTAGCTTTTGGTGAAATATTGAGTGACGACTATACAGCCTATGCTAAACAAGTAGTAGCCAATGCGCAGGCGCTGGCAAAGGCTTTCTTGGCAAAGGAGTATGATATTGTGTCTGGTGGTACGGATAATCATTTGCTGCTAATAGACCTTAGAAATAAGAACATAAGTGGTAAGAAGGCTGAAAATACATTAGTAAAAGCTGATATTACCTTAAATAAAAACATGGTGCCTTTTGATGACAGGTCTCCATTTATTACATCAGGTATTAGAGTAGGTGTGGCTGCTATGACGACAAGAGGGCTTAAAGAAGCTGATATGCCTCAAATAGTAGATTGGTTAGATAGAGTGCTGATGTCTCCTGACGATGAGCAGGTGATAAGCACAGTAAAGGCTGAGGTGAATAAGTATATGGAACAGTTTCCGCTGTATCCTGAGAAATAGACAGAAAAGTTAATATTTCATGCCGTCGTGTAACAATTTTAATAACCACGACGGCATTTTGTATTTTTACAGATAATATAGGCTCTAGTCTATATTCTTTTCAATATAAAGCGATTTATGAGCAAGAGATTTTTTCAGGTTATTGGTCTTATTGTGTTGGTAGCCTTGTTGGTTACAGATGCCTCAGCACAAAGAAGAAGAGATAAGAATAAAAAGGAAGATGTACCGGAAATTAGTATTTACGACGTAGATACATTAATAAAATTGGTGCCATTGAACATGCAGCGTTGGCATGATAAGATAGATAGAGTGCAAGAGCAGGTAGACCTCGCAGATGGACGTACAGACGGTCGTATATATTATGCAGAAAATCCTGAGTTGACCAATATGCTTACAGAAGCCATGCTGAAAGATATTGATCAACTGGAAATTACTATTGAGAATTTACCTACAGATAGTATCGATGCTTTTGCTGAGCGTAATATGAAGATAAGATACTTGAGAGTAGTGTATGATTTTGTAAAAAGATACACTTCAGACTATAAGATAGATCCTTATTATTATAGAAGAGCATCAACAAATCTTCGCGGCATGATCATCGCTGATTTTGAAGGGCGTATGAGTGCTTTTGTAAAGGAAAATATCAATATGTATACTTTGGATAACTGCCCTTCTTTGCTGTCAGTAGCGTCTGAAGACAGAGCATTTATCTATAGGGAAATGGGTAAGCGTGAACCGGAGAAGTTGATAAAACGTTTAGATGAGTTTGCAACACATCCCTACGCTTGTGACATAATAAAAGAAGCGGCTAAAGTAGTGCCTAGCGAAGTGTTCAACTATGCTTCTTCTACCAACTATAAGTTGAGTAATGCTGTAAGGGCATGCGATGATGCTTTGGTACGTACTATTGTACAAATAGCCACATTGTCTAAGTCTCCATTAAAAGCTATGCCGTTTTTAAATGATGTGTATAGAGGTAAAAAGACAATTCCTGAGATCGATGCTATAACTGCGGATGAAGACCTGTTTTATCAGAACTTGGTAAGGCTAAAGTTGGAAAATGTAAGTCTTGGCGGAGATACCTACACCAATGAGCTTCAATACAGAGGATTGAAGTATGTGAGAGAGATGAATGACCTGCACGAAGAAACAGGGAAGGTGAGGTTTAAATGCATCAATGGTTTTTCTCCAGAAACGTTATATTTCATAATGGTCTATGGCCAGGATGAAATTTATACCAGTAGCTTTTTAGGAACGTTCAGTCGAATGCTGGAACGTATGGACTCTACAAAAGGTAATGAACTGTTGGAAAATGTGCATAAGGATAAGTTTAGAACCTTTTTGCGCATGTGTGCAGGGTACAATACGTTGAGTGAGTTTTTAGCAACCATGGGGCCAGCTGAGCGTACTGCTGTAATGAAAGAGTTTGTAGGTGGTTTGGAGAAAGGAAAAGAAAACGATCTGGAGGATGCGGTGGATGTTGCCGATGCGTTTGGTAGTATTAAGGATACTGTATTGGCAGATTTTTTAAGAACAGAGGTAAAGAAGAACTATGAGCATTCTTACCAGATAAAAAGTAAGAAAGGGGTTATCATATATGGTTTATTAGCTAGCTTATTTGAGAAGAATAAAAAAGCAGACTATGCTAGAGATGCTATCAGGGTAACATTTGATGATCTGACCAATGATTCAGGAACAGTGTATGAGCAATTCTATTTTTATGGAGATGAGGATGGTGCTGCTTCTTATAATAGTTTCCTGACCAATTTTAAAAATAAAAAATGGTCTATTACAAAGACGCAATACTGGACAGAGATTAAATCTTTGGTTGGTAAACCTGTGGTTATTTATGCCAACATGCCTTTGAAAGAACCGGAAGATGAAGTCGCCATAGAAAAATTGTGTAGCTACCTTGCTAAAAACAAAATAGAGCCTTCAATTATGGTACACAGAGGGCATAGCTATCACTTGCCACTTACACTAGAGCGATTGGTGAAAAAAACAAGAGTGGTGATGTTAGGGTCTTGTGGAGGGTATCATAACTTGGCTACAGTGTTAGACAAGTCTCCTGATGCTAATATTATCTCTTCAAAGCAAACGGGTGCAATGAGTGTGAATGAGCCCATCATTAAAGAAATTAATGATCAATTATTGGAAGGTAAAGATCTGAACTGGATAGATACTTGGAAGAGCTTAGACGTCTATTTTGCAGATAAGAGAGGTCCTGTCAAAGATATGTTTGACGACTATGTGCCACCACATAAAAACTTAGGTGCAATTTTTATTAAGTCGTACAGAAGATTGTTTAATGCTGATCTAGTGAACTAAACATGGGTAAAGTATCATTAAAAGAAATGGCTACTAGAGCGCCTAAAGCTTTAGTTAAAGAAGAAATAAAAAACGAATTAGCCAATATCCTTGAAGAGTTGGACGAGCTGCAAAATATGCTTTACGCTGAAGGTAAGCATAGTGTACTAGTGGTGTTGCAAGGTATGGATGCCAGCGGCAAAGATGGCTTGATAAAAAAAGTGTTTGGTAGTCTTAATCCTCATGGTATTCATGTGAAGTCCTACAAAGTACCTACAGAAGAAGAATTTGCTCATGATTTCTTGTGGAGAATACACAAGCATGCTCCTCAAAAGGGAATGATACAAGTTTTCAATCGCTCGCAGTATGAAGATGTTTTAGTGACTCGTGTACATAGCATGATAGATGACAAGACTGCTTTCAAGAGAATGAAAGCGATCAATGATTTTGAGCAGTTGATAACAGAGCATAATAGCACACAAGTATTAAAGTTCTACCTACATGTGTCAGAACAAGAGCAGAGAGAACGCTTGAAAGAGCGAATGACCATGCCTAGGAAAATGTGGAAGTACAACAAAAGAGACTTTGTAGAGGCAGCTTATAGGGAGCAGTACTACAAATGTTATGAGGACGTTTTTGAGAATTGTAATGCCATTCCTTGGCATATTGTCCCTTCTGATCAAAACTGGTATAAAGCCTACTATGTTGCTAAAAAGCTAAGGGATACCTTGAAGTCCTTAAATATGAAATACCCAACTATTTAATAGCTAGGCTTTTTTCTTAGCTATTTTCTTTTTGGATTTAGGTCTTGGTTTTAAGCGAAGGTATATCAGTTTTATATTGCCTTTGTCTTGTCGCTCATCGATCTCAAAATTGCTGATGGATTTCATTAATAACCCTAGTTTATTAAAACCATAGTTACGGGGGTCAAAGTCTGGTTTCTTTTTGTTGATCAAATTGCCTACATCACCAAGGTAGGCCCAGCCGTCTTCTTCAGCAAGATCGTTGATGGCATTGGTAAATGTCCGAATGAGTTTTTGGTCTATTTTCTGAATGCTTTCTTTCTCTTGCTTTATAGTGTCTGCATTGTCTTTTGCTTCAAGGGCATCCTGCTTTAATATTTCCAGGTAGATGAACTTCTCACATGCAGCAATGAAGGGGGAGGGGGTTTTCTTTTCACCGATACCTATTACTTTCATTCCTGCTTCTCGCAATCTCAGAGCTAATCTTGTAAAATCACTATCGCTTGATACGATACAAAAACCATCGACACGTTTGCTGTAAAGTATATCCATAGCATCAATGATCATCGCAGAGTCTGTTGCATTTTTACCTTTGGTATAGCTATACTGCTGTATTGGTGTAATGGCATTATCCAGCAGTACTTCTTTCCAAGAGTTCATATGAGGTCTGGTCCAATCGGAGTAGATGCGCTTGTAAGTAGGCGTACCATACTTGGCTATCTCTTCCATGATCTCTTTTACTCCAGAAGCTGGTACATTATCAGCATCTATAAGTACTGCAAATCGTAGATCCTGTGTGTTGTTCATATGCTTGAATGTAGGTAAAAAAATAATAAGGTATTGTTAATGAAAAACGGGTAAGACTATTGTCTTACCCGTTAGTGTATATTGTTAGTCCATTTCTATGAGCTCTTTCTTCATGTCAGGATTGCCATCAATATAACCAAATACCTTTTTTTGGTGTTCAGTAAGCTGCCCTTCTTGTTCTCTTATCAGCTTGCTCATTTCTTTTACTGTCAAGGTCGATTTGTCGGGACTCCATCCCGGAGGAGCAAAAATATAGTTGAGTTTGTCTTTTAGGGTTTTAGCCTTTCTTACATCTCCCATTATATTGCCATATTCGTGAAACATGATCACAAATGGATTGTAGCTCTCTGGTGGTTTGGTTACTCCAAAATGACGTTCTTGTCCATCACGGCCATTATGGAAAGTACCAAATAGTTTATCCCAGAATATAAAGATGCCGCCATAGTTCTTATCCATGTAGGCAAAGTTCTTACTGTGATGTATTTGGTGTAGTTGAGGTGTATTAAATATCAATTCATACCATCCTAAGTGAGGTACTTTTACAGAGTGCAGTAAGAATTGGTAAGAAGAGTTGATCGCTAGTGCGGTAAAGACCATAGCAGGGTGAAAACCTATTGCAGGCATCCATAACCAGTAGATGGGTTTAAAGAAAAATATAACCCAACCGTTACGGAAAGAGGTACCAAAGTTGAAGTATTCGGAAGAGTGGTGTGGTATATGTGCCGCCCATAGTACACGAACAGTGTGTGCAAAACGATGATGCCAGTAGAAATTGAAGTCGTCGCCCAAAATACAAAGTACCCAAATATACCAGTCTGTGCCTAACCACGAATAACCCATGGCTTCTCTAACTGGTTGGAATAATTTGAAAATAGCCATGAATACGGCTAATGTCCCTGCCTTGGTAAAGGCCTGAACTAATACTGCTCCAATACCAACACCTGCACTTGCCGCCGAGTCTTTCTTCTCATAAAGTTGTTCATCATTCTTAAGACTCATAATTACCTCAATAGCAATTATGATAATGGCTATTGGGATAATGTAGGGAATGAAATAGACGGCTTTCATCTCTGCAATTTCGTTCATACTATCTTATTTAATGTTTGTCCGTTTTTGCTCTTTCTTTAGAAAGAGATAAAAATAATAAATATCTGGTCTTTAATCAGTTATGTTTTAAGACTTGGTTTGCTCTTATTGAGGCGCCAATATATAAAGGTTAGCACAGCAATAGCTAGAGATAGCATTGTGCCCATGGTAAGATACCAAAGCGTAAGTAACGATATGATCAATAATGCTTTGGCACTATCGCGTACTTTCATCGCAAAAGCTACCATTATAAATAGACCTATTGCTCCCCAAAGTAGAAACATCCATTTCATGAAGTCGGATTCGGGATCAATGTTTACTGATTTTACCAATCCCGCCCAAGGGCCAAGTTGACCCGCATACTCGCCAGTCTCAGGGCGAAAATAATCACCGATCATTAATGCTCTGCTACCATCCACTACCATAAAGCTGAATAGAAAGAAGGATAGTAGGATAATCACCCATTTTAAAACCATGCCACTATATTATTATAGAAGCACAATTTTAAGCTATTTATTGTGGAACTAAGAATATTGAAGGAGAAACTTAAATGTTTAAACCTGCCCCAAACCGTATATATAACATGTCTCGAAAAAATACTGTGTTTGTTCCTTTGATTGTTAAATGTCCAGTACTGCTACTGTATTCTTCCCTTTTGCTAAACTGATGTTCAGAGATTCTGATAGGTACATTTACATCCAGAAGGAATCTTTTACTGATATTGATATTCAGCCTTGGTACAATAAACGTTTGTATCCCAAATACTCTTTCTGTAAATGGATTGAAATTAGACCATTGTGGTGTATGACGATATTTCACAAAGTATGGAGAGGCGGCAAAACCAAGAGATGGTTGCAGTTTCCTATTCTTTAGAAATACTTGAATGTATTCGTATCGAATAGCCACTTTAAACTCTCTTACATCACTTACGAATCCCCAAATGCGTGCAGTGTCTGAAGAGTAAGATGTTCTAGAAGAGTATTCATTGTCGGATAGGCTTGTAAGTTCTAGCTCATGTCTATTACCCCTTTTATTCATGCGGTTAACAGCAAAAGTAGGATTGAAAAAATGACTAATACCTGTTTGAGATGTTAGTGTGTTTCTTTTCAGATCTACATTGGCCGATTCTCTATTAGGGGATATAAGACCATAAAGTTTTACTTGATATTTATAGCCGTTAGTTGGCTTTTGTGCATAGCATGTTATAGCTATAAAAATAGTAATAGCGGTTAATATATATTTCATTGGGTTGCTTTATAGGTAAACGGTTAGCCCCAGTGAATCGTATCAATTCATGAAATTTTAACCCAATGCTACATCTAGTATCATCATGACCAAGAAGCCGCCGATAAAACCAAGAACGGCAAGGTCGGTATATTTATCTCTTTGTGTTTCAGGAATCACTTCTTCTACTACTACAAATATCATTGCACCTGCTGCAAACGCTAACGCAAAAGGTAGTATTGGTTCTATATAGATAACCGCTAATGCTCCCAGCACACCTGCAATGGGCTCTACTATTGCCGAAAGCTGCCCATACCAGAAGCTTTTCTTTCTGCTAGCGCCCAGCCTGCGCAAGGGCATAGCTACAGCAATACCTTCAGGAAAGTTTTGTATGCCGATACCTATAGCTAGGGCAATAGCACCAGCTATTGTTGCATCACCCATGCCGTTAGCCGCTGCGCCAAACATAACACCTACGGCTAAGCCCTCAGGTATATTGTGTAGTGTAATGGCTAATATGAGTAGTGTCGTGCGGTGTAGTTTTGTTTTTACACCTTCTGTTTCTTCCAGCTTAAAGTTGATATGTAGGTGGGGGGTGAAACGGTCTAATATAAAAATGAACATGGCTCCTACAAAGAAGCCTACAGCAGCAGGCATCCATATCATATTAGGATAGAGCTTTTCCGACATCTCGATAGCTGGGTTCAGCAAGCTCCAAAAACTTGCCGCAACCATAACACCACCTGTGAAGCCAAGCATGGTATCCAGCACACCTCTATGCATACTTTTGAAAAAGAATACTAAAGAAGCTCCTAATGCTGTAACTAGCCAAGTAAAGCATGTAGCTAATAGTGCACTATATATTGGTCCTATCTCAACAAAGAAATCTGTAATAACCTGCATATGCTTGTCTAAAAATATTTTTAGACAAATCTAAATAAACTAATTGAATTGTCACATCTATGTGAATAATATTTATTTCAACTAAAAAATTAGTTTTAAAACTAAAAACTTAGTAGTTTTACTAAAGAATTAGTAATAACAGTATAATGAAGAAGAATTTTAAACCATTAACTAAGGCTGAAGAGGAAATAATGCAAGTGATCTGGGAGCGGGAAAATGTTTTTATAAAAGACATAGTAGATGAATTGTCAGAGCCTAAGCCTCACTACAATACTGTAAGCACTATTGTAAAAATACTGGAAGAGAAAGGTTTTGTAGATCATGAAAGCTTTGGAAAATCTAACAGGTATTTTCCTTTGGTGCGCAAGGCAGACTACAGTAAAAATAGTATGAAGCAATTTGTAAGCAAATACTTTGAAGGGTCGTTTTCAAATATGCTCTCCTTTTTTGCCAAAGAAAAAGATATATCCATCACCGAGTTGGAGGATATATTAAATGAAATGAAGAAAAAATAAGGTTATGCTATATATACTACAAGTAACCATATACACAGGATTGATCTGGTGGTTGTATCTCGTGTTGTTAAGAGATAAAACACTTCATAGTTTCAATAGATTGTATTTATTACTAGCAGCAATATTGCCTTTAGTGCTACCGCTCATCAAACTGCCATGGGCAATTGAGTCGAATGCAGTGGCATTTGTAGCTACAGGAAATATGCTGGACGAAATTATTATCGAAAGTCAAACCTTCTCTAGTAAAGCAGGCTTCAACTGGTTCAATACAGTAGCAATTGTTTATGTCTTTATTGCGTTGCTATTATTGGTAAGATGGTGCATCAATTACATTAAGGTGTATAAGGCTACTAATAAATATGAGCAGAGCAATCGGGGCGACTATATTGTGCTTACCAATACTCAGCATGGTCCGGGTAGCTGGGGTAAGTATATCTTCTTGCCCGATGCAGAAGAAAATCCTGTCATTCTTGAACATGAAGTAGCCCATGTACGTTTGAAGCATAGTAGGGATACTATATTCATCAGTCTGCTTCAAGCAGTGTTTTGGCCCAATATATTTATACATATCCTAAGAAAAGAAATAACTCTAGTGCACGAGTTTCAGGCAGATAGAGCTGTAAATGCGAATGGTGACGACTATTCTAAACTATTACTGTCCTCTGTTTTTGCCACCTGTACATTACCCCTATCTCATTCATTTATTATTCATCCTGTAAAACGTAGAATTATGATGTTAAAAAATAGGCGACAGCCTAGCAAAGCACTAAGAGCTATAGTTACACTTTCACTTGTAGGGCTTATAGGAGCTGTTACCACACTACAAAGCTGCGAACAACAAAAAGCAGAAGTAAAAGTAGTGACACAACATGAAATGTCTAAGCTGACCAAGATGCCTGAGTGCGAAACAAGCCTTACTCAGTTTTTTATTGATAATGTAAAATATCCTGAAGAGGCTAAAGAAAAGAACATAGAAGGAAAAGTTGTGGTAAAATTTGTTGTTACCGATAAAGGAGAGGCTATCGACGCAACGGTTGTAAGTAAAGATGCCAACCCGCTATTGGCAGAAGCAG
Source organism: Flavipsychrobacter sp. (assembly GCA_041392855.1). NCBI lineage: Bacteria > Pseudomonadati > Bacteroidota > Chitinophagia > Chitinophagales > Chitinophagaceae > Flavipsychrobacter > Flavipsychrobacter sp. The sequence continues at coordinate 185,959 of JAWKLD010000001.1, forward strand.
CACTGGACGCTATGAAAAAAATGCCTACATGGGCGCCCGGTGAGATAGATGGGCAGGCTGTAAGTGTGGAAATGATGTTGCCTTTTGTATTCAAAATGAAAGAGGATACAGACAATCCACCACCTCCTCCGCCACCTATAGATGTGAAAGAGGTGACGGAGCATGACATTACAAAACATGCAATGTTTAAAGAAGGTCCTGCAGATATCTTAGTGAATATTTACACTTCTGTAGCCAGTAAATATGAAACGCTAAATATGGCTACGAAGAAAAAGCTCGTTATAATAAAGGAGCTGCTAGGCGATATGGAAGCTCGGTTTGTAGTAAAGGCATAATTGAAAAAAATAAAAATTTAAGCCACTCCAATACGGAGTGGCTTTTTGATATGCACTTAACACGTCATTTCGTATCTTGCCGCCGTTATGAGTAAAGAGATTGTTGTAAGCGGTATACGTTCTACTGGTTTTTTGCATTTGGGTAATTACTTCGGTGCCATGAAGAATTATGTGAAAATGCAGGATGAATATGATTGCTATTTTTTTGTGGCAGATTATCATTCCTTAACTACACACCCTGATCCGAAAGATCTGAAGTCGAATGTGTTTCGTGTAGCAGCAGAAAATATTGCTTGCGGTCTTGACCCAAATAAAGTGGCCTTGTATGCACAAAGTGATATCCCTGAAATACCGGAGTTATACTTGATGCTCAACATGATGGCCTACAAGGGAGAGCTGGAAAAAGTGCCTACATTCAAGGATAAAGTGCGTACGCAACCCAATAATGTAAATGCCGGTTTGTTGACCTATCCTGTATTGATGACCGCTGATATTTTGATACATAGAGCATTAAAAGTGCCTGTAGGTAAAGATCAGGAGCAGCATATAGAAATGGCACGCAACTTTGCTTCAAGATTTAATAATAGATATGGTGAACTATTCCCTGAGCCATATCCATTCAACTTTAGTAGTGAGCTTGTAAAAGTACCTAGCCTCGATGGTGCCGGTAAGATGAGTAAGAGCGAGAATGTAAATGCTACCATTTACTTAGCTGACGAAGATGAGGTGATTCGTAAAAAAGTAAAAAAGGCAAAAAGTGATTCTGGTCCTACAGAACCCAACAGCGAAATGCCGGAGTATATCAAGAACCTATTCTTGCTGATGGATCTAGTGTCGGAGAAAGAGGTGGTAGACAAGTTTAGAAAGGACTATAACGAATGTGCTATTCGTTACGGTGATATGAAAAAGCAACTGGCTGAAGATATGGTAGCATTTGTTGCACCTATTAGAGAGAAGGCTACAGAGTTGCAAAAAGATGAAGAGCAACTGCGCAGAATATTGAAAGAGGGTGCAGAAAAAGCAAGAGCAAGTGCATCAAAAACCATTGCCGAAGCAAGAAAATTGATCGGTATTAACTATTATTAATGTACTTAAGCCTGTTTTTATTGAAATAGGTTGTTATCTTGTATTCCCTTATCAACTATGAGTTAAACCATTATTGAAATTACCAGAGTATAAGAGATTACTATGCCTCCAAAAAAGAAAATAAAACATATTGCAGTTGCAGGAAATATAGGAGCTGGTAAAACAACGCTAACTACAAAGCTGGCTAAGCATTATAAATGGACACCGCATTTTGAAGATGTGGATCACAATCCATACTTAGTAGACTTTTATGAAGACATGCATCGTTGGTCGTTCAACCTACAGGTGTATTTCTTGAATAACAGGTTGCAGCAGCTAGAGGTGATACGTAATGGTAAAGATACCGTAATACAAGACCGTACCATATATGAAGACGCTTATGTTTTTGCGCCCAACTTGTATGAGATGGGGCTAATGACCAAGCGTGATTTTGAAAACTATTCCTCTTTCTTTAACACGTTATCTAATATGGTGGCGCCGCCCGACTTGTTAATATACATCAAGGCGTCTATACCTAAGCTGGTAGACCAAATACAAAAAAGGGGTAGAGAATATGAAGAGAACATCAGGCTCGACTATCTAAAACGTTTGAGTAGACTATACGATAAATGGGTAGATAGCTATGATAGTGGTAAACTACTCATCGTTGATATAGATAATGTAGACTTTGAGGAAAACGAAGAAGACTTTGCTGAAATAATCGCCCGTATAGATGCCCAAATCAACGGATTATTCTAGAAAAAATAATAATTCCCAAATACTGTAACATTTAAGTTGCTTTAACGATATAGTTATTATACTTGTTAATAATTATATTCATATCAGCATGCTTCGTTATATATCTATCACTCTAGCGCTTTTGTTTGTTATATCAAATGTGCAAGCCGCTATATTAAAAGGTCGTGTACAAGACACCAAGGGAGAGCCTCTACCATTTGCTACCGTATTTGTAAAAGGTAGTACTATCGGTACTTCTGCTAATGCCAATGCAGACTATTCATTAAGATTGTCTGAAGGTAAGTATACCATAGTATGTCAATACATGGGGTTTACTCAGGCGGAGCATGTATTGACTATAAAAGCAGGCGAAACTGTAACACATAACTTTAGCTTGATGGAACAAAATTTAAAGCTAAAGACAGTAACAGTTAAGTCGGGTGAAGACCCCGCATATGGTATCATTAGGCAAGCCATTAAACGTAGAAAGTTTCATTTAGAGCAACAAAACTCTTTCCAGTCCTCTATTTACCTGAAAGGTGTATTGCGTATGCGGGATATGCCAGACCAAGTATTTGGTATTAAAGTGAAAGATGCCGATGGTGAAAGTGGGGGCTTGAGTAATGAGCTTGGTGTGGACTCAAACGGTAAAGGTGTTTTATACCTCTGCGAGCAGGATGTAGATTATTATTCTAAAGACAATAAAAGTAAGACCGTTATTAAGTCGGTAACAGAAAGCGGAGACCCGAATGGATTGGGTATGTCACAAGTGCCTAGTGTTATCAGCTTCTACGAAAATAATGTGAACGTACTTAATGGTGCCAACCCAAGAGGTTTTATTTCTCCTATAAGTGATAATGCGTTACGCTACTACAAGTATAAATATGAAGGAGAGTTTATAGAGAACGGTTATACTGTTGATAGGATAAAAGTAACACCGAGAAGGTTATACGAGCCACTATTTACTGGTACTATTTATATAGTAGAAAAGGATTGGGCTATACACAGTTTAGACTTTTTGTTGACGAATAAAGCCAATCTAGACCAGCTGGATACACTAGCTGTAAAGCAAGTGTATCTGCCGCTTAGAAAAGATACATGGGTGATAAAAAACCAAGTGTTGTTCCCTACTTTAACCATATTAGGTTTTGATATTTCGGGGCACTTTATTACAGTTTACGACAAGCAAAAGGTGAATGAGGCAATACCTGATAGTGTGTTCGATCGTAAGATAGTGAGCGAATACCTTGCGGATGCCAATAAAAAAGATTCGACCTATTGGGTTGATAAAAGACCTATACCCTTAGAGCAAGATGAACTGAAAGACTACGCAAGAAATGATAGTATTGTAAGGCGAGACACTAGTAGCTACAATTTAGATTCACTAAGAAGAAGAGGGAATCGCTTTTCTCCAACAGACTTGATAATTGGTGGATATACTTACCATACTAAGAAGTATAAAAATAGATTGCGTATTAATTCAGCTTTGGATGGTATGGTGAATTATAATACCGTTGAAGGGATATATGTAGCTCCCCGCATAAATTGGAGAAGCTCGTTGGGTCAACAAAAAAGCATTGAGCTAAATACTGTAGCTAGGTATGGTTTTGCTAACACGCGCTTCAATATGTTTGGTAAGCTGGCCTATATACAAAGGCAAAAAGATTGGAGAGATAGAAATTGGCAAATAGGTATAGAAGGAGGGAAGTATATTTTCCAGTATAACCAGAATAGTACTGTTTCTTCAATGATAAATCTGTTTAGCACACTAGCCTACAGTAAGAATTACATGAAGCTGTATGAACGTTGGACAGGTGCAGCATTCGTAAAAAGGAACTACGGCAATGGTTTTAGTTGGTACGCAAAAGCAGGTTTCCAAAAAAGATTGCCTTTAGCCAATACCTCTTTTTATACATGGTCTAACTTTACGCCAGCTAGGTGGACCTCAAACTATCCTGCTGAACTAGCCGCTACCAAATGGGAGCAACATAATGCAGCATTGATAAAATTAGGATTGTCTTATCAGCCTGGTGTTAAATACATTATTCTGCCTGATGGTAAAAAACCATTAAGCAGTAATAAACCCACTTTTACCTTACAGTACGAAAAAGGAATACCTAATATCTTAGATAGTAAGACCGATTTTGATAAATGGGTCATAGGCATAAAAGATGATATGAACTTTAAGCTACTAGGGTTATTAAGTTATAACCTTACAGTAGGTGGTTTCCTTAACAGCAACTATGTGAGCTTGCCCGATATGAAGCATATTGCAGATAATCAAACAGTATTAGGCTTGTCTTACATGAGTGGTTTCCAATTAGCACCTTATTATCAATACAGCAATACGGCAGAGCTATATGGCGAGGCGCATGTAGAGTATAATATGAATGGATTGTTGACCAACAAAATTCCTTTTTTTAGAAAAACACAATGGTACTTGCTGCTGGGTAATAATACATTGTATACGAATGATGGTAGCTACTATACAGAAGCCTTTGTTAGCTTGGATAACATAGGATTTAAGCTATACAGGTTCTTAAGAGTAGACCTTGTTAAGTCTTGGGACGATGTGGGTAGAAATAGTATAGGTTTTAGAGTAGGGTTAAAACTAGACGGTGTAATAAGCGTGGGTAGTAGTTCAGCTGAGAAATTCGATTGGTAATCGTAATTTATGCTTAGTTCTTCTATATTAAATGTTAGGATAGTTATTTTAGCGGTAAATATCCTAACAGATGAATGATGTACTCTTCACAAACCCGATAAGCAAGCTGTTTTTAAATACAGCCAGAGGCATACTCTCGGGTGCTAATGGCGGCTATATATTAGCTTATCATAGTATTAAGCCCGACTTGTTTGTGGAGCATATTAATATTCTTCGTCCGGATAGGCTAGTGTCGCTTAGCGAAATAGTTGCCCGTAAAGTTTCTGGAAAATCTACTAAAGGTCTTTTTGCGATAACGGTAGATGATGGCTATGAAGATACCGTGCCAGATTTGTGTGATATATGTGCAGAAAAGGAATGGCCAATTACCTTTTTTCCACCTGTTGATTTCTTGAATGGTATTGTGATGGTTGCCTACCGCTTGGCCAATCTGCGTAAATATGCTAAAGGGCAGGTGATAGCTATTGAAGGAGAAGAAAAAGATTTTCGTGACGAGCAGACATGGCACGAGTACTTTGAGCTTTTGCAGCACAAAATGTACACCCTGCACGAGCGGGAGTATATGCATTTGTTTGATACTATTGCTGACTATGTAATCTCCAATAATATAGCCACCCGAGCTGATCTATATGAACACCCGCACCCTGTGACATGGGACTTCATAGCAAAAAAAAGTAAGAATGACCTCCTGAGCTTCCAGAGCCATGGTGTAACACATATGCCCGTAGCAGGTTTAAGTGATGAGGAACTGGCAAAAGAGTGTATAGACAGTAAGCAAAAACTATATGAAGTGACGGGTAAAGAAGTGAAGCACTTCTGCTACCCATATGGTGCGGATAAATGTATAGGCACAAAAGCACAGGCTATCGTTGCCCAACATTTCGACTCGGCAGTGACGATGAGTAGAGGTAGAATTGATAAAGCTGATACTTACATGCTACCACGTATCCCTCTATATAATATTGATACGAAAGGGAGAACATTGCTAAAACAGTTAACTAAATAAGGTCATGTCCACCGACAATATTTCTATTCATCTTTTTTCGGAGCTGGAAGAGGCTGATATATTAGCATTCAATAAAAAGGCCTATCCTAATAAGGCGCATAAGCTTAACAGTCCATTACTTAAATGGCAGTTTCGCATAGGGTACGATGCCAAGGTTGAGCCTATTTATATAAAGTATGAAGGTAAGATAGTAGGGCAGGCAGCACTACAACCCATAATGGCTACATGTGGTGCGCAACAATATATGGCTACTTGGTACAATAATTTTATTGTACTGCCGAGTATGCAAGGCAAAGGTTTAGGTAAAATACTGACCCAAAAATGGATGGAGTTGGCACCGCTACACATTACCAACTGTAATGATAACTCGATGGCTGTGTTTAGAAAATTGGGTTGGGATGAAGAGTTTCATACGGTGCGCTATGGATTGCCGATCAACATAAATGCCTTAGCCAGATCGAAAGGGTGGACGGGAGTTAAAGCAATGGCAGCAGCTGTGTTGTCTCCCTTGTACAGCCTTTGGCTAAAAATGAAATATGGTAAAGCGCAACATGCGGCAATAACACCGATAAAAGATATACCTCTTGATGAAATAGTGACTGACTGTAAAGAAGAAGGAGAGAATAGACTCGTGAGGGATAAGGCTTGGGTGCAATGGCGCTTGCTGGATAGCCCCTATGCTAATAAGCATTATAGAATAAAGCTTGGCGATGCGGTTATCTATTTCAGAGTGTTGGAGTATGCGGACATCAAACGAATACACATCCTTTATCAAAATACAAATGTGGCTGCCAAAGCGCAAAGAGCAGTGCTACAAGCTTTAGTAGCACATGCTATTCAAGAAAAAGTAGGGTTGCTATGGGGTATTACCAATGTGCCAGCTTTAAAAGAGTTGTATGATAAAGTGCTTTTTGATAAGCTCAGTGCACGTTTTGCCTATCATAGCCAAGAAGGTGAAGTAATGCAAGGTTTGAAGAATGCACCATTGCCACTACAGAGTATCGACTCGGATTATGACTTTATGTATTTTTAAAATGACGTAAAATTGTTATATTTGTAAAGCTGTAAAAGTGAATCATGCCATATAAATACCTTCTATTAAGCATCGCTACATTTTTCCTATTTACAGCGTGTAATACAGAGCGCAAAGTGAACTGTGAGCAGTTTAAGGATGGTCGTTTCAAAATAGAAGATACGGCTAATGGCACTTCTTATATTGTTCGCAACGGAAAGCATCAAACAGAGATACTGAACGGTCAGGTAGATAGCTCTACTTTTATAGTGAACTGGATAGGAGAATGTGAATATACTTTGACCCCAACTCAGGAAACACGTGAGCGCTACTATAACTTACCCGATGACGCAATGCTCACCATCAAGATAAATGAGACCAAAGAGAACTCCTATATTCAAACAACCTCTGCCAACTTCTCTGAAACTAAGGTGACCAATGAGGTAATCAGAATAAAATAAACGGGTGCATATTTAGCAATATGTGTGTGAAGAGCATAGCAAATGTTTATTTTTATAAGCATTTTTTATTGACTTCTGTCACTTTCAATATGGTTAGACATTTTCCTGTTCTTGTAAAAATAAACTGTTGGATGGATGATACAATAGTTTTAAATGAAAAAACTGATACTTAATTGGATTTGTTACAATATTTTTATAATCAATTCGTTATATTTATAGTGCATTATCACATGAGAACCGGTTCATTCCAGATAATCGCCCGCGTATTCCGAAAAGCGGAGATATAGAGTAGGAAAAATCTCAAAATCAGTTATATGAAAAAAACACTAATAGTGTTTGCAATATTGACAATTGCATTCACTAGTTTTTTAAATCCTAGCAATGCTGCAATTGTAATTAAAGATATCACGCGTTGCAATCCTCCACCTACAGGTAATCTTTACGACTATGTAGGTCCTGTGACCACCCATATATTACATCAAGTTGTCATAAAAGGTGTTTATTTGGGTGAAGTTCATTACAAGACTATGAATTGTGATGATCCTGGCGATAAGGACTGTTCTATAGCCAAAGTTAGTCAAAATTTTGACGAGGTAGATGTTTATGAAACCGTGCAAGACAAAGTGAATAATGGTACATCTTCGGGGCATGTAAATCTTGACGGAACATCTGGTACATTAACTATTAATGATCTTGTTGACAATGTTACTATTCCTGATTTTGGTTACATCTGGAATTCCACTGCAACTTGCACACAAGTAGTCATTATTGATGAAGAATAAATTGAAAACATTAAATATTTTATGAAAAAAGTAATAATAAAAAGCATATCCGCATTAATATTAGTTGCAGCATTTAGTGCAAACTCTAATGCTAAATGTTATCAATCAAGGACATCTGGAGGTACACTTAACCCCAATGGGAAATATACGTATGAAAAAGTAATTCAAGGTGACCCTGTAGACGGCATAGAACAATTAGATTGCTATAAACCAGGCAGTAATACGTGCAAATTTAAAGATGGATTTGAGCCACCGTCGATAATTATTGCAGGGACTCCTGTAACATGGCAAGACGCTATGGATAATGTTCAAAGTGAAATTAATTCTGGCAACATGTCTGGAACAGTAAATGCAGATGATGGACTTGGATCATATTCATGGACGGCAGTAGCTGTAAATGAATATGAAGTTACATATTGTGATGGTTTATAATTGTCATTAAATAGTGATAAGAATTAGTGTTATGCTAATTCTTATCTTTTTTTTTATTAATATACTTAGCCATGAGCAATAATTTTTTTTTACTGTTACTATTAAGCATATTCCCAAATGTAACATATTCCCAATATTCCAGATTAGTTGATACGGTTAGTACACAAATTTCTTACAGTAAGAACTTAAGAATGAGTGATGTTCACGTTACAGCAAATGAATCCAATTATTATTTGTTTATCCAAACAAACAAGTTAAGCACCAATAATAAAATAATATCTTATCAACTAGACATAAAAACTGGACGAAATCTACACATAGACACATTGCTAGATATTCCTATGTATTTTGTTTTACGTGATATAGGAATTCAAAAAAATAGAATATACTTATTTACAGATGACGAGTATCTTTATTTTGAACCTGGCAATTCAAAAAATACATTTCAATACGTTAACAGAATTGATAGTGTGCTTAGATATGAGTATTGTGAAAAAATAAATGACTCCCTGTTATTGGCATACTTGATATATAATTTTCATCCTGCTGATGGGAAATCGGGTTTATTTATGCAAGTAATTAATACCAATAATCAAAAAGTTTTATCCAAACATTTTGAAAAATACAGTTCCGTAGCTTTGTCCTCACTTAATAAAAGATGGCTAACTGTATTGGATGAGAAGATTTATGTGATCTCACCACTAACAGGGAACTTAAGGGAATATAACAAAGAATTGCAGTTGTTAAATGAACATGTAATAAATGGGATGTTTAATAAGACAGAAGTTATTACAAATAAAACTTACGAAAACTATTTGCAAGAATTTATCGAGTATAATGACGCTGTTTATAATAATGATACCATAGGAAAATATTCTAATAATAATTTATTTTCCAAAGAAGGTATTCAAAATATATTAGATACTACTGAAAAAAACTTTGCGTTCATAAAAAAGATATTCAATATAAATACCAGTGTTATTGGTATATGTATATCAAGACCTACACATAATAAAGAACAGTTAGATTTGTATACCTATAATATTAAAAAAAGGGAACTTGTTAGTGTATATAAAAATTGGAATTGTATATCTCAAAAAAACATAATGGAGTTAGAAGACTTTTACCCGATTGATCTAAGGCTTCAACATTCAAGATTCCCTAATTTTCAAGACGATACTGTTTATACTTATACTTGGTTAAATCCTAAACTTTTTACAAGTGGAAACAAAATGGACGTGTCTAGCATATATTTGAATGACATCAAAAAAAACGGATATCAATTCTACATATTAAAGCATAAAATAAAAAAGTGACATCATGGAAAAACTTATTAGTAAGTTATTATTTGTTATTCTATTTTCATTATTGCAAACAAATATATATGCTCAATATAAACTCGTAAATGAAATTAACACTGATGTTACTTTCCCTAAAAACAGCAGAATAGATGAAGTTGGCTTTGAAGTGAATAAAAACACAATATGCCTTGTGCAGTCCATTAATGACACCTCAAGTGAAAATGGTAATAGAAAACATATAGTCATATCATTCCATGACCTTAACAGTGGAAATGAGATACAAAAAGATACTATACAAGGTATTACCTCTGCATTTAGAGTTTACGATATAGATTTTAATGATAAATATTGCTTGTTAGTTGGGCATAAGAAATATTTATATTATGAAAGAAATAATACCCAAAATGCTCATTTTGTATACTTACCAAAAGAAATATTAAATAATAAAGGCAAATCGATAGCTTTCAAGAATGCTAATATAATAAACGATAGCCTTGCATTATTACACGGTGTGTATAATTACCATCCAAATTCAAGTGGTTCAGGTTTGCACCTTAACATACTGAATTTAAATACAAATACTATTGTAAAATCTGTGTCTTACGATTTCCCAGGAATAGGCATTTCGTTTATGAGTCATTCTTGGATAACTGTGTCAGGAGGATATATATATGCAGTTTCTCCACTGTCGACATGGTTACATATTTATGATAAATATTTGAATCTTGTAAAGAAAAAACAGTTGAAATTATTTGATGCTAATAGCTATGCAAAGAATATATTGTACGAACAGTATGTCGACAGCATTATTAAATATGAAAATATTAGAATTGAGAAAATAGTTAATAAATATGATAAAGACTCCTTAGAATATCATAGAGAAGATTTTCAATCATATATATATAGCAAAGAATACATTGGTTCTACTTTAGATAGTCTACACGGTGCATATAATAGTGTAAATCGGATATTTACGGTTAACGATTCTATAATTGCTGTTACAACTGCTACTCCACATGATAGGAATGTTTACAGAAATCTATTTTTGTTAAATAAAAACAGTTTAGAAATTGTAAAGAAAATTGATAAATGGAGAATTAGTCCTACAGAAGAACAAAACAAAGTTGAAGACTTTTTTGTTTTAGATATCTCAATACAGGATATAGCATCACCTAAATTCAAAGACGGATATATATATACTTGTGGGTTTTATCCCACTTCAATATTTGTAAAAGACAATGTTAAAAAGTCTGCTGATAATGTATTTAATTATATAAAAAATCATGGATACAAATGGACTATATTAAAATACAAAATAGACAATTAGTATTTTTATTTCTGCTGATTTTGAGTGCATTTACAGGTTATGCTCAAAAAGGGGGTGCAGAAAAGTTGGTTGATAATTTGTATAATTTGGATGATCAAAAAGCTTCAAAAAATGCACATTATATGATTATGACAGATAAGAATTGTTATAATTGTTTCCGTGAATTATTAGATGCGTTGAGAAAGGAAGAACCCCGAAAAAATGTCAATCTAATTGTTGTTACTTATAACAACCCTACAACACTTTTTAGTATCGAAGCGAAACATAAAGAAGAACTAAAAAATATTAATAATGTCTATTTCCTTTTTATAGAAGAATGTCAAAACAAAAAAATAAAGATAATGTCCTTGCTACAACAACCTTCACCTCAATTAATATATTCTACAGATACTGGATTTAAACTCCTTAACTATTCTCAAACAATGAAGTTGATAAAGTAATTGTTATTAGATAGCTTCTGTGAAAACAACATCATTAATAATTGTACTTATTATTTTATTCGGTACTTTTTGTAAAGCACAAACATCAAATTCCACAAGGTCTATCTTTAGTGATACAATGGAGATAGGCGAAGTAATTATAAGTGCTAAAACTGCTATTAAAGTAAACAACGACACCATCAGCTATAGAGTAGACTCTTTTTATAAAGACCCATTAGCAACAACAGAAGACGTTTTAAAAAGGCTGCCCGGAGTTGAAGTAAGTAGAGATGGTACTGTTACTATCAATAGCAAAACCGTTACCAGAATATATATTAATGGTAAAGAGTATGATACTGAAGATCTTACTTCGATCACTAAAAACCTACCCGCTGAAATCTTAGAGAAAATACAAGTAGCCGACTATCATAGTGAAGACGCCATATTTAGTAGCAGTAAAGAACCCACAGAGGAAAAAGTTATCAATCTACAGTTTAAGAAAAAGTATAAAAATGGTATATATGGGCGAGCCACTTGCGGATATGGAACAAAGGATAGATACCAAGCTGGGCTATTCGGCAACTACATGTCTAAGGATGGTCTTAGCCTAACAACTATTATTGGCGTCAATAATACAGGTATATCCAACGTAGAGAATACAAATAATAACTCTTGGAGTTCACCAGGTGTAAAGGATGAACAAAAAGCCACTATCAACTTCTCTAAAGATGTAACACCTAAATGGAAGTTAAGTGGTGGTTACAATTTCAGTGCCAACAAAAACACACTATACCGCTCCTCTTTCAGAACCACCTATTTACAAAATGACAGTTTGCTACTACAAGAACAAAGTCAACGTTCAATAAGTACAAACAATAGTCATAGGGTAAATATTAGAAGCAACTGGGATATTAGTAAAAGACTTAAAATACGCTCCTACCTATCAATGAACTATAAAGACCAAGATGCCAACAGTAATAATAAAGACATAACATACCAAAATCAGCAAGAGCAAATAGATTTTCAAAGAATTTCTCTAGTGAACAGCTATGACACTAAGGCTAATATTAGATGGAATAATACAATAATGAAAGCATTTGCTAAGGAAAAAAGAACCCTTATTGTTAATGTGAATGCAAATTATGGAGTCTCAAAAAGTACAGCTAACAATCAAAACACGAATGAATACCTCATATCCTCTTCAAACACCAATGTATCTAATACTGCTCACACTAGAAGCAATAATGTAGCTACTCATATCGGTATTAAATACAACGAACCTATAAGTTCGTCCAGCATGGTATCTCTTGATTATAGCAATAACTATACTATGGCCTCTAATCAGAGAGAAGTTTTGGTAGGTAACAACGGTATGACCATTTTTGACACTACGCAAAGCAGGAACTATAACAATAGCAATAATGAAAACACATTAGGGCTTAGTTATCAGTATTCAAAAAACAAACTATATGGCTCATTAGGGTTTCAGTTACTGCTCTATAATAGGACTACAAAAGATGAGCATAATAACCAAAACAACATTTCTCAACAAGGTGTTAATTATGCACCTCGTTTACATTTACAATACAAAATGACTAAAAAAAGAAATATTAGTTTTGGCTACAATGGTCGTATTAATGCCCCAAACCTTAGTCAATTACAGCCCATCCCTGACTATACTGACAGCTTGAATATATTTACGGGCAACCCCAACCTTAAACCTGAAATCAGCAACAACGTAACCCTTAACTATAGAAATTACAACTTATCAGGTGGCAACACGAATATATATCTACGCAGTAGTTGGCACAGCCAAAAAATAATCAATAATGTAGTGATTACGAATAGCAAAAGAGAGACAACCCCTATCAATGCAGATGGTAATTATTCTTTCACTTTAGGCATTAACAAGACCACCTCTATTATTAAAAAGAAACTAAGACTTACGACAAGTATCTCTGGCAGTTGGCAAAACAACGTCAATATCATCAACAACACACTACAGGATAGAAAGAGCTATACCATATCACCCAATATATACCTTAACTACCTTTCAAACGAGATCTATGAAGGCAACATACGCTATGGCTATAATTGGAATAAAACAATAACAACAAATAGTACTAATAACCTATTACAAACACATAATCTATCCCAACAAGGGACTTTCTACTTGCCTTTTCATATTAAATGGGAATATGACCTTTCCTATATTGTAAATAATGGGCTAAGTCAATCTTTTGAACAAGAGTTTTTCTTGGTTAGTACATCCTTATATAAAGAGTTTAAGAAATTAAAAGGTCTATTTATTAGTATTCAGGCATACGATATATTCAATAATTTTCCTACAGTACAGCGGAATATTAATGATAACTATTATGAAGACATATCTGTTAATAGGATAGGCAGTTATTATATGCTTTCACTGATTTACAGGTTTACCTCTTTCCCCATTAATACAGAAATATAATTAACAGAACCTTAAACGCCCTCTTATTAAAAGAGTGTTTAGCGTGGCATTATAAAAAGTACGATCATACCCACCGGTTTGCCAGGCTCGAAAAACGGGCCAAAAGGAAGGGGCGGGGGGTGTGGTCCAAAAAACATGTTAAACCTAGTATATACCGCCACCAGTAAAAAACCGACCCAAAAAACACAAAAGCCGCTATGAAAGCGGCTTTTAACGTGTTATATGCAGTCCGACCTGGATTCGAACCAAGACAGACAGTACCAAAAACTGTAGTGCTACCATTACACCATCGGACTGTTTCCTGCGTTGCAGGGCTGCAAAGTTATATAGTCAAACGAATATCACAAAACTTTTTAAAAATTTATTTTTCAATTATTTAAAATCAATACCAGCCACGAAGAATAATTCGTTCTCTAAAATCATCTTTTTCTAGTAGGTTTGTGTTAGTCCTCAAATTTTAATCTCAAATCGTATGTCATTAGCGGACAAGCCGCGCATGTGGGTCATTACATCACTATTTACGCTGGTTGCACTAGTGATAGTAGGGCGACTTTTTTACATACAGATTGTAGATGATAAGTATAAGGTTATGGCGAATAATATTGCCATATATAAAAAAATTGTCTATCCTCCTCGTGGTGTTATATATGATAAAAACCATAAAGTAATGCTTTACAATCAGGTAGTATATGACCTTATGGCTACCTATAGTAAAGTGCCTAAGACGCTAGATACCATGAAGCTATGCGGGATCTTAGGTATTGATAAAGCTCGTTTTGAAGAACTGTTGGATAGAACAAGAGTGCGCTACGGGCCTGTAAGAAAAGGCATAATGGTAGAGCAGCTTACCAAAGCTCAGACAGCCAGATTGCAGGAGAATATGTATGCTTTTGACGGTTTTGAGATGAGTGAGCGTTATATAAGAACCTATCCAGACTCTACTTCTGCACTTATCTTAGGTTATATAGGAGAGATATCTCCCAGAATGTTGAAAAATGAGCGTTATGTCAGCTACCAACGTGGAGATTATATTGGTATAAATGGTCTGGAGCATGAATATGAAGAAGAGCTGAGAGGACAAAGAGGAGTTTACTTTTTTGAACGGGATAACTACAACAGACCTACAGAACCTTATAAAAAGGGAGCATTAGATACACAGGCTATTGCAGGAAGTAGTTTAGAATTGTCGCTTGATGTAGAACTGCAGGCGTATGGTGAGCGACTAATGAGTCATAAGATAGGAAGTGTTGTTGCAATAAATCCTAAAACGGGCGGTATACTAGCATTAGTGAGCGCTCCAAGCTACAACCCTAACTTGCTTGGAGGTAGGGAAAGAGCAAAAAACTTCTCTAGGCTCTATTATGATGCTACAAAACCGTTGTTTAATAGAGCTACACAAGCGTACTATCAACCAGGTTCAACGATTAAGCCTTTAACTGCGTTGGTGGCATTAGATATAGGGGTTATCACGCCTAATTTTGGTTACCCTTGTGCAGGTGGGTATTATTCCTGTGGTAAACGAATTGGTTGTACGCACACCGGAGGCGGCCACGCAGCAAACCTACGCCGAGCGTTAGCCAACTCTTGTAATGCTTATTTTGTACACATACTACGTTTGGCAATTGATAGTAAGAAGTTTGGAGGGGTGAAGAAGGGGTTACAGAAATGGTATGAATACTACAATGATTTTGGCTTTGGCAGACAACTGGGAGTAGACCTGCCGTATGAACGAAAAGGACTACTACCTGATTCCTCGTATTATAATAGAGCGTATAATGGAAGGTGGAATTCTTGTATGGTCCTGTTCACAGGTATGGGGCAAGGTGAAATAGCATTGACTCCATTGCAGTTAGCCAATGCTATGTGTATTATTGCGAATAAGGGGTACTATTACACACCACATTTTGTAAGGTCTATAAATGGTAATGCCGATCACCCTAAGTTAAAAGCATATAAAGAAAAGCACGTAGTGACTAGTATGCCGCAGGAGGTTTATGATGTTGTAGCCCTGGGTATGCAGGATGTAGTAGAGTTTGGTACAGGAAAGGTAGCACAACTACCTAATGTTGATGTATGTGCTAAGACAGGTACTGTTGAGAATAAAGCAAGAATAGGTACAAAGGTGATCAAAATGAAAGACCACTCTGTATTTGTGGCATTTGCTCCCAGAGAAGACCCTAAGATAGCTTTAGCTGCCGTGGTTGAGAATGCAGGTTTTGGTGCCACATGGGCTGGTCCTGTTGTTAGTCTTATGATGGAAAAGTATTTAAATGATACTATAGCTACTGGAAGGTTGTATTTAGAGGATAAGCTCTATAAGGCGAATCTGATCAATGAACATATTTATGAAATAGATGCAAGCCAACGTGAGGCAGATAGAGTAAGAGAGGAAAGAAGGTTGGAAAGGTTAAGGGTGAGAGATAGCGCTAACAGTGTGAGAGATTCTTTGATGATAAGAAAGTGGTATATGTCTACTTATATAAAAGGGGCTAAATAAGATGGGTAGAAACAGTAAATCGGTTTTTGGTAGAATAGATGGGATCACATTTGTGTTATACCTGTTGTTGATAGGTATAGGTTTGCTGTCTATATTTTCTGTAGAATATAGCAGTACTGATACCCGTGTGTTTGTATTTAGTAAAAGCCATGGAAGACAGATAATGTGGTTATTTATTTCATTGTTCTTTGGGTTGCTTATTTTATTTACTGATACAAAGTTTTTCTCGTCAATAGCCTATATGTCCTATACAATAGGCCTGTTCTTGCTTATTATTACCATATTTGTAGGCATACCCATGAAGGGGTCACAGTCGTGGTTAGGGGTAGGGAGTTTTAAATTTCAGCCGGGTGAAGTTTGTAAAATATTCACGTCTTTAGCTTTAGCAAAGTTCTTATCCTCACCCGAAACTCAATTCAAAGAATTGAAATATAAACTTATTGGTGTGGCTATTGCTTTAATGCCTGCGGTGTTTATTGTTTTGCAGAAAGAAACAGGGTTAGCCTTAGTCTATTTATCCTTCATATTAGTGCTGTATAGAGAAGGGCTTCCGCATAGTGTGCTTATTATTGGATTTTCAAGCATTGCTTTAACTCTGGCTACTTTATTGGTAGATAAAACAACATTGTTCGTCGCTATTACTGCTATTGCGGTATTGTTGGCTGTATTATTACGCAATGGACTAAAAAAAGGATGGACACTAAGGCTTGTATTAATTGGTAGCTGGCTGGTGTGTATCTTGTTCTCACAAGTGATAGTACCAATAACGTTCAAGCATGTTTTACAAAAACACCAAATAGAAAGAATATATTCTACGCTGGGACAACAAGTTCCTGAAGAGTATTTGCCAGAAAAAGATAGAGGTAAAAAGAGAAAGGGTATATCCAATTATAATGTTACTCAATCTAAGATCGCTATAGGTTCAGGTGGTTTTTCAGGTAAAGGTTATTTAAATGGAACATCAACTAAAAACGAATTTGTTCCAGAGCAAAATACTGACTTTATATTCTGCGCTGTAGGAGAGCAGTTTGGCTTTTTAGGAAGTACGGTTTTGGTGCTTATCTACTTAATGCTGATGCTCAGAATAGTGTATTTAGCAGAAGAGCAGCGCTCAGTATTTAGTAGAGTATATGCCTATTGTGTGGCATCTATCCTTTTCTTCCACTTTGCTATTAATGTGTCCATGACCATTGGGATAGCTCCTGTTATTGGCATTACATTGCCTCTGTTAAGTTATGGAGGGTCGTCATTGTTGTCCTTCAGTATATTGATATTTATTTTATTGCGCCTAGATGCTGATAGACAAGTATTGATACGTTAACTTTGCGCCCATGGCAAAAATTATCCCGTTATCAGAAGGTGTGTTCACAGTTGGTCATGATAAAGACTTTGTTCCTTTTGATGTAGATAAAGACGAGTTGACGGATAGACCCAGAGGTTCTTTGCTGGTAGATATACAACCTTTTTTGATAGTTACAGATAAGGATGTTATGGTGCTGGATACAGGACTGGGCTATAAGAAAGATGGTGTTTTGCAAATACATACCAACCTTAGAAAGAATGGGTACGAACCCGAAGAGGTTACTAAAGTGTTGATGAGCCATTTGCATAAAGACCATGCTAGCGGGCTATGTTATGAAGATGATAATGGAATGGTAAAGACAACTTTCCCTAATGCTAAGTATTATATATACAGGCCAGAAGCTGATTTTGCATTAGAAAAAGGTGCTCCTTCTTTTAATCCTGATTCTTTACATCCTGTTCTTTCAAGCGATCAGGTAGAATGGCTTGATGGGGAAGAGGGTGTAATAGATGGTTATATTAAGTTTTTTCATTCAGGTGGTCACAGTCCACAGCATATTGTTTATTTGATAGATGACGGGCAGAATAAGGTGTTTTTTGGTGGAGACGAGGCACCACAACTGAAGCAGATGAAAATAAAATACATAGCAAAGTACGACTACAATGGTAAGCGTGCTATGGAGCTAAGGGCACAGTATGCTGAGCAAGGCAAGAATGAAGCTTGGCAGTTTCTTTTTTATCATGATGTGAAACTCCCAGTGTCTCAGTTGTAGGTTATCGGCCTCTGTTGCCTCTACTGCTACCACCTTTGTTGTGTAAGCGTTTAATGAGCATGGCTCTAAACTCTCGTTCAGCAATAAAAAGGTCTGCTATTTGTTGTTCGGTTATTTTTCCTTTTAATGATTGGATAAGTTCCTTTTTTAAGGCTAGCTTTTCCTCTTGGTAATGGATATCGGCATTGATATAGTCCATAGCCTCTTTTCGTGAGGCGTCTGGGTTTTCTTTATGATATTGGCTACCAAAGCTTTTTCTAAGCTCATGATTGTCCTTTTCAAATGCATTATATATCGGCCAAAAATCTTTGGCTTGCTCAGGCGTAAGCTGTAATTTTTTGGTGATATAGCCAATTTTTATGGTTTGTATCTCTTCATATCTACCTCTGTCTCTTTGGGCAAACAGTAAGGAAGAACCTAGAGTTATCAGTAATATCGTGAATAATAGCTTTTTCATTTTGTTTGCTTTATGCTTAGTCTATGCTGTATAAATAATCGTTAATGGTCGTATTGTCAACTTCTTTGAAATTGATTTCTTGAGTTGTGTTGGGTAGTGATGCTTTAATTAATTCCATGTCAAAGTCGTCTATATTATCTTCCATATAGGCTAGTATTTTTTCATCTGATATCTGCGCTAAATTTTCAGTTGCAGAAAGAGGCTGTTCATGTGGTTGTTGGTAAATGCCTATGCTGATAAGTATAATGATAACAGCCGCTGCAGCCATACTTATGCTACGCCAGTTAAAGCTAACTCGCTTAGTCACAGGCTTTTCCTCTTCCAGCTCTTTTTTGAGCCGCTCGAACATTGCCTCAGGTAAATTGTCAAAATACCCCTCTGGCACTATATGTGGTGCTGCATGTTTTTTTGTGGTTTGTAATGAAACATGACTATAGAGCTCATCAAAATAATGATGAGGTACAGTAAAAGGCATTTCTTTAGAAATATTGCCTAGCTTACTGTTGAGCATTTGTAGCTCTTCTTGTATGTCATTGTTCTGTTTCATTCCTTTTATTAGACAGTATAAAACCTTATATGTTTAATTAGCTTGTTAAAAAACTTTCCACCTTTTTTACTGCATGATGATAAGATGCTTTCAATCCTCCTACTGAGGTGTCTAAAATGATGGCCATTTCATCGTAAGGCATCTCCTCATAGTATCTCAGGCAAAAAACTGCTTTTTGTTTTTCGGGTAGCGATTGGATGGCTTGTTGCAGCTTCCATTCTATTTTATTGGCATCAAAGCCTTTTTCCGCTATTAGCTTGTCCGTATATATTCCGTCTTCACCATCAAGTGGTATAGATTTTCTTTTCTTCTCTTTTTCTATCCATGTAAGTGTTTCATTAGTGGCAATTCTATACAGCCAAGTATATAGGTTGGCATCACTACGGAAGCTCTCCAGATTTTTCCAAACTTTGATGAACAGGTTTTGCAATATGTCGTCAGTGTCGTCATGGCTTACAACCATACGTCTGATATGCCAGTATAAACGCTCTTGATATTTTACGACCAAGTGTTTGAAAGCAAGCTCTTTAGTTGCCGCTTTGCTAAACAAGCCCAATATCTCACTGTCGTCTATAATTACGTTTGGGGGCATATTTGTTTTGTTCTTATCTATTAGACTAAATTAAACCGCTAAAGTTTAATAAGGTAGTTTTTCTCCAAATCTGCTTTAGCTTTGCAGCCAATGAAAAAGTTTGAAGAAATAAGGATCGTATATTATGGAACACCTGAGTTTGCAGTAGCTTCTTTAAAGGCACTGGTAGAAGCAGGGGCAAATGTTGTGGGAGTGGTAACCGCCCCTGATAAACCAGCGGGTAGGGGCAAGCAGTTGCAAGCTTCTGATGTGAAGAAATATGCCTTAGAAGCAGGACTGAATATATTGCAACCTACTAATATGAAGCACGAAGGCTTTATAGAGGAGCTTAAAGGCTTGTGTGCTGACCTTCAGGTAGTGGTAGCTTTTAGGATGATGCCGGAAGTGGTATGGAATATGCCACCAATGGGTACTATTAATGTTCATGGTTCATTATTGCCTCAGTATAGAGGGGCTGCGCCTATCAACTGGGCTATAATAAATGGGGAGCAGGAAACAGGGGTGACAACTTTTAAGCTTAAGCATGAAATAGATACAGGAGATATATTACTGCAAAGGAAGGTGCCTATAGGTGAGCACGATAATCTAGGAAAGATCTATGAGTTGTTGATGAATGAGGGAGCTGCTTTGTTAGTAGAAACAGTAAAGGGGCTTGCGGCAGGAACATTAAACGAGATACCACAAAAAGATATAGCGGTAGAGAATCTTAAAGCAGCACCTAAAATATTCAAGCCCGATACAAAGATAGACTGGAGTAAAAATGTAATGGATATATATAACCTTATAAGAGGGTTGTCTCCATATCCATGCGCTTATACAGACTTGCAGGATAGCACTATGAAAATATACTCGGCTAGCTACGAAGTAGCTTCACATAATGCTGCTATAGGTAGTTATGAAACCGATAATAAAACCTATTTAAAGTTTGCTGCGTCTGATGGCTGGATAGCTGTTGAGGATATGCAGCTGCAAGGGAAAAAACGTATGGATATAGCTTCTTTCCTAAGAGGTTTTAGAGGCTAGGTGTAAAAAGTGCTGTGCCGCTAGGGAATAGCCATTTAGCCCTAGCCCTGTTATTACTCCGATGCAGTTGGCAGCAGTAAGGCTTGTTTTTCTAAATTCTTCTCTGGTATAGATATTAGAAATATGTACTTCTATTGTTGGAGTACTAATGGCAGCTATAGCATCTGCAATGGCAACACTGGTATGCGTGTATGCAGCAGCATTTAGGATGATCCCGTCATTTGTTTTGTCTGCGTCTTGTATAAGATTGACTATTTCGCCTTCTACATTGCTTTGTTGATAGGTAAATGCTATCTCTTCTTTGTAAGATCCTTGTAGTGACATGAAGAAGTCTTCAAATGTTTGCCCTCCATATATATCAGTCTCTCTACTGCCTAATAGGTTAAGATTAGGGCCATTTATTATCATTATCTGCAACATTCTTACAATCTTTAGACACAATATTAATAAAAAGACACTATTATGTACTTTTGTAGTAGCCGTTAATAATTAATCTGTTTTACATATGCCTACAATAGAGGAGCTTATTATAACAAAACCTATGAAGGATCCTTACATGCGTGCATACATTAATATAATGTACACCGGTGTTTGGTTACAACAAAATGTAAGTCAAGTGCTGAAGCCATTTGATATTACAGAACCACAATATAATGTGTTGAGAATACTTCGTGGACAGCAAGGAAGCCCTATGAACTTGTATGAGATACAAGATCGTATGATACAGAAGATGTCTAATGTGTCTAGGCTGATCGATAAGCTTTTGGTAAAAGGGCTTGTGGAAAGAAATGAGTGTCAGGATAATAGAAGAAGGGTAGATATAGTTATTAGAGAGGCTGGTTTGAAACTGCTTGAAGATATAGAACAACCACTTTTGGCTATGTTGGGCAACGTGAGTAAAAATATTACTGAAGAAGAAGCTAGAATGTTAGGCGATGTTTTAGACAAGCTTAGGAACGAATAAATATTTAAGATTGTGTGGCAGGCATATCTAAAGGGCTTTAAAGCTTATTTGCAACTCGAGCGCTCCATGTCAGATAATACAGTGGATGCCTATCTGCACGATGTGGCTATGCTAGCTGATTATATTTCTAGCACCAACAGTAATAAGGCAATAGATCAGTTAGAACTATCGGATCTACAATATTTTTTAAGGCACGTTACAGAGCTGGGCTTGTCTGCTGGTACACAAGCTAGAGTGTTGAGTGGTATAAAGTCTTTTTTTCGCTATTTACAATTAGAAGAGGTTATTAAAACAGACCCTACGCAGCTATTGGAGGCGCCTAAGTTGAAAAGAGCACTTCCCGCATATTTAAGCTTAGACGAGATAGATACACTATTTGAAAACATAGACCATAGCACGCCCGAGGGGCAGAGGAATAGGGCTATGCTTGAAGTGATGTATAGCTGTGGATTGCGGGTTAGTGAGCTTGTAGGTTTGCAACTGTCCTGTCTTTATTTAGATGTTGGGTTTATTCGCGTAATTGGTAAAGGAAATAAAGAACGTCTTGTGCCTATAGGTACAACAGCTGTAAAGCATATCAATATATACAAAAGCCATATAAGGAATACTATAAAAGTTAAACAGGGTGCTGAAGATATCCTGTTCCTAAATAGAAGAGGGGGCAAATTATCAAGGGTGATGGTCTTTCTTATTTTAAAAGACCTTACAGAAAAGTCGGGCATCAAAAAAAATATACATCCTCATACCTTAAGGCATTCATTTGCTACTCATCTGGTAGAAGCCGGTGCCGATTTGAGAGCAGTACAAGAAATGATGGGGCATAAAAGTATTACTACTACAGAGATATATACACATCTTGATAGTTCTTACCTCAGAGATACGTTAAAGAAGTATCACCCGCGCTTTAGTAGTAAGGAATAATTGGTTGTATTAAAGTTGCATTTGGTAGCATAGAAGGCTGTATTCGTATGATAGAGTAATTTATTAGTGCTTTTTTGTATACTTTAGTCATGTATGAAGTTCAATCGCAGAGGGTTTATAAGGTCTGCTTCCTTACTGGCAGGATTTACTATTAGTGAAATAGATGCAATGGCAACTATGAATCGTACAGCAACTCAAGGAAGAAGTGTTGCGAGTGACGATAAAAAGTATTGGGGAGATGTAAGGGAGTTGTTCCCTCTGGAAAAAGGGTATGCTTATTTAAATAATGGTACAGTTGGGCCTTCACCTTACCCTGTGATAGAAGCTATTCATAGAGGAATGATGCTGACCGATGAGAAAGGTAAATATCATCATGGTAAGGAAGTAGTCGAAAGCCTCGCAAGGTTTATTGGCGCAGCTAAAGAAGAAATAGCTATTACTCATAATGTGACGGAAGGGATAAATATAGCCTGCTGGGGAGTGCCTTTGAAAAGAAGGGATGAGGTAATAATGACCACGCATGAGCATGTTGGTAATGCGTTACCTTGGTTGAATAGGATGAAGCAAGATGGTATCGTCATTAAAACCTTTACGCCTGCTGATACCGCTGATGAAACCTTGCATAGAGTGAAAAAGCTTATCAGCTCTAAAACAAGAGTAATAGCAGTGCCTCATATGCCCTGTACTCAGGGGCAGATATTGCCGGTAAAAGATATTTGTTTAATAGCACAAAAGGATAACATATATACCTTTATAGATGGTGCTCATGGGCCAGGTATGCTGCCTGTTGATGTAAAAGATCTAGGCTGCGATGTGTATGCTAGTTGTGGGCACAAGTGGATGCTCGGACCCAAAGGAACCGGTTTTTTATATGTAAATAGATCGTTTCAAGACAATCTAATACCTAAATATGTAGGTGGAGGTTCTGCCTCATGGGAGCTTTCTGGAGAGGAAGCTAGTATTGAAAGTTATACAGATACTGCACATAGGTATTATGGTGGTACACAAAATACGGGCCTTTTGGATGGCCTTGTAGCAACAGTAGATTTTCTAGAGCATATTGGTGTGCAAAATATATATCAACGCATAAAATACCTAGGCACTTACGCACAGGAGCAATTGCTATCTATAGGAAATAAAGTGGAGTTGCTAACACCTACGGAAAAAGAGTCTTTTTGTGGTATTAATAGTTTTGTGATAAAAGGTATTGATAACAAGAAATTCTTTACAGAGAGCATAGATAAAGGTGTGCGGATAAGGTATGTTCCAGAGAGTAAGCTGAACTGCTTAAGAGTGTCTACACATATATACAACAGTACGGAAGATATTGATATGTTAATAGAAGAGATAAAAAAAGTAGTGTAAATTAGGAGGCTTAATAAGCATCCTATATGGCATTAACTGAATCTAATAGCACTGAGAAAGGAACACAGGCTCCTGATTTTCATTTAATAGATACCTTGTCTAATAAGTTTATTTCATTGGCAGATGTCAAAGGAGATAAGGCTACTGTTGTAATGTTTATTTGCAACCATTGTCCTTATGTTTTACACGTTAACGAAGCATTGGTCAAGTTGGCTAGTGATTATAATACTAAAGGAGTTGGGTTCGTTGCTATTAGTAGTAATGATGTAGTTAATTATCCACAGGATGCCCCTGAAAAAATGAAGATCAATGCAGAAAAGTTAGGCTATCCATTTCCCTATCTTTACGATGAAACTCAAGAGATTGCTAAGGCATATAAAGCTGCATGTACGCCAGATCTTTATGTGTTTGACAAAAAACTATCAGAAGTGTACCATGGTCAGTTAGATGATTCAAGACCTAGTAATGGTATTCCTGTAACGGGTAAGGATATTAGAGCTGTCTTAAATAGCCTGTTAGAAGATACAACTATCCCCCCTGTTCAGAAGCCAAGTATAGGCTGCAATATAAAATGGAAATAATGTTATCGGTAAGAGAAATAACAAAAGAGGATATTGGGTCAATAGCGTCCTATTGGTTAGGTTCTGATACAGACCATATGATAGGTATGGGAGTGGAGCTATCAAAATTGCCAAAGCGTGAAGATTGGGAGCAGATGCTAATCAAGCAAATAAACACACCTATTGAAGAAAAGCAATCTTATGCTTTGATATGGCTTTTGGACGGAGTGGCAATTGGACATTGCAATATCAATAAAATACAATTTGGAGAGGAAGCTTACATGCATTTGCATCTGTGGGATGGTGTGCACAGGCAAAAGGGAATGGGAGTGGAGTTGGTGAAAATGAGTATCCCATATTTTTTTAAAAATTATCAATTAAAAAGGCTTTACTGTGAGCCATATGCATTAAACGAAGCACCTAACAGAACATTGGGAAAGCTAGGTTTTAAGCTACTAAAAGAGTACATCACTACACCCGGCTTTATCAACTTTGAACAGCCTGTGAAAAGGTGGGTTCTCGAAGGCGGCATAGGAGAATAATCTAGATATATTCTACAGGTTGGTTTTATTATCTTTGCCGCATGGAATTAACTGCACTTTCGGCAATAAGCCCAGTAGATGGTCGTTATCGTAGACAATTGGCAGCACTTGCGCCCTATTTTTCAGAGTATGGTCTAATATACTATCGCGTAAGGGTTGAGGTAGAGTATTTTATTTTCTTGTCTCAGAAGAAGGTATTTTCATTGCCAGAAGGTGTTACGGCCGGCAAACTTCGTAAGATATATACAAGCTTTACAGAGGCTGATGCACAGCAAATAAAAGATATAGAACGTGTTACCAATCATGATGTAAAGGCGGTTGAATATTTTCTGAAAGAAAAGCTGGAGGCACTTGGTGCTTCTGATGTGAAAGAGTGGGTGCATTTTGGGCTTACAAGCCAAGATGTAAATAATACCTCTGTTCCTTTGTCTTGGAAGGAGGCTATGGAAGAAGTGTATCTCCCAGAATTGCAAACAGTGGTGTTATCGCTAAAAAGCCTTGTTAGTGATTGGGAAGGTATTCCTTTACTAGCTCGCACACACGGGCAGCCGGCATCTCCTACTACATTAGGTAAAGAGTTGATGGTGTTTGTAGAAAGGTTGGAAGGGCAAATAAGGTTGTTAAGCCATATACCTCATGCTGCAAAGTTTGGTGGTGCAACGGGTAACTTCAACGCACACAATGTGGCTTTCCCTAAAATGGACTGGGCAAAGTTCGGTAATGACTTTGTGAATAAGAAGCTAGGGCTGGAGCGTATGCAGTATACTACGCAAATAGAGCATTACGATAATATAGCAGCACAATTTGACGCCTTGAAGCGTATCAATACAATTATTATTGATCTGTGTAGAGACATGTGGACCTATATTTCAATGGAGTACTTCAAACAGAAAGTAAAGAAGGGTGAAGTAGGAAGTAGTGCAATGCCTCATAAAGTTAACCCGATCGATTTCGAGAATGCAGAAGGTAATCTGGGTATTGCTAACGCACTGTATGAACATTTGTCTGCGAAGTTGCCTATTAGTCGTTTGCAACGCGATCTGACAGATAGTACCGTTTTGAGAAATGTAGGTGTTCCTGTTGCGCATAGCTTGCTTGCCTTAAAGTCTTTGCAGAAAGGTATAGGTAAGTTACTCCTGAATAAAGATAAGCTAAAGGAGGATCTTGAAGATAACTGGGCTGTTGTGGCAGAAGCGATACAAACAATTTTGCGTAGAGAAAACTACCCTCAACCATATGAAGCTTTAAAGGCACTTACAAGAGGTAAAACGTCTATAAATAAGAACGATATTCATAAGTTTATAGATGGATTGAATGTGACACTGAAGTTGAAAAAGGAGCTAAAAAAGATCACGCCACATAACTATACGGGTATTTTTTAAGACATGACTTTGTAATTTATTGCAGTTCAAAAGTGAAATTAACAATCCTTTACCGCTACATTAAATATTAAGCACTGATATTTGGCTGGTAAAAAAATGTATTGTGTATATTGAAAAGTAAATTCCAAATTAGCATGTATCGAGTTCTTATGGTTTTATTGAGTGTAATGCTATTTGTAGGTATTGCTCAAGCTCGTACAACTAATGA
The DNA here is from genome assembly GCA_041392855.1 of Flavipsychrobacter sp. NCBI lineage: Bacteria > Pseudomonadati > Bacteroidota > Chitinophagia > Chitinophagales > Chitinophagaceae > Flavipsychrobacter > Flavipsychrobacter sp. The sequence goes on from JAWKLD010000001.1 coordinate 213,105, forward strand.
TGGAAAACTCTTAACTGCAATACATAAAAACAAGCTTGTTATTGTACATAAAGTAAAGAGTGGCGAAACGCTCTTTATGTTAGCTCGCAGATATCATGTTCCACCTGCTATGTTGGCTGACGCAAACGGACTGAATTATCAAAGCAGTTTAGGCAAGACAATATTCATACCACTTGGTGCATACAACAGGTTAAAGGTCTTGCCATCTAATCTCTCTGAAGCAAGAACGCTTTACTATAAAATAGGTCGTTATGACAACCTCTTTATCATAGCGAAATATGTAGGTGTAAAACAAAAAGTGCTACAGGGGTGGAATGCGATGGCAGACAACAATGTGAAAGAGGGGCAGCTGCTAAAAGTAGGATGGGTCCTGTTTGATGGCACACAAAAGCCATTTGCCAAAAAGGATTCTTTGAAGAAAGCCACGGAAGGGAAAGACGGTAATAATACTGTTAAATACGGAGATGGGGTTACAGTTATTACGTTAAAGCCTAAGGATTCCTTGTCTAAAATACATAGGCGATATATAACCCAAACAAGTAATGAAACCTTTGTTGTAGAAGATAAAGGAACAGCGGTGTTTTTTCCTATGTCGGTTAAAAAGGCTAAAATTTATTATGCATTCCATGATAAAGCAGCCAGAGGTACTATCGTGAAGGTGGTAAATCCTGGCACTAATATGTTTGTTTTTGCTAAGGTGTTAGGTCCTCTGCCTCAAACAAAGCAATATCATAATGCTGTTATTGGCATTAGCGAAACTGCTAAAGAGGAGCTAGGAATTACTGATGACAAAGCATGGTGCGAATTGTATTATTCTCCACGACCATAGTTTATTAACATTGTTGAATAAATAAATGTCGTCCATTCTCTTATGTTTAGTAAGTTTCGCAGATGAAAGTGCTAATCATTCGCTTTTCTTCTATTGGTGATATTGTCCTAACTACGCCTGTTATCAGGTGTCTCAAGCAGCAGTTGAAAGATGTTGAAGTGCATTACCTTACAAAGGAGTCGTTCAGGTCAGTGCTTGCAGCTAATGAATATATAGATCACTTATATTGTTTCAAGGACAATTTAAGGGAGGTTATCCCTGCACTCAAAGCAGAGCGTTATGATTACATAATAGATCTGCATAAAAATATTAGGAGTGCTAAGGTCAAAAAAGCATTAAAAGCACAAAGTTATGTTTTCCCAAAGCTAAACTTGAAAAAGTGGCTGTTAGTTAACTTGAAGATTGACTTGTTACCCAAAATAAGTATTGTAGATAGGTACATGGAAGCAGCAAAGCCTCTTGGGGTTAAAAACGATAGTCTGGGGCTGGATTATTTTATTGATAAGGCAGAGGATATCAGAACAAAAGATATCCCTATGAGTCATGTTGCAGGCTATATAGCGTGTGTTATAGGGGGGTCTTATAATACCAAAAAACTACCTGTTGAAAATTGGAAGAGGCTTTGTGAAGCGATTAATCACCCAATTATATTGTTAGGGGGTAAGGAAGATGCAGAGGATGGAGCACTTATAGCAGCACAGGATTCTGTGAAAATATATAATGCTTGTGGGAAATTTAGCTTAAATGAGTCTGTGTCTTTAGTCAAGTATGCTAAAATGGTGTTAACCAATGATACTGGTTTAATGCATGCCGCTGCGGCTTACAATAAAAATATAGTCTCCTTTTGGGGGAACACAGTACCTGAATTGGGAATGTATCCATATTATGGAAATGGAGGGTTAGGGGATAATAAATCGTTAATTGTTGAAAATAAAGAACTTAGGTGTAGACCTTGTAGTAAAATAGGGTACAATAAATGCCCCAAAGGTCATTTTAAATGTATGAGAAACCTTGATATGGAATATGTTTCTAACTACATTAACCAAAAATTAAAAACACCCAACCTTTAACGTTTTATTGCAGTCTATTATTGTGCATGAGTATATTGTTTGATAAATCGTATACTCTGTTGAATAAACAAAAACTTGTTAAAATTGGTACTTGACGTTTGACTAGTAATTGTTTATATTTGTTTTTATATAATTAAAATATAATTTATATCATGAGAAAGTTTACTTCTTTTCTCTACGTGGCGGTGTTCACAATTGCCACTTTCGTTGCGTTCAACAAAGAGGCAAAAGCATCGCATGCTGCAGGTGGAGAGATTGTATATGAGTGGTTAGGAGACTCTACATATAGATTCTTCTTTAAGTTTTACCGCGACTGTACAGGTATCTCTCAACCTACTTCCGTTAGTCTTTGTTTCTTTAATAGTTGTACCAATACAACGTTCAACAGAACGATGACACAATGGACAGGAACGGTACCACCGTATAACCAGCCAAATGGTTCTCCTGTATCAGCAGGTTGTTCTCAGTATACCAACAAATGTCAAAACTCATCTTCCTCTGTTCCCGGATATCGAGAATGGTGGTATTCTGTTATCGAGACCTTACCATTAGCGTGTAACTCGTGGAAGTTTGCTGTGTGGATCAGTGCCCGTAATAACAGTAACAACATCGTAGGTGGTAACCTATATGTGGAGACTATATTCAATAGTTCCTTCACCTGGGCCAACTCCTCACCTTATTTCTCTATTAAACCGATCCCATATGTATGTGTGAACCAACAGTATACGTACAATAATGGTGCGATCGACCCTAATGGAGACTCTTTAGTATCTCAGATCATTAACCCATTGGTGGGTAGTAGCTGTCAGAATGCTGCTACAAACATAGGTTTGGTTAACCAAACCCCGGTTATCTCTTTCCCTACCAACCCTTTACAAACAGGTAATAATAACTTTTCTCTTAATACAGCAACAGGTCAGATGTCCTTTACCGCTACGCAGCAAGGGGCTTCTACCTTATCGATCAGAACAACTGAATATAGGAACAATCAATTCTTAGGCTCTATCATACGAGATGTACAGGTACAGGTATTACCATGTAGTGCAGTAGTTCCGAAGATCGATACACCAAGTATCGTTACTACAGTAACCGGAGGTCAATGGTTGAACAATCAGGTCAATGGTTGTATCGATCAAAAGATCGAGTTTTGTTTTGATATTGAATCACAAGATACTGGAGCTATCATCATAGTAGAAGACAACCATGCTTCTTCTATCCCTGCAGCTACTATGACCTATACCAACCAGAAGACAGACTCTGTTCGTGGTTGTTTCTCTTGGACACCTGGTGCTGCAGACGCAGGTTTGAATAATATCATCTTAACGATGAAGGATTCTACTTGTCGTCCTCCAGGTATCTTATTAGTATATGCGATCACAGTACCTATCTATGTATGGCCAACAACCAAGGCTGTGCCTGATACAAGTATTTGTTCTAACGAAGCTGCTTTCTTAGGAGTGACTGGTGGCGGTAACTACACATGGACCGTATTACCAGGTGGTGATCAAAACAGTTTGAATAACCCTAATATCCCTAACCCGGTAGCAACACCAAATAAAACCTCTACTTATGTGGTGACCTCAGGAGCATCGTCTTTCTGTAAGGATAATAGTGATACGGTTACGGTAAATGTATTGCAAGGACCAAGTTTCCAAGGTCAAGATGATGTTATCGGTTGTCCTGGTAAAACAATAAGCTTAAACATCAAACCAACAGCTACACAAGGCGCTAAATATAATTATAAGTGGACGCCTGCAACTTATCTTAGTTCAGATACAATATCTAACCCAACAACCAATACTCCTGTAGATATTACCTACATCGTAGTGGTAGGTTCAGATAAAAACAACTGTAAAGCTAGAGATACAGTAAACATAGATGTATTGGATGGCTTTAACTTGGATAATCCTGATACAGTGATCTGTGAAGGAGAAACTATAGAGATCCGTGGTAAAGGAGATACTCGTTATACTTATAACTGGGTAGATACATCAGGTTCTACTTTATCTAGTCCTGGTACTTTGATCACTAAGATCACTCCAATAAAAGAAGGAACTAATACTTATGTATTAAGAGCTTCTTACACAGGTTGTGATGACAGCTTGGCGAGCATCACTATAGAGGCTCAACCAATACCAACAGTAACGGTAAGCCCTGATGCTTCTATCTGTTTTGATGATACCATTAGTGTGAAAGGAGAAGTGATCCCTGCTTCTTATACTGGTTATACTTATAAGTGGACACCAGGATCATCACTAAATGATGATGCGATACTTAATCCGATATTCAAGGGTACAGCAACTACAACCTTGTCTTTAAGAGTGGCTTCAAGTGTAGGTTGTGCGGATACAGAGCAAGTGACCATTTCGGTATACCCTGCAGATTTCTTACAAGTATCATCAGATACAGCTATCTGCCCTGGAGATACTGCTAGCTTGACCTTGACCGTACCAGTAGGTACTAAATATACCTGGAGCCCTGATATCAATATCAGCAGCACCGATGGTTTGACACCAAAAGCATGGCCTGTAGCTAATCGTTTGTATACCATCTATGGTGTAGACCCTAACAATTGTAAGGATACAGCTAATGTGAAGATCGTGGTACGTCCGAAAGCGATACTACACTTACCGGATTCAGTAAGGATCTATCCTAAGGAAAGTTATCAAATGGACCCTCAAGGCAACTGTTTGTACTATAGCTGGTTCCCACCACTAGGTTTAAGCAACCCAAGCAGCGGTAACCCGATAGCAAGACCTGAGGTTAATACAAGATATATCGTTAGAGGTACAACAGAAGGTGGTTGTACGGTTACAGACTCTGTGGATGTATTAGTAATGGAAGATAGTTATGTGAAATTACCGAATGCGTTTGCACCTGGTAATGGCAGAAACGGTGTCTTCAAGCTAGTAGGCAGAGGAGATTTTGAATTGAAGAGTTTTGCGGTGTACAACCGTTGGGGTGTGAAAATGTTTGAAACTAAAGACATCAATGAAGGATGGGATGGCCGTTTCAATGACAAACCACAACCAATGGGTGTTTACATCTATACTGTAGATGGTATCTCTCCTACTGGTAGAGCAATCAATAAGCAAGGTAACGTAACTCTTGTTAGATAAGAATAAGACATTTGCAAAACGCAACGTATATATATAAGTAAACAACAGAAATGAAAATTATTAGAAGCATGGCATTAAACAGCTTTATTACAAAGGTAGCTTGCAGTATAGTATTACTGTCTTGCGTTGCTTTTTCAAAAGCTAAAGCATCTCACTTAGCTGCTGCTGACATATATCTAACCTATGTTGGTGCAGGTGCTGATGGATGTTCGGCGACAGCAGAGTATAAATATGTGATAACCTTAGATATTTATAGGGCTTGTGAAAGGACAAGTGCTGGTCTCGGAACTCAAGAGAACGTAACATATGGTTCTGTGAATTCTGGTGTACCTAATACAACCTTAACGATGAGATTCCCTCAAATAGATACACTTGATGGACTTTGTGAGACCTTTAAAAAAGATAATTCATGTAGATTCCCTAATAATGACTCTTTACCAGGTTTCATTAGGCATAGATATACAGACACTATCATATTGCCATCTGCACAAACAGACTGGCGTTTTTGGTGGACTAGCTGTTGTAGAAACAGTGGTATACAAAACTTAACGAATACAGGAAGTATTTACGTTGAGGCGGGTTTGAATAACTTGGCTAAATATAATAACAGCACACCAAGATTTTTGGTAAGCCCACTTCCTTATATATGTATTAATCAACCTGCTACATACCTTAATGGTCCATATGATGTAAATGGAGATTCTATGTATGTTCAGGTTCAAGAACCTTTACAAGGTGCAGCTAATCCAATAGCTTATTTGGCTGCAAATGGTTATACTCTTGCTGATCCTATGGGTTCTGCCGCTAGTAATCCATTTACGTTCAATACTACAACTGGTACTGCAAAATATACTCCAACCTTAGAAGGTAAATTTGTAATGGCTTTCCGCTGTGATGAATATGAGCGTGGAACAGGTATAAATCTTGGTTATATCATGCGTGACGTGCAGGTGAGTGTATTTAAATGCTCTGCACCACCACCACCAGTAGATTCACTACCATTGTCAATTAGTAGCGGAGCTATAGTTAAAGGTCCTCAAGGTGATATGGTTCTTGTTTGTCCAGGTAGCCCATTACGTTTTGATATGTCTGCTACATCTGCAAATACTACTAGTAATGTGTATATGGAAGCTAATACTAATGTTATACCAGGGTCTTCATTTACGACAACAGGTGCAGGTACTAATAGTGTTACTGGTACATTTAGTTGGACACCGACAGTAAGTGATATTGGTGAGCATACATTAATTATTACAGGTAAAGATTCTACTTGTTCTGGTGCTGGTTTCTCTATTGTACTTAAAAACTACACTGTACTCACGATAGTTGTTACAGGAGGTTTAGATGCTGGTCCGGATTTACCTATTTGTCAGCTTAACCCTACTCCTCGTCAGCTTTTTGTTAAAGGAACAGATTTTGTTACTGTAAACTGGACAGATATAAATGGAGGTCCTGCTATTGGCTTAAACAATAGCAGTATACATAATCCTATAGCGACAACAACTAGAACAACTAGTTATGTTGTTAGCTCTCCTGAATTAAAAGGTAATTGTAAAAATAGAGATACAGTATCTGTGTTTATAGATACAAGCAATAAAATAACTACTATTCCTAAAAGTCCAATTATACAATGTCGTCCTGACTATATTCAGTTAGAGGCATTCATTGCAGGTAAGCCACCTCAAAGTAATGTTCCATGTGGCGTAAGCAATCCGACATCTTGTGCTACACCTGATGAAGCAACTGTGTTTGGATCGTCAGTATATGGAACAGTACCTTATGATACTATTGGTGCTACTACACCTGTATTTGATAATAAGGTGTATTCAATGAAACGTCAATACCTAATTCGTAAGGCAGACCTATGGGAGTCAGGACTACGTTCTGCTACCATCAATAGCTTATCAATAGAGCTAGACAAGTCTACTTTAGCGACGCACAGATATAATAACTTTACTATCAGCATTAAGTGTACTAATAAAGATGAGTTGACTACTAATGGTGGTTTTGAGAATGGTTTAGTTCAAGTCTATTCTTCAGCTAATGAGTTCATGCCTAATGGCTGGAAAGAGTTCGTCTTTAACACTCCATACAACTGGGATACTACTCGTAACCTAATTGTTGAAATGTGTTATAGCAATAATGATAGTGTCGTTATCAGTTGTAATAGTACTAGTGGGCAATCTCCAATTGTGAAATTCTCTCCTACTACTTATGTAAGTGGTTTAGTATTGTTGCCTAATGATACATTTACTAAGAGTGTATGTAATGTCAATAATTCATCTCTTATAGAAGCGGTACAAGCTCGTCCAATATTTAGATTCAAATATTGTGAAGCTAACCCTCAACCATTTGTGGTGAACTGGTCTCCTGGTGAGTTCTTGTCAGACTCGACAATAAGACAACCATTAGCTTATGCTCCGGCAACTAAAGACTATGTTGTAGAAACATTTGGTCGTAGCGGTTGTATCGTAAGAGATACTGTGGGTATTTATGTCCCTAAGCATGACTTTAAGATATTCCCTGAAGACACAGCAGTATGTTATAATGATGGTGTGCCATTTAAAGTTTACAATGGCTTTACTTACAACTGGTATGAGTATAAAGATGGTAAGTACTTAAATGCAGAGAAATCACTAAGCTGTGTAGATTGTCCAGACCCAATAGCAACACCTAAGAAATCTACAGTATATAGAGTAGCTATTTCTGATAGTGTATGGTGCTATGACACTGTTGAGGCAAGAGTAACTATCATGCCTTTACCGGATGTACGTATCCTTAACAAAGATGACAGTACTATTAAGTATGGTCAAAGCTTCAAGCTATTAGCTACTGGTGCTAGAACATATAACTGGAGTCCTGTATCATCATTAACTAATCCAAACATATCTTACCCAATAGCTACACCAAAAGAAGCAACACGTTATATCGTTGGTGGTATTGGATTGAATGGATGTAGAGCGTTTGATACCTTACATGTTAGTGTAGATTACAGAGATAATCTGTTTGTACCAACAGCATTCAGTCCTAATGGAGATGGTAAGAATGACCTGTTCAAGGTGTCTAACCTGAGCTTCCAGAGAGTAATGGAGTTTAGAGTATTCAACCGTTGGGGTCAAGAGATATTCAGTGGTGCAGGTCCTAATGTAGCGTGGAATGGTACTTGGAAAGGAGAGCCACAGGATATGGGTAACTATAGTTACATCATAAGAGTAGGTTTCCCTGATGGGTATGTAGAGACCTACAAAGGTGAAGTAACATTGATCAGATAATCAATTAGAACTACATAAATAATAAAGCCGCTACAATTGTAGCGGCTTTATTATTACAGCATTTTTTGCATATGGTAACCAATGATCTTGTAGCCCTTATTTATCCAAAAACGTAATCCCTTATGATTGGAAGTGTAGCAGTTGAGCTCGGAGGCAATACAGCCAATGGATATTGCATAATCAAATATCCATTTCATAAGCAAGTCACCTATCCCTTTTGAACGATATTCAGGTAATATAATTACATTGTCAACCTCCAGATGTTTACCTACATAATATTTGTTAAGAATCCATAAGCCTGATATGCCAATTAGTTTGTTGTCGTCATATACTCCTACACAACTATAATTTTTAGCAACCATATCTTCCAGTCTAGATTGTAATACATCTTCAGCTTTAGTTTCATCTAGTAGTTTAAGTAGTGGGATAATAGAGTGTATCTCTTGAGTTGAGATAAGACGTATTGTATACATAAATAGTGTGGTTACGTTAATGACTATAGTTTAGCAAGAGCAGATGGTAGCTCCATAGCTCTTCTCCAAGCTGAAAGCTGACCTAAATGCATAGATTCATGCGATATACACATGAAAAATACAACATCTGCGATAGTAGGCATATAATTACTAAAACGCCATTTTAGCGGTTTGAAAAGTTCTTCATTTGTGATATTTCTTAGTTGCAGCTTTACCAGATCGTGTTGATGCTCCAGCTCTGATAGTAACTGTTTTTTATTAGGGTACTTAACTCCTGTTAATGGTAATCTAGGATCTCCAGGCCCTTTACGTAAAAATAGTTCCGCCCACTCCTTCTCCATAATAAAAGTACCACCTAGATCTTCTACTAATAAAGCACTACCGGATATTAAATGCCCTAATGTAAATGCAGGGTGGTTAACCAACCCTTTTGATGCTACTTGCGTCATCTGAGACTCTGTTAGATCCTCTACCAAACGTTGAGCAAACGCTAAATTGAAATCGTACTGATTGATAATTTGTGTTATCATATTACTTTGAATAAGAGGGAATATAAATTACTACTAATATTCGTAGGATTCCATCTATAAGCGGCTTTTAATCTAAAAACGTGTTTTCCCATTTGTTAATGGGTGGTTAACCAGTTCCTAACGATGGGTTAACAAGCTCTTTTTTTTTCCTCTATGCGGTCGCGGGTCGCATCTTTGTATTGTCAATAACGACAAAACATTTATTAAACAAACAAAAACAACAATTATGAAAAAGATCATCGCAATCGCAGCATTAGTTTCTCTAGGTTTCACAGCATCAGCTGACGAGGGTAACGCTAACTCTTCTGCTTCTCAAACTACTAAATTAGCTTTGAGCAACGCTATCGAAATTACTTTCACTGGAACTGGTAATGCTACAGGTTCTGACGTAACTATCCCTTTCACAACTGTTAACGACTACGCTAACGGTGTTGAGACTAGCGCTCAAGAACTTAAAGTTCGTTCTAATAAAAACTTCACAGTTGCAGTAAAAACTAACGCTGCTAACTTCTCATACAGTGGTTCTACTTCTCCTGCTCCTATCATGCCTGTTTCTGGTGTTCTTGGAGTGATGGTTTCTGCTAACAATACAGGTGGTAGCATCGGTGCTAACTTCTCTAGCTCTGCTTACAACACTTTGACTAGCTCTAACCAAGACTTGATCACTGACGGTGACCGTGGTGGTAACCAAACTTTCTCTGTAAAGTACAAAGCTACTCCTGGTTTCGCTTACCCTGCAGGTACTTACACTGTAGATGTAGTGTACACTGCTACTCAAGACTAAGAAGTCTCTCTCTCAAAATATAAAAGAGCAGTCCATATGGGCTGCTCTTTTTTTAGGATAAATATTTTCCTACAATTGGTACCCTTCTTCCTACACCAAATGCTTTTGGTGATACTCTAATAATAGGGCAGAATTGATTCCTTTTATATTCATTCATATTCACCATACGCAGTATTCTGCTAACAAGATCCTTATCATGACCCATAGCAACAATATCTTTAGGACCTTTCCTACATTCAATATATTGGTATAGAATGGTATCTAGAATAGCATAGTCCGGTAAGCTATCGCTATCTTTTTGGTCTGGTCTTAGTTCCGCGGAAGGTGCCTTGTTAATAATATGATTAGGTATTATCTCTTCATTTCTATTAATATATTTGGCTAGGGCATACACCTGAACTTTGTACAGGTCTCCTAAAACACCAAGCCCTCCTGCCATATCTCCATACAAGGTACCGTAGCCAGTAGCAAGTTCACTTTTATTTGACGTGTTGAGTAGAATAGATCCGAATTTATTAGACATGGCCATTACTAAGGTGCCGCGTATACGCGATTGCAAATTCTCTTCGGCAACGTCAAAAGGCAGCTCTTTGAAAACAGGTTTTAAATGCTCTTGGAATTGCTCAAATATGTCTTTTATAGCTATGGTCTCGTAAGGGTTGCCTAAATTTTTAGATAGGTGTTCTGCGTCAGTTACAGAGTGGCTAGTTGAGAATTGGGAAGGCATTAATAAGGCGGTTACATTTTCTGCACCTAAAGCATGGCAGGCAAGCGTTAAAGTTACAGCGCTATCAATACCACCAGAGGAAGCTATAATAGCCTTCGTAAAACCCATTTTATCAAAGTAATCTTTGATGCCCATAACTAAAGCATCATATATTTCGTGTATGTCCAGCCAGCTATCCAGTTCAGCAGGCATAGGATCTGAGTATGGTATTTCTTTGGCTTCCTTGATGACAGGTAGATCAAAGCTATTATCATCGTTTAATTCAAATGAGCGTAGCTCTTCTTTGAAGTAAGGTAGTTCAAGAATAAGGTTTTGATTTGCATCCATAACAACCGAGCCTCCATCAAAAACAATTTCTGTTTGAGAGCCTACGGTATTACAGTATATCATTGGTATTTTATACTTTCTCACATTTCTTTTAACAATGCCAAGTCGTTCTTCGGCTTGAGCATAATCAAATGGAGAGGCACTGATATTGACCATAATATCAGGTTGTTGTTTTATGAGTATATCCATAGGGCATACTCTATAAAGAGGGTTGTCGCCAAGATTCCATATGTCTTCGCAAATAGTAAGTGCTATGGTCTTACCTTTAAAGTCTATTGTACCCCAGTCATAAGCAGGCTCAAAGTATCTGTTCTCGTCAAATATATCGTAAGTAGGCAGTAGTGTTTTTTGTATGCTATCTTTTATCTTTTTCTCATGTAAGAAAAAGGCACTATTGAAAAGGTCTTTGCCTAATGTTCTTGGGTTGCGAGATGGTGCACCAACAATTGCAGCTATAGTATCACACTCCTCTTTTATTTTATCTATGGCTTGCAGACTTTGTTCTATAAAATCATCAAACTCTAAAAAGTCTCGGGGAGGGTAGCCGCAAACAGCTAATTCTGAAAAAATAATTAGATCACCGCCTTGCTCTTTAGCTGCTCTAATAGCAGTAATAATTTTATTGGTATTCGCCTCAAAATTACCAATATGGTAGTTCTGTTGTGCTAGAAAAATCTTCATATATACGGCAAAATTAAACTAAAACTAGCTACAATACTACATGAAAAAGCCCATGCAAAAAGCACAGGCTTAAATTACAATTGAGTTTTTTTAGAAGTACATTCCTATTCTCAAGGACATATTATTGAGGCGAGTGTTAGCATCAGAGAAGTTGCCTTTATAGCCCATGTTTATTTCCTTAGGGTTTGTTACATCAGGAGTAAAACCGTTGTTGAAAAACAAACCTGTATAAAAGCTAAGTTTGTCGGTGATCTGATATTCTATACCTGCGCCAAGGTTCATTTGAAGAAGAACAGGAGTAATAGATAGTCCTCCTTTTAATTTCTCGTTCTCCCCAGTAAGGTTTCTGTCTACAGTTACAAGTTGGCCTCCGCTTGTCATAGTATCTGTGTAGGTAACATCATAAGTTACTTTTTTAGAGATATTAATACCAAGTGTAACGCCGATGTTACCAAATACTCTTATGCCGCCTGATAAGTTATCGCTCATTAACTTCAGCCCAAATGGAACTTCCAGATACTGTAGTTTGTAATCGAAGTAGGCCGCCTTTACCAATTGGTTAGGCGATATGTTGGAGGTATTATTAGTATTATAATTAGCTTGTATTTTCCCTCCTGTAGTGTTTAGTTGGAAGCCCGTGGCGATACCATAGTTCTCTGAAAAGAAATAATCAGCCATTAACCCCCAAGAGTAGCCAAGTTTACTGCCCTCACTATTTACCAAGTAAAGTCCATCATTACTCTTAGATGCTGTAGGTTTCATCCAAGAGATATTTGGAGCAAGGAAAAGTCCAAAACGCATTTTACCAACATCTAGCCCCGATTTTGCAGGCACAGCCGGACCATATTCATATGTTTGTGCTAAAGCACATGTACTTATAGCTACTAGAATGGATAGAACTAATGCTTTTTTCATATTTATTATGGTTTATATAAATATTAATACTACTTGGCAAATAAAATAGTAATACTAATTTTGCCGCTGTAAAAGTAAGTGCAATTACTGGGAACTCAATGATTTTCAAATATGATTAATATAAACAAGTGGGGAAAACTATCGTCTTTATGTACTGTAGCGCTGCTTAGTATTATCATATATAGTTGTGATACTACTAAAACGCCCGATGTGAGTGCTGTTGAGGTAAAGCTTAGCAGTAGTAGATTAGACCGAGATCTGGCAACTATCGATACAAATAATATTGGTGCCGGGTTAGCGCAGTTATCTGCAAAATATCCTCATGTATTAGACTTTTATTTAGATACACTAATGGGTTTTGGTATAAAAGGAGATTATGTTGATGACAACCCAGCAATAAAAGAAGGGTTGAAAACCTTTCTTACACACAAAGATTATAGAGGCGTTTTTGATAGCGTAAATGCTCATTTTGAAGACACAAAGGAACTTGAAAAGCAAATTGAGCTAGGGTTAAAGTATACAAAGTATTATATACCAGATTATAGAGAGCCCAACTTTGTATATGTTGTATCTGGGTTGAATAACTGGGGTGCTTTTTCTTTCGGAGATAATAATGTGGGTATAGGATTAGATATGTTTTTGGGCGAGGGGTATCCCTTTTACAGGTCGGTAGGTATTGCAACCTATATGTACACCAAGTTAGATGAGCAATATTTGCCCGTTGCAGTGTTTAGAGCTATTTATCAAAACAGACATGAGTTTTTAGCTGATGGTAAGTCTTTATTGGATATGATGATACAAAGAGGTAAGGAAATGTATTTTTTAGAAAAAGTCCTTCCCTTTGTTTCAAATGAGGTGAGACTAGGTTATACTCCTGAGCAGTTGGCATGGTGTGAAGCTAATGAAGGCATGATCTATGATTTTTTCATAAGAGAGAACCTGCTGTATGAAAACAGTATACAAAAGGTGATAAGATATGTAATGGATGGACCAAGCTCTACAGGAATGCCCGAGGCTAGTCCTGGTGATATTGGTGCTTGGGTGGGACTGCAAATTGTAAAGGCGTATGCCAATGAACACCAAGAGCTATCCGTACAAGAAATAATAGATAGTGAGATAGAAGCTCAAAGAATACTTACTGAATCTAAATACAAGCCTAAATAAATAACATATTAAAAATAGGACATGAAAAAACTATTACTTATTGCGTTATTATGCGTTACTACCGCTTCATTTGCACAGGTAGAAAAAACAGCTTCTTTGCAGAAGTCCTTATCGATTAAAAATAAGGATACTGTAGCATGGGTATATGGAGGAGTATTGAACGTTGGTTTTAATCAGGGTTTTTTGCATAACTGGGCTGCAGGTGGTGAGCTTGCCTCTCTTACTGTAAACGGATTATTTAGTGGTTACATCAATAGATTGTATCATAGAAGTTTGTGGAGTAACAACCTGGACTTGAACTATGGTCTGTTTTATGCCTACTCAAACAACTTCATCCCAAGAAAGATAGATGACCGTATAGATTTTACTTCAAAGTACGGATATAGATTAGATACGACTAGGGATTTTTATTTGACCACATTGTTCAACTTTAAGTCTCAATTCACACAGGGTTTCGACTATGAAGTACCCAATTTTGATACGATGCCTACGTCAAATGCTTTTTCACCGGCTTATTTCATTTTTGCACAAGGGTTAGAATATAGACAAGGTAATAACTTTACTGTTTTCTTTTCTCCTATAGCGGCAAGGCTTACTATTGCTGATGTACTATACACAACAAGAAAACCTGAAGGCGCTTTTGGTATTGAATATGGCAAAAACTCACGTTTTGAGCTTGGTGCCTATTTCTCAGGAAGATACACTGCAAATATTAGAGAAAATATGTCTTTCAAAACTAGGGTAGACCTATACATGAACTACTTAGCTAAGGATGCAACTGATGCTGCTGGAAATGTGGTGAAAAAGGATAATCCTGGAAATGTGGATGTATTATGGGATAACCTGTTCTCTTATAAAATAAACAAAAGCATTAGCCTAGCATTGGGTGCTACGTTTATATATGATAATGATTTGCCATACGCCGATACTTTTGTTGATGAAAAAGGAGTTACACAACAAAAAGATGAGATAGGAAACGATTTGGGCTGGGTACAGATCAAACAAATATTTACACTAGGTTTCCAATATAAATTCTAATAAGAATATCTAGCTTTTAAATATTACATTTGATGTACTTCATTTGTAAATAAAATATTGGATAATTAATTAATGTCTACTGTATATCAAATAAAACTGCCTGATTTTGAAGGGCCTTTTGACTTGTTGCTCTTTTTTATAGAGAGGGATGAGCTAGACATTTATAATATTCCGATTAATAAGATAACTCAAGATTTCTTGTCCTATATACACCAAAAAGAGGCATTAAATATAGAGTTGGCTAGTGAATTTATTTTGTTTGTATCAACGCTGATGAGGATCAAAGCTAAGATGCTACTGCCTCGTAAAGAAGTTGATGAACAAGGAAACGAAATAGACCCAAGACAGGAATTAGTAGATAAATTACTGGAATATAAGCGCTTTAAAGAAGCTTCTGAGCAGATGATCGTAATGGAAGCAGAGCGACTATTACAGCAGAAGAGAGGAAATATTAAAGGGGAGTTAAGCTCAATAACTGACGAACATTCGGAAGGTACAGAGATACAAACCGTTACCAGCTATAAGTTGATGCAAGCTTTTGAGCGGGTAATGATGCGCTTGAAGGCGAGAACGGATAGACCACAACACGTAGTCGTTAAGTATAACTACAGTATGGATGGACAGCGGAAGTTCTTATTGTCACATCTTAAAGAGCATAGAAAAGTGTCTTTTGAGGCATTATTCTCAGAAGTGGAAAATAGAATACATGCTATATTCACGTTTCTTGCAATGCTAGAGCTAGTTCAGCAACGCTTTTTGTCGATCATGATAGGTGGCGGGAGAAACAATTTCATTGTAGAATGGAATACTGATGAAGAAATGAGACATAACGATGACGAAAATAATACGGAAGAAGAGGGCCAAAATGATGATTTGGCACAATAATTGAATTATACCTTTTATCAGGTTGCTATATTAGAAATCCTTGGATGCTGTTTTCAGTTATTCAGGGATTTCTGCTTTTGTACCCATTATATGAGTAGTAGCATTTATGGATACAGGAGTTTCTTTACCATTTAAATACAAAAGCCCCGATAGCTGTTGTTCCATTTTACCATTGGTAACTAGTCCGCTGTTTAATGCAACGTCCATGCTACCTCTTTGTATTCCATTGATATCGATCTTTTGCCGATTGTCATTGGTCGCATTTATTCTGCCTGTCAATTCTATATGCGCCACATCATTGTTGACAAACATTAATTTGTAGTTATTGACTATTTCTACATGTATAAATCCTATTGAGCTAGTAAATTTCCTTTCCCAAATATCGCCGGGTTGGATTATTTTTTTAGGGTATATCTGTAGTGCTTGTAGCATTACTTTCTGAAACGCTGTGTCACTAAAATATTTGCCTTTATTGTTGGGGTCGGCAATGCCAGAAGAAGTAATGATATTACCATAAGGTGTAATGACCATCTCAAAAGGCTGATGAATAACTTCTCTTATGCTCTGAAATACTTTGCCGACACCGTTATCATGATCACTATCAAATTCTAATCGGTTCTGATCGTTACCTGAGCTTATCATGATACGATCGTATGTTACAGACATATTACTGCTTGTGCCTCTACTGGACGTTTTTTTGTACTTGCAAGCAATGGTCATGCCTTGTGTAATGGAGATATCTTTATCTCCTATCTGGGGCTTTATCTCGATGTCGCTTTTTACTAAGTACTTATAGGTGCTATCTTGTTCGAAATGGAATAATAATTTCACAGGCTTGTTGTCATTGGTCGTACTTTCTTGATTGCAGGAAGCCAAGCTGCCTGACAAGATGGATAAAATGCCTATAAATAGTACGTACTTCATTAGTTGCTACTTCAACAAATATAGAAATCAACATTGTAAATAACTTAGATACTTTTCTTTGCCTATTTTTGTAGGATAACTTTTAATAATCCTCGTGGTAAATATATTAGCAATAGAGTCTTCTTGTGACGATACGAGTGCAGCCGTAATACAGAATGGGCAAGTGCTGAGTAATCTTGTGGCAACACAAAAAGTGCATGAAGAGTTTGGTGGAGTGGTGCCGGAAATGGCATCGCGAGCACATATGCAAAAGATCGTACCTGTAGTAGATGTAGCGCTAAAAAGAGCTGGGGTTACAAAAGAGGAAATTAATGCTATTGCTTTTACTCAAGCGCCTGGTTTAATAGGCTCTTTATTAGTAGGTGCTTGTTTTGCAAAAGGTTTTGCTCAAGCAATGGATATTCCTTTAATAGATGTGCACCATATGCAAGCTCATGTCTTAGCTCACTTTATAGAAGAGCCAAAACCTAGGTTCCCATTCCTTTGTTTAACCGTTTCGGGAGGGCATACTCAAGTTGTATTAGTGAAAGATCATCTTGATATGGAAGTACTTGGTGAAACTATTGATGATGCAGCGGGGGAGGCTTTTGATAAGGTAGCCAAGATGTTGGGATTGCCTTATCCAGGAGGTCCAATGGTAGACAAACTAGCACAGCAAGGAGATGCAACGAAGTTCGAATTTCCTATATCTAATATGAAGGATTATCAGTTTAGCTTTAGTGGCATCAAAACTTCTGTTCTATACTTCCTTCAAAAGCAGAAAAAAGACAATCCCAATTTCATTGAAGAGAATATCAATGATATCTGTGCTTCGGTGCAGCATACAATCATACAGTCTCTCATGAAAAAGCTAAAAAAGGCGGCCAAAGATCTAAACATTGATCAGGTAGGTATTGCGGGTGGCGTATCTGCCAATAGTGGTTTGAGAAAAGAGCTGGAAACTGTTGGAGCAAAACTAGGTTGGGATGTGTATATACCTAAGTTTGAATACTGTACAGATAATGCTGCAATGATAGGTATTACAGGTTATTATAAATACCTGAAAGGGAGTTTTGTAGACTTGACGATCAGTCCTACTGCCAGAGCAAAGTGGATATGAGTAACAACTATTTTCAATTCAAGCAGTTTAAAATAGAGCAAGCCCATTGTGCCATGAAAGTGTCTACAGATGCTTGCATGCAAGGTGCGTGGACTCCCATTGAGCCTTCTGTTAAACGAGTATTAGACATAGGAACTGGTACAGGGCTTTTATCGTTAATGTTGGCACAGCGTAATGAATATATTTATATTGACGCAGTAGAGTTGGATAGAAATGCGGCCTTGCAAGCAACAGATAATATAGCAAATGCTCCATGGAATAGTAGAGTTCATGTACATCATACAGATGTAAAAACGTTTATGCCTGAAGAGCTATATGATATGGTGATATGCAACCCCCCTTTTTTTCAGAATAGCTTGCAGGGGGTACATGCTAATAGAAATATGGCAAGGCATAATGATAGCTTAAGTTATGAAGACCTGTTTGCTGCTATAGATAAGGTATTAACTAAAGATGGGTATGCCTCTATCATGCTTCCTGCTACAGAATTTGATATTTGGGAGCAATTACTGAATAATAAAGGGTGGAGCGTACCCGCTAAGCTATTAGTAAAACCTAGAGTTACACAAGCTCATAACAGAATAATAGGTTTGTGTCGGCGAAATCCTGTTAGTGCAATTGCTGCGGAGGAGTTATGTATCTATGCTGATCAAGGTTATACCAATGAGTTTACAAAACTCATGCAACCCTACTACCTAGATTTATAAGCTCTCAGGAGTGTTCTCGTCCTCATCTAAAACACGCTTCTCTACCAAGGCCTTGTGGTATATTGAGTGTCTTACATATTTTCTGGTAATAAAATAGGATATAGCTGTAACTATCATTAGTGGTATGAATAGAGTATAACCACCTGTAATCTCTGCTAATAGAAATATAGCGGTAAGCGGTGCGTGCATCACTCCTGCCAATACCCCTGCCATAGCTGCTACAATAAAGTTCTCTGTACGTAATTGTATAAAATGGAATAAGTTGACCACATAAGAGAATAGGAAGCCTACTAAACCTCCGATCATAAGTGAAGGTGCAAATATACCTCCATTACCTCCTGCTCCTGTTGTTAATGCAGCACTGATAGACTTAAAGCCGATCAGCAACATACACATAACTATAATGCCAATGTGAGAGTTGTTAATATGCCGTGCAAAAGAGTGGTCTATTAATGCATCATAATTGCCGTGTAGGAGTTTGGTAATTAATCCATATCCTTCTCCATATAGGTCGGGCATAATAAATATGAGTAAGCATAGGGGAATACTACCCATTAGCCAAGTACGAGCATTGAGTTCTCTTGTATTAAAATACCCTTCTATTCTTTCTACAACATGAGTAGTGTATACAGAAATCAATCCGCAAAGACTGCCAAGTAATATATAGAATGGGATAGAGCTGATGTCCCAACTTTCAATTATGAGAAAGAAGAACTTATCAGGATATAAAACCTGTGATATAACAGTTGCCGTAGCTGTTGATATCAGCAAAGGAATAACAAAGGGGATATTAAAATCTATGATTAAGACCTCTAAAGCGAAAATAATACCGGCTATAGGGCTATTAAAGATAGCAGCAATACCACTAGCAGCACCACATGCCAACAATAGAGTAGTGTCTCTATAAGATAATCTTAGATCTCTTGCTGTATTAGAACCAATAGCAGCGCCTGTAGCTACAATTGGGGCCTCCAAACCTACAGAGCCTCCAAGAGCCACAGTTACAGCACTTGTAAACATGTGACCGAAAGCATGCTTCTTTTCTATTCTACTCTTTTTAGTGAATATGCTATCTATGATATAGCCAACCCCACGTGTTAATTTGTTTTTGAAAACCTTTGTAAGCAAGAATAAAGAAATACCAATACCTAATAATGGGAATATTGCGGTAAGCCAGCTACTGCCCATCAGGTCATTGACATATTCAGCCTGATGCTCTACAAACTGTACTGTTAGCTTTAAGAATACAGCAGCCAAAGCAGAAAGCGCACCTACTATAAAACTTATGACGATCAAAAAGTTACGATGGCGAACATACTTAACTCTTACGTTGTCAAGCCTTATCAATAGTCGGGATATATGTCTCTGATATTGTGACATTTTTAAATATACCTACAATGGTAGGTGCGAAGATACAATCCTCTATGGTTTTACGTATTACTATATTGATTTGTTTCTTGTTTTATATGATAGTATAAGTAGGTGGTCTAGCTATTATTATGTTATTATTTGCAGAGTTCTAGCAGCAGTTTTTCTTGAATAGATACGCTTTACTTCTTATATAATAGGGGAGAATAATAAAGGGAAAGAGATTTCCCTATTTGATGTAAAGGAGACAGAGTTTGTCTGTAACGCTATTGTAACGATGGTGTAACGCTTTTGTGACGCGTGTTTTTTGTATTTGGTTATGTATTGGTTGCATATTGTGGCTAATTGATTACAACCTTTTTATTAACCATAAAACCATGAAAATATGTGTCATGTAACATTTTATAAGAACAATGATTATGATGGAGATTCCGATTATTATGCAGATCCACAAGGGAAAGAAAGTGGAGTAATGAACGGAATTGATTCCATGAAAACAGGCTCAGATACTTGGGTCGTAGTTTACAATAGTAAATATTACGAAGGCGACTGGATGAAAGTCGGTCCTAGCACTTCTCTCAGTGATCTAAACAATACGAGTAGAAGTGGTGGAGGTGACTGGAAAAATCAGATACAAAGCTTTGTGATGTATGATAGTAAACCTTCTTTTTGGGATACGAGCTCAGGAACGCCGACATTAGACTTAAATGGGTGCAAGGTGTATTTTACAGAGAATACCAATTTGAAAGGAGACAATAAAACTTATAGCGGAAGTACTTCAGTGGATAGTCTTTTAAGTGTTGGTTATACTACCGATTTGACTAAGTCAATGTATAATAGTATCAACTCGCTTAAAACAGGAACGGGGGCATGGCTTGCCATCTATGATGAGACTAATTATGGAGGCAATTACAAGCGTATATATCCTAATACAACCTATAAAGATCTTAATAGTGTAAGCAGAGGTACTGATGGCGATTGGAAAAATCAAATCCAGAGTTTTGAGTTATATAATCAACTACCAAGTAATTGGTCATTATCATTCGATCAAGATACATTTAAGGGGTTGTTTGACGGGGAATATACCGATAACAAGATAAGTGGCGATGCTTTTGCTTATCAAACTCAAGATGCAGAATATCGTATCTATGCCCCTACTATATCTTACCCATCAATAGACACAATGGTGGTGTCTCTTTCTATTGATCATATTATTGGTATGTCTACAGATGACCATGTGACCCTTGATCTTACGTTTAATTCAGACGGGCTTATTAGTATCACTAACTATACTTGGGATGCAGGTAGTAACTATCAAATACCTGATGGTGTTGTGAAAGCTGTAGATATATCTGCGGAGATCCTAGGTGCAGTAGGTGCGTTGGAATCCTGTGGTATATCAGAGGCGGCAGCCAATGAATTTATAGAAGTGTTTGATACAGCTTGTAAAGTGTTTAATGATATTTCTAATTTAATGGCAAAGTGGTCTGAGAACGATGGAGGACGTTTTTATTTAATTCCTGTCGTTGCACATGTTATTAATAGGGCTTGCTATTCAGTAGTTAAATCTTAATCAAATTCAATCACCTTAAAACAATAATAAAATGACTTTTGATCATAATACTTTTGCTACTGAATTGGGTAGCCAAAATGAAATAACAATTAGTAAATCTTGGTTTCAATGGGCCAATACATCAGGTAGTCTTAACACGACAATGGAATATATGAAAGGTGGAGATACTTATCGTACCTGGTATCAAGAGACCTCAAACATGAAAGAAGATGCAGGGATGCTGGTGTCATGTAAAATAGATTATGAACGTGCTACAGGAGACGATCATATTATTCTCCTTACTGGGTTTGCTATTACGCAAGATGGCCCTAAAATGATATTTGCACAAGCGTCAGTACAGTTTCATGGTAGTGAGGATAATAATATTGTAGGTGCTCCTGTAAAATCAGGAGATATGGCGCAAGGTGTTTATGACTCTCTTAGCGCTATATTATCTGACAACTTTGGGGAAGTAGATGATTCTACAGCAGGGCGGCAAACACTTCCTGAAATTGCTAAGCTCAATGTTGCAGCCATGCAAGCAGCAGTTTCATAATAGCTTTATGCTAATATTATTCATTAACAACAAAAGCCACCCATTGGGTGGCTTTTGTTGTTAAATAGCAGCCTCGTCAGGAATCGAACCTGAATCTGGAGCTTCGGAAACTCTTATACTATCCATTGTACTACGAGGCCGTGAGATGTAAGCAAAGGTAACATTTCTGTTATGGTATTTATATTCAACCTTTTGATTGTATGTAATTTATACTGATTATATAATTGTTAGGTGGTGTGTTGATTGTAAGATAATAGAAGACATGGCTTAGATAATAACATAGGCAATTAAGAATGTATGCCAATAAAAAAGCAGCTCATTTGAGCTGCTTTTTTGATGTACCACGTACGGGAATCGAACCCGTGATTCCTCCGTGAAAGGGAGGCGTCTTAACCCCTTGACCAACGCGGCATCTCCGTTTTGGGATTGCAAAGATAGCACACGTTTTCTTTCCGTCAAAACTTTTTTTACGAAAAATTAATTTGCCATCATTGCGTTAATAATACCAAGGAAGTCTTCAGCTTTTAAGGCAGCACCACCAATCAACCCTCCATCTACGTCTGGGCAAGCAAAAAGCTCATTGGCATTGCTTGGTTTACAGCTACCGCCATATAATATTGTAGTATCATTTGCTATAGTTTCACCATATTTTCCTGCTAATACCGAACGGATATGAGCATGTATTTCCTGAGCTTGCTCAGAGCTTGCCGTACGACCTGTACCAATAGCCCAAATAGGCTCGTAGGCAATAACAACATTTTTCATTTGCTCTTCGCCAAGGTGGAAAAGGCTTTCTTTTATTTGTTTTTCTACAAAGCTATTTTGCTCATTAGCATCCCTTATTTCAAGAGACTCTCCACAACAAAAGATAACTTGTAGATTGTTTGATAAGGCAACATCTACTTTTTGAGCCAATTGTTCGTTGCTTTCATTGAAGTATTCACGACGCTCAGAGTGGCCTATGATCACATAGCTTACCCCCAAGTGCGCTAGCATGGGTGCCGATATTTCACCAGTGTATGCTCCAGATGCTTTTTCGTGACAGTTTTGTGCTCCTGTACTTATATGCGCTGCATTATTGGTTTGTGCTACAGTAAGCGCTATGTTTAAGTATGGTGGGCATATAACTACTTGCTTAGTATCTGTAAGGGTAGGTAAGCCGTTAATGATATCGTTAACTAAAGTTTGTCCTTCAGCAAGATTTTGATTCATTTTCCAGTTACCTGCTACTATTTTTTTACGCATCTTATGTGTTTTAATTGTATAAAGTATTATCCATTAGCAAAGGTGTCTCTTTGCGATTGAGTATGGTCAAATATATATTGATACATTTTTCGCTCCTTTTCATTAAGGCTTCTTTTTCTTCTAGCCATCATTCTATCCGCTGTCTCCAAAGCTCTTTCCAGTCTATAGCTGGTCATACCTTCGCTACCTCCCCATGCAAATGAAGGAATAAATTTTTCGGGGAAACTACCACCATATATATTGGCAGAAACACCTACTACTGTCCCGGTGTTAAACATGGTATTGATACCACATTTAGAATGATCTCCCATTAGTAAACCACAGAAAGTTTCTCCGGTTTGTATGGACTTGTTATTATGTTCATCCCATATTTTGATGGTGTCGTAGTTGTTTTTCAGGTTGGAGCAATTGGTGTCTGCACCGAGGTTACACCATTCGCCAATTACAGCATTTCCCAAGTAGCCATCATGCCCCTTATTACTGTTAGCAAAATAGACAACATTGCTATTTTCTCCACCTACTTTGCAGCCTGAACCAATGGTAGTGTCAGCATAAATTTTAGCCCCCATTTTTAATGCTGCATGTTCACATACTGCAATAGGACCTCGCATTAAAACGCCTTCCAGTATTTCTGCATTTTTGCCTATATATATAGGCCCTGTTGTCGCATTGATAATGCATCCTGCCGCTATGTTGGCTCCTTCTTCTATAAATATATTATCAGCACTTCTTACGGTTACATCTTCAGGTATTGTTTGGCTTTTTCGACCTTTAGTTAGGAGTGCAAAATCGTTGGTGATAGCAGCACCATTAAGCTTGAATATATCCCAGATATGCTTAAGTCTAGTTATTTCACCTTGATGCGCAATGCTTTCAATATTAGTGTCAATATGGATGCCGTTATTAAATGACAAGGCAGAGTCATCTACACGTGCTGCTATTATAAGGTCTCCTTGTAGTAGTTGTTGACCTGCTGAAAGGGAATTTATTTGTTCGTATAGTTCCTGTGTAGCAAAAACGCTTCCGTTGATGAACAGGTTGTCGGTAGAAGCATTAGTAGGGTATACTTCTTGGAGGTATTCTTCAGTTAAAGATCCTGATTCTTGTTTGAAGAAATGTTCCCAACGTTCGCGCATTGTCATGATTCCACAACGAATATCTGCTATTGGTCGTGTATGTGTAAATGGTAGAAGTTGGTAACGAGTTTCGTCGTCGAATAGTATAATTGTCATATCCGAAATTAGCACTCTTCGTAATACCCCTAAGGGGATAGAGCGATTTTATAAAAACAAAAATCCCGACAAAAGTCGGGATTTTAAATTCGATAAGCAAGTAAGTAGTAGTACTACTTCTTCGCGTAACGCTTTTTGAACTTCTCGATACGACCAGCTGTATCCACAAATACAGACTTACCTGTATAGAAAGGGTGAGACTTGTGAGATATCTCGACTTTTACAAGTGGATATTCATTACCATCTTCCCAAACAATAGTTTCTTTTGTTGGAGTAGTAGAACGAGTCAAGAAACCATAGTCGTTTGACATGTCTTTAAATACTACTAAGCGGTACTCTTCAGGATGTATTCCTTTTTTCATTTGTTATATCTTTTTAAGCATGATTCTGACCATGCGATTAAATGAGCTTGCAAAGTTAAGTTCTTTTAACTTAATCCGCAAAAATATCTAGATATCTGTTATTTATTTTATTTAAGTAGTTTTTTTAGGTCTTCTGCAGCTTGCTCGGCAAAATTATATTTTGCTATGATCTTCCCGTCAGGCCCTATAAGAAAGGCTTGAGGGATAAAACGAACGCCATAAGCTGCTCCTCCTACAGATTCCCAGCCACCTAAGTCACTCATATGGTAAGGCCAAACCAAACCATCTTTTTCGATAGCAGCTATCCATTTATCCTTGTCTTTGTCTAAAGAGAAACTAACTATTGTAAAGCCTTTTTTGGCGTCTTTAAACTTTTTGTCTTTATAGTCATTATATAATGCTACTAGTTTCGGGTTGGCATGACGGCAAGGACCGCACCAAGATGCCCAAAAATCAAGTAAAACAACTCTTTTTTTACTGATCTCTGATAGTTTAATGGTCTCTCCTTGAGGGTTCTTGAACTCTAATTCAGGAGCTGCATCTCCTATGTTCATTTTAGTATTGCCTGGCTGTGCTTGTGCAGCTACTGTAAGTGTTGCTAATGCTACTATTAGCGTAAATATTCTTTTCATTGTATCGATTTGTAGATTGTGAATATAAGAAGGATAGTGCAAAGGAAATCATAAATGGAGGGTTAATCCGTCATATGCCAACGAAATATTAACCGGTAGTTGTTCTGATATAGCATCATGAAGCCCTAATTGGTGGCTAATATGCGTGAAGTATGTATTTTCTGGAGCTATTTGCTGAGCTATAGCTATGGCCTCTTCCAGTGTGAAGTGTGATATATGCTTTTCTAGCCTCAAGGCATTTAATACTAAGGTGCTACTTCCTTTTATTTTCTCCAGTTCGTTTTCTGCTATATAATTAGCATCGGTGATATAGGTGAAATCATTGATCCTAAAGCCAAGTACCTCCATTTTATAGTGCATCACTTTTATTGGAGTAATAGTGATATCGCCAATAGTGAAGCTATCTTGACCGTTAATTGTATTTAAGTCAATTTGAGGAATGCCAGGGTAGGATCTATTATTAAATACATATTCAAACTCTCTACGAAGCACCTCTTGCGTCTCTTCATTAGCAAATATTTGCATTGGCTTCCCCATGAAGAAATTATATGCTCTAACATCATCAAGCCCCGCAACATGGTCTTTATGCCCATGTGTATACACTATTGCATCCAACTGCTCTACTTTAGCCCTAAGCATTTGATATCTAAAGTCGGGACCTGTGTCGATAACAATAGTAGTGTTGTCAGACTGTATGAGTATAGAAGACCGAAGACGGCTGTCTTTCGGGTTGTTAGATAAACATATATCACATTTGCATGCTATTACAGGCACGCCTTGAGAGGTTCCGGTTCCAAGAAATGTGACTTTGAGCATTCTATAGGTCTATTTTTGATTGTTCTGCGCTATCATCATTTGCCTTTTTCTCAATTCCTTTCATCAGGTCTTCATACCATTTTAGCATCTCTCCGCTCAATTCTTCTTTTGTAACTTCTATAGTAGGTAATATCTCTACCAATACATTAATTCGCCCTTCCACACTTAAGAACTTATTGATAACAGCCACCTTCCTGTCCTCAATGATACAATAGCCGGAGTTGAAGTTCCCTTTTTCGTAACGGATAACATATCGAGCTTCCTCGAATAGTTGTTCCATTTTTTTTAGTGTGTTTGGTGTATATTTGAAGTTCATTTGCAAATACAATTTCAGTGGTTAAAAATAGAAAAATACGAGGATTAATACTGAGCTTATTCTTAGTTGTGAGTACAGAGGGGATAACATTTGCACAGAGCAACTATTATATAGAAGAACAGCGTACTTTTTATGGTGGAGCGGTAGTAGGTGCTAACTTTTCACAAATAGATGGAGATAATTTTGCAGGCTATAGAAAGATAGGTCTCAATGCTGGTGGTATTATCTACACTAATATAGCGCCCAAAGTAGCCGCTAGTATGGAGATACTATATTCTCAAAGAGGAGCTAGAGCGCATAAAAATCAAGTATCCAATACCAAACAGTATTTAATAACTGACTATACTATTGATCTGCACTATGCCGAAGTGCCTTTACAAATACACTATTACGATAAGCGTAAAAGTCATTTTGGAGGAGGCTTTTCTTATTCTCAATTAATAGGTTCAGACGAAAAAGCTACTACAAGTAATACCGCGTTCAATGATACTGCTAACCTGAATAACTTTAGTTTCAGAAAATTTGATGTGAATTTTATTGTAGGGGGCAATCTGCATCTGGTAAAGGGCTTGTATTTAAATGTTCGTTTCCAATACTCTTTATTACCTGTAAGAACGGCAATACACCCTGAGTTTGGTAGAGCTGAACAGTATAGCAATATGTGGGTAATGAGATTAATGTATTTATTTGACTAATGCAGTCATAATAATATAACTGCACGCATCGTTATTGTTATGATGTATAGTTGCTTCATCTTCTAATAATTGATAGTCAATGTGCAAAAGCCCCTTTTATTTTGTATTTCTTTTCTCAGTGCTTTTAGCAAGTACTGTATTTGCTCAAAGAGTAGAGATGGCCAATGGCGATAAAACCTTCTATGGTGGTTTGGTCTTCGGAGCTAATTTCTCTACTGTTGAAGGGGATAACTATGGCGGCTTTCATAAAGTAGGTATAAACGGCGGAGCTACAGTGTATGTAAAGTTGTTGGGTTCTTTTTATGGTAATGTAGAGATATTATACAGTCAGAAGGGTAGTAGAGGCGTTAAAACGGTAAGTTCTATATATACAGGTCAGGGAGTAGAAAGGTATTTTTTAGACTTAAACTATGTAGAGATACCCTTGATCATTAACTATTTCTATAATGATAAATGGCATGGAGGCTTAGGAGTTAGCTATTCCCAGTTGATAAACTCTAAAGAGGATGCTTATGCTGCCCAGCCGGTATATTTAAAGGAAGACCCTTCTTCTTTTAAGAGTTCAGATATGAATCTCTTGCTTAACCTCGGTTATCAGTTTGGTAGAAGTCTATATTTAAATGCCAGATACGGATATTCTTTGTCTACTATTCGTGACCCGCAAAGAGTTCCTGTTGGTTTTGGAAATGGGAGCAACCAGTTTAATAGCCTTTTTAGCTTGAGGCTAATGTATTTATTTCCCTAAAATGCTGATAGGCTTAGGGTCGTCTTTTGCCTCTTGTATCTTACCTTGTATTGTGTCCAGCTTGCCCGCTGCAGTAGTGTAAAGTTTTTTGTCAGCAATTAGTTGGTTGAAACTACTGTCGTTTTTTATCTCTTTTATTGCTTTTGAAAAACTTCTGATATTCTTACTTAGTTCGGCAAGGTCTTTTTTGATAGTAGTTTTTGAAAGCTCTGTGAATGTTTTGCTAGTTGTCTTTATACTAGCATTAAAGCTGTCAATACTTGCAGCTACTTCATCCGAACTAGTTTTAAAAGCCGCTAGTTGATGGAGAATATCGTCTCCTTGTTCTTTTAGTGTGTTGGTGTTTTGTGAAAAGGTGTAAAAGTTATTCCTTAACGTCACTATATCGTTCTTGATCTTTTTGGCAGCACCGTCTTTCATCGCCTCATTTATATTTGATAAAGAAGAGTCTAATGAGCGGACATAATATTTTGCCGAAGCAATCATCGGGTTGATTAAAGTAGAGGTTTGAATAACAGTAGTATCGTACTGTGCTATTAATTCAGACTGGTGTGCTAATGTCTTTTCTGTAACACTATCTAAAAGTAGCTTGATATGTTTACTGCCTTGTAGGCCTGATGCAGATAATTGAGCGATAGTATTTTCTTGAATAGGAATATCCTTAGATATAGACATTGTTACAAGTATATTCTCTTGCCCTCTATATTCTATTTTAGATACCCTACCTACCTTTACACCTTTTAGATATACAGGGTCGGAAGGTAGTAGGCCATATATGTCAGGATAGTAAACACGATACTGATAATAGTCTGTGACCCAATAGCTGTTTTGATAGATAAAATAGCCACTAACAGCTACAGCTATTAATAGTAAAGTACTTATCCAGTTTCTTTTTTTACTACTCATTCGTAATCAATACTGTTGGCAAAGGTAGGCAGAACTATTGATTACCAAATTTCAGATATCCATCTTCTTGAAAAAGGCATAACTACTACTGAAAGTGTATAACCATATCCAGAAGAGTTTTTGATCTGGAGAACATCATTGATACCTTTAGAAGATATGCCAGCTTGTTCGTCATTTACCAAATCTGCACTACCAAAGAATACACTTCCTCTTAATTTCATTGCCACACCTAAAAAGAATCCAACTTCTGCCTTTACAAATGGTACAAGTGCTACAGGGAATTGTGTGTTCCCTCCAAAAAAACTATTGTGAGTAAGCATTATACCTCCTCCAATTGAGAACATCTGTGTGCCTTCTCTTGATAATGGCACGTCTGCCCCCATTTTATAGTCTACACTTAGTGGTATGCCAAATTTATAAAACTGATAATCCGTAATGTATTTTACATCCTCTCCCAATACTAATGTGTCAAAGCTCATTTTCCCGTAGCTGAAATATAGCTCAGTATTAAAAGTAAGCATGGTATTGTCCGTAAGTAGAATAATGGGGAAAAACGTACCTACATGACCAGCAAACGATTTCTTTAGTCTGAAAGGGTGTTGATAGGTCGTGTCGGCTATGGGAGCTACACTATAGTTGGTATAAGTGCCTTCAAGATTGCCGGATAGGAAATGTTTACCAAAACCTACTGATACACGTTGCCAAAAGTGTCCTTCTGTATTGCCTTTAGATAGATAGTAGTCATATAGCCTATTATTGCCCCAAAATTCTTGCGCTTTCAGATGACTAGAGTTTAACAATAGCAGGGCAGCTAGTAAGACGATATAACGTAGTTTCATATTGTAGTTGATATTAGCATCAATTTAGGATAAAAATATATTTTGACCAATAATGCATTAACTATCTATTGTTTTTGTATTGCTCATTTTTATATCCATTTCCGATAGCTTCTCACCGCCTTTAATGCCAAAGTCAAGTGTGCGTATTGGGAATGGGATGGTAATATCATTTTTGTTAAAAGCTTCTTTGATGTGCATGATCGCTTCACTTCTACCTTGTAGCCATACTGGCTGGTTAGGATTATTGATCCATATCCTTACTTCAAAATTTATGGAACTATCTGCAAATTCGCTGTAGAAGAAAGTAATCTCATCATTGGTTCTTACGGATACTTTCTTAACGGCTTCAAGTACTATGTCTTTTACTTTTTGCAGGTCTTCTCCATAAGATACTCCCACAAAAAGATCCATTCTTCTTTTGCCTAGTAAGGAGTAGTTTTCTATTGGGTTTTGGAAAACTTGCCTATTGGGTATTATTACTCTTTGTCCTTGAAATGTAAGAAGAACAGTATCTCTTAGAGTTACATCCTCGACTTTACCCATATAGTCTTGCACTTTTACAATATCCCCGATATGTAAGGGGCGTCTGAAAGACATGAAAATGCCCGATATAAAATTGGCGGCGATATCTTGAAATGCAAAGGCAAGTGCCAAACCAATAATACCGGCACCGGCTAATATTGATGTGACTGCTTTGTCAAGTTTAAGGATGCTAAGGGTGCTAAATATAGTAATGCCAATGGCGACTATGTATACAAAGGAAACAAACAGGTTATTGACTGTTTGTTGTTGAGACATTCTGTTGATCAGCTTAGACGACCCCTTCTTTATCAACTTAGAAAGGAAAAGTCCTATAACAAGAGTGATAGCTGCTAACGCAATATCGGGCAAGATATTAATGGTGTCATTTGCCCAAGTGGTCAGCTTTTCCAGAACAATGTCGTCTATCTTATCTATTTCCATAGTAGCAGTTACTCTGTTAGCGATTTTTTTTGCTGTGTCTGTACGTTTTATGCCCTGTACTTATTGGTGGTTTTGAACAACTTTCCAAAATAAGTGACGTTATTAACAGGGAAACGACAAAAAAGGCTACTTTTTTCATAGTTCATTTATGTTTCCTCTAAAATAACAAAGTTTTTATTCAAGGCTTTACCCCGCCAGCTATATTAACCAAATCTCAATGTCAAGGGTATAAATACCCTGTAAAAAAGGAGCAAAACGTTAGCTTATGCTTTTTATTTATAATATCTTTATGCCTGATAACTATTCTTATAGTTTTTACTTATTATTTAAACACATCACACATGAAAAAGAATCTAGCCATTATGCTGGTGCTTGTTGCAGGTATACTTGTATCACAGTGCCAAAACTCCACACCAAAAGAAGAAGAGGAAGAAGAAGTTGCAACGGGTATGATCGTACCTGTTCCTTTGTCGTCTAACGGTATCAATAATTTTAATTATCCAGAAGATTCCACATTGATAAATAAGTGGATAATGGAGCAAGATGATAAAGCTATAGCTCAACATGGTTGGGGTATATGGACGGCTTTAAATAAGGAGACTGCTCAGAGTTATCAAAAACAAAAACTGAGAGTTTTTGAAACTTGGCTGACTCCTGCGGATATGCAAGCATTGATACGGGCAACAGATAAGGGGGAGAAAATGCTAATGGAAGAAGTAAAACAACATAGAGGTAAGTTGAGCAAGCCTAATCAATTCTTACACGCAACAACGGCCTTAGCTAAAGCTGGAGTAAAACCTAATTATGATAGTTCAAGAATATTAGGTTTTGTAAAGTACGATCCTACTGCAGCAAAGTTTACCGTTACTAATCAGTTATTGAAAAAGTCAGTGCTGCAAGGTATGCTAGATAGAGGGATGACTGACATCCCTGATTTTCCAAATACTGGTATGACCTTGAAACCAGTTTTTGAGATCATTACTCAGGAAGAGCTAAATAAAAACGATGGCTATTTTAAATTGAATGTATGGTCTGGTCCTCCTGCTACGCCAAGAGAGTCTCCTGAAGGTACATGGCCTGATTATGTTTATATAGATCCTAATAACAAAGGTGAAGGAAATGGAGGTGTAGATAATGGTGGTGGCCGTACTCCTAAAAATACTTATAACTTGACAGACTATGTTCACTTTAAATTGGATGCTGCCACAGCTGAAGATCTGAAAATGAGCTTAGGTGTATCGGCCGAGGAAGGAGATATCGCAGTTTTGGTAGCGATGCACGTAACTTCTAAAGAAATTAAACGCTGGACATGGCAAACATTCTGGTGGACACCGGATGCAGTAAATCCACCAGCACCTAGTTCTGCAATGATAGCGGCTCAAATGCCTACTCAATTGAATGGTGCACCTGCGCATTACGCAATGGCTCAAGCATATACATTTATTAACCCTGATCAACCATTTACGGGAGGAAATAATATAGGAACATCAATCTATGCTTATAATCCTTACTTAGAGGCTGGCTTTGGTCCGCATGTACTTTCAGACCCAGCAACGGTAATAACTAATGGTAAGAAGGTGGTTAATAACTATGGCGTTTTGACCAATTGTATGTCATGTCATGCTCATGCTAACTATGCTCCTGCTACTGTTAAGAATGCTCCAAATTATCTAGGAGATACTTATGTAGATATGGAAGGTGCCAACTTTAAAAATACATTGAAAGTTGATTTTGCTTGGTCCATTCCTGGTAACTTAATGAACGACTAAAAATGTTTTAGTATCAAGAATACAGAGCGAGGCAAATGGGTCTCGCTCTTTTTTTGATTTAACAGTCAATCCACATCTGTAAAAACTAATTTTCTCATTTGTCTAATTCCTTGTTACTTTTGGAATACAGTAATGGCAGAGAATTATATAGTATCGGCAAGGAAGTATCGCCCACAGACGTTTGACACCGTAGTGGGGCAGCAGCATATTACTACTACACTCAAGAATGCGATAAAGAATAGTCATTTGGCGCATGCATACTTGTTTTGTGGGCCTCGAGGTGTAGGTAAAACCACCTGCGCGCGTATACTAGCGAAAACTATTAACTGTGAGCAACCCACGGAGGATATGGAGGCTTGTGGTACTTGTGCTACGTGTAAAAGCTTTGACAACCATACTTCATTCAACATATTTGAATTGGATGCTGCGAGTAACAATTCTGTAGACGATATTCGCGAGTTGGTTAGCCAAGTTAGATTTGCTCCACAGTCTGGCAAATACAAGATATATATCATAGATGAGGTGCATATGTTGAGTGCCTCGGCGTTTAATGCTTTTCTTAAAACTTTGGAAGAACCGCCATCTTATGCCATATTTATATTAGCGACTACAGAAAAGCATAAGATACTCCCAACTATACTTAGCCGTTGTCAGATTTTTGATTTTAAGCGTATTACCAGTGGTGATATAACCAACCACTTACACAGTATAGCTACGAAAGAAAGTGTTGTAGCACAGGAAGCAGCTCTACATGTAATGGCTCAGAAAAGTGAGGGTTGTATGCGTGATGCTTTAAGTATGTTTGATAGGATAGTAAGTTTTACAAATGGGATGCTTACTTACAGTAGTACTATGGAGCATCTTAATTTGTTAGATGCAGATTTCTATTTTAAGTTGCTCGATTTGATGCTGGCGCAAGATGTGAGTGGAGTAATGCTTGCTTTTGATGGTGCATTGGAGAAAGGGTTTGAGGGAGATGTAGTGTTAGAGGGTATAGCACAGCATTTGCGTAATCTTCTACTCTGTAGAGATGCAAGGATGGCTAAATTATTAGATGTACCAAGCGAGCATAAGCCTATATATTACGAAAAGGCCAATCAGGCACCACCTTCTTTTATCATTTCAGCACTCAATATTGTAAACGAGAGTGAGTTAAGCTATCGAAATGCAAATAACAAAAGGCTGCATGTAGAGATGTGTTTGATTCGCATGTGCTACTTGCTACAAACAATTGAAGAGGGCGAAAAAAAAAACGATAAAAGTTCCGTAATAATCCCTTCAAGCCCACCAGTTCAAAATAAGTATACACCATCTTTATCTGTCCCTGTAGCAAAGACGGAGATATCTCAACCGGCCTCTCCACCAAAAGAGGTACAGCAAGCTCCAGTAATAGAAAATAGCATAACAAAGGCTGAACCTCCTTCTGGTAATCAGGTAAATGAAAAGCCAGTCATAGCTAACAAGCCAATTACGAGCCAAGAGCATGATAGTACCAATAAATCTCGTAGAGTAAGAAGGGATATCATGGCTGAAATAGATGATGCAGTAAACAACTTGTCTGATTCAGATGAAGAGGAGCGTAGAGAATTAACACAAGATCTTGTAGAGCGGGTTTTTGCAGACTATAAAGAAAAAGCTCAAAAAGGCAATAAAAGCATGTTGTATGCACAATTGCTTATGATGACGCCTGAAGTAAAGCCACCTGATGAAATATGTTTCGTTGTTCCTACTGATCTGACCAATACTTATGCACTCAATCAAAGAGATGAGCTATTGGAATTTTTTTCCAATAAAACCGGCATAAGAATTCGTATTACTACCGATCTGAGGGTAGACGAGAACATAGAGCAAACACAACAAGAGGTTGTTTTAAGTACTCCAGAGATATTGGATGTTATGATAGAAAAAAATCCCAATCTGGGTAAACTAAAGGATAACCTTAATCTTCAAATAGAGTATTGATTTTTACAAAATTCTCCTGTTTATAGTGCTGTAATCTAATTACCTATACATTGGATAATGGTTAATTTATATTGTTGGTATAGATATATCAATTCCTAGACTGAATAGCAGGTAATTTAGGATGAAATAAAAGCGGAATTGATTACTTTTGACAACTAATATTGTAAACACATAAGTATTTATGGCTGAAGTGATACGTATGCCCTTGCTGAGTGATACGATGAAGGAAGGGGTAATAGCAGAGTGGCATAAAAAAGTTGGTGATAAAGTTAATAGCGACGATGTAATTGCGGACGTAGAAACCGACAAGGCAACTATGGAAGTAATGCCATACGTTGATGGAACTCTATTATATATTGGTGTTGAGAAAGGTAGTGCTGCGCCTGTAAATGGTATTATTGCCATTGTAGGTAAAGAAGGTGAAGACTATAAGAGTTTATTAGAAGATGGAGCTACTAGCACACCTGTACAGGAAGAGGCAGCACCTGAAGCCCCTAAAGAAGAAAAGAAAGTAGCTGCTCCAAAACCGGGCGAGGCTGAAGTAATACGCATGCCTTTGTTGAGTGATACAATGAAGGAAGGTAAAATAATAGCTTGGCATAAAAAGGTGGGCGATGTAGTGAAAAGTGATGATGTATTGGCCGAAGTAGAAACCGATAAAGCAACAATGGAGGTAATGCCTTATGTAGACGGTACTATACTTTACATTGGGGTTGAAGAAGGTAATGCTGCTAAGGTGAATGAGATCATAGCCATTGTTGGTAAGCCTGGTACTGATATAGAAACATATTTAGCGGGTGATAATTCTGCTTCAACAGTTGACGCTAGTGAAGAAGCTCCTAAGCAAGCTAGTGCAGCTGCAAGTACAACATCTACAACAGTAACTACATCAAATACAGATGATAGAATAAAAGCATCCCCCTTAGCTAAGAAGTTAGCGTCAGAAAAAGGGATAGATATATCTAAGGTAACAGGAACAGGAGATAACGGTAGAGTAATAAAAAGAGATATCGAAAATTATACGCCTTCAGCTGTTGCTCCTTCAGCTACTAGTAGTAATGCACCTGCTATGGCTACTGCGGTTACAGGTCAAGAAGGTTATACCGATATCCCTGTATCTCAAATGAGAGGTGCTATAGCTAGAAGACTTGGAGAAAGCAAGTTTAATGCACCTCACTTCTATTTACGCATTACCATTAATATGGATAATGCAATGGCTTCTCGCAAGTCAATTAACGAGGTATCTACTCACAAGGTATCTTTCAACGACTTAGTGATCAAGGCATCGGCTATGGCTCTTCGTCAGCATCCATTTGTAAATAGCAGCTGGTTAGGAGATACTATCCGCCAAAATCATCATATACATATAGGTACTGCTGTAGCTATTGATGATGGTTTGATCGTACCTGTTGTCAAGTTTGCAGATCAGAAATCATTGTCAGAGATTGCCAAAGAAGCTAAGGAATTAGCTACAAAAGCAAGAGATAAAAAATTACAACCACCTGAGTTTACAGGTAATACATTTACCATATCTAACTTAGGTATGATGGGTATTGATGAGTTTACTGCTATCATTAACCCACCAGATAGCTGTATACTAGCTGTAGGTAATATAGTACCAACACCTGTGGTGGAAAATGGAGAGATCGTAGTTCGTAACCTAATGAAGTTAACACTTAGTTGCGACCATAGAGTTGTAGATGGAGCTGTTGGGTCTAAGTTCTTACAAACACTTAAGGCATTCTTAGAAAATCCAGTTACTATGCTTGCATAGTGTGAAAATAACGAACGATATAGAAAAAGGGCTTCATTTATAAATGAAGCCCTTTTTCTATAATTTATTTATCTGTCGTATTATTTCACTATTTGGATGCTTTGTTTAGCAGCTCCATTGTTTAGTACAACATGATATATGCCTGAAGCCCAGTTTGTAGTATTTAGTTTAACTACAGATGAAGAACTCACAGTATTAGTTTGTTGTGCGATTATTTGACCTTGCATATTGATTACTTGAATATGGTAAGTGCTTGTAATAATATTGCCAAACTTAATGTTTAGTTCATTTACAACTGGGTTTGGATAAGTAGAAACACTGATGCTTTTTGCGATTGTTCCAACAGAAGTGTTGTCTTCTGCTAGTACTAAATTGGTAGTGTTAAATTGATCGCCAGTAGTAGCATTGTTATTGTTTGTAGCATTAACAGCTAGGTTCATAGTAACGTTACCGGTACCTGTAGCCGGAGCAGTCCAGTCGAAAGTAGCAGTGAACATACCTGATGACGCTGGTATTGGGGCGTTGTGTTCAGCTACTGTGTAAGTACCAGGAGGAATAGTTTGTATTTTAGAACCAGCTGAAGCATTAGCTAATGTACCAGCTTGTCCATTGCTGCCATTTGTTGTAGATAACATATAACCAAACTCTACAGCTGCAGAGTTGTTACCTGTTACAGTTACAACATATGTTTTACCAGACTCGTATTTACCACTTGTGATTGTAGTACCAGTGGCTTTATCTTTAAGAGTAATGGATGCTGTAGTAGCTGTACTAGCTGCAGTACCATGGCAACCAGAGCCGCCACAACCAGTAGAAGCAGCAGTGTGTCCTTTAGGAGTTGCTGATGCACCATTACTGCTACTAGTTAGCGTAAGATACAATAGACCAGAAATACAGGTGAAAAGTAGAATTGTTTTTTTCATAAGCAGTTGTTTTTTTAACATTAATATTGTCGTATTACTAATGTACGGACATTAGTTAACTTTAAGAAATATTATTATGCTAAAGGTACTGATAATGATAGGTGTATCAATTATAGTATTACCGTTATTAATTATAGATATCTAGTACTGCTTGTTGTAGCTCTTTAGGAGTTAATCCTGTTTTGTTTTTGATAAAAGCATTGAAATTGCCTTGGCTATCAAAGTTGAGTTGATAAGCTATCTCCTTGTAACTGAGTTCATTAAGTAGCATTAGCCGTCTTATTTCTAAAATTAGTTCTTCGTGAATTAACTCTAGAGCGTTTTTGCCGAGGCTTTTTTTGCAAGCATCATTAAGCTTTTCTGCAGAGCAGTTCATTAAAGCACAATATTCCGATACTTTTTTCTTCTCATGTATGTTGTCCGTTAGCAAAGAGAGGTAATCTTCTAATATATAATGCTCTTTATTATGGTTAAGATTCTCGTTGTTAAGCTCTGCTATGGTAATAAGTATTATTTGTAGGTAACTATATGCCCTATGAGCTGTAAGAGAAGAGGTGCTTGTTGTAGTAAGTAGCTCTTTGATCCTTACAATGAGGTCATAAAGATGATTGAATGTATTTACATCGCATGATATCTTACCAGAATTAAAGAACAAATGGTAATGTCTTACCGGGTTTATATATTCAAATACGTCTTTTCGAAATTGTACCAAATAGCCCGTTGCTGTATTTCTATTCATCAGATGTAACTGGCCAGGATATATAATGTATATATCTCCCTCTGAAACATCATAAGGGGAAAAATCGATCAACTGTGAACCATTGCCATCACGAACAAATATTAGTTCGAAGTAATCGTGTCGATGTAGTTTTTTATAATCATAAGGGTTTTGGTAATCTATTCGCTCAATTATGAGCATTTTATTGGGGTCTGGTAGTGAAACGTGGTGTTGTATATTGTCTTTCAAGAAGTTCAATTGATATATTAGCAATGAAACAGTACTTATTTTCCAAACGATATTGTTGTGTTGGTACCCCTGATCCTACCTTCATTATCATAATATGTAGTAGAGTTGGCTTTGGTGCCTGTACCAATATTCATTTGATGAGTACTACCATTAAGAACTTCTGTACCACTATTCATCATATTGGGGCGAGGTTCATTTTGCTTTACAGTTCTAAAAGTGCCTTGTACTGTGGTGTTGTCCGATTTATATTTTTCAGCTAAGTCTACTTCTTTATTGTCAGCACTTTGAGGAGTAGCATCGCGTAATATGGCAGCATTACTTTTCGTGTTGCTCAGCCCATTGTTACCAATTGGGGCTTTACTAAGGTCTACCTTTTGCTGAGCGTAGCTTAGTGTATTAAATAATGTAAGCACAAACAGTAATAATATTGTCCGCATATATGGTGAATTTATGCCTTCAAGTTACTGAAAAAAAATAAGCTACTCTGTTAAGAGTAGCTTAATGGTTTTATAAGTACTAAGTTTATAGTCTTAGTCTATAGAGGCTGAATTACTTAGCCAAGAAATCTTTTATTTTATCCTTGTGCATGATAACTTCTTTAAAAGTATATGCACCAGACTTAGGGCTACGCACGCTTTTAATTACTTTAGTGTAATTTTTAGCATCTAGGTCTTTCTGACTATCTTTTTTAATCGCCGTTTTTGCCGCCTTTGCCATGATATATTAAATTTAAATATTATTTAATTTCTTTGTGTACAGTATATTTCTTCAGTATAGGGTTGTACTTTTTCAACTCTATACGTTCAGGAGTATTCTTCTTGTTTTTAGTACTGATGTATCTGCTAGTACCAGCCATACCAGTATCTTTGTGCTCTGTGCACTCTAGAATAACTTGAACACGGTTACCTTTCTTAGCCATTATAAATGGTATTTATAAATTTTTAATTATATATTTTCGCCTTTCGCACGAAGCTCTTTTACAACTGCATTCAAACCATTCTTATTAATGGTGCGAATTGCATCTGTGGTTAACTTCAATGTAATCCAACGATCTTCTTCTACAAAATAGAAGCGCTTAGTTTGCAAATTTGGCAAAAAGCGACGCTTAGCTTTTTTGTTAGAAAATGATACTTTATGACCAGTTATCGGCTTTTTACCGGTTACCTGACAAACACGTGCCATATTTTAATTTTTTTAGGACTGCAAAGGTCACTTTTTTTTATGTAAACACAAAATTATTTCTAGAAAAAGTTTAATTAAGCCATTTCAGGCAAGATCAGGCTGTTTAAATCGCTGATACCTATAGTGTTTTCGCATATAAAACCTTCACCATGTGCTACGCCAATGCGTTTGCCAAGAAGTGAAGAACGGTTTAATATATTGTCTAAAAAACCACTAGTGGCGATATAAGTCATTGGCTCGTCGGACGTTGTGTTGTGAAACTGACTTCCATAGCATTTTATAGACTCTAATTTCCTATCCAAAGTGCTAGATATATCTACAATAAAGTCCGGTTTTAGAAAGCGATCTTGTATCATATGAAAAACACGCTTAGGACGCCATTCCTTTTGTGGTTCGCCATTATGTGTTGTCTCAATTTTTCTTAAACCGGAAAGAAAACAGGCATCTGCAATTAGTTTTCCTGCTCTGCCATGGTCAGGATGTCTGTCTTCCAAGGCGTTTGCAATAACAATATCCGGGCTGTATTTTCTAATATATTCTATCAGTTTTAGCTGATGTGCCTTATCATTTACGAAAAAGCCATCTGCCATACCTAAATTTTCTCGTACCTCTATTCCCATTACTTCTGCTGCTGCTTGGGCTTCCTGCAATCTAAGTTCAGGTGTGCCGCGTGTTCCCAGTTCGCCTTGAGTAAGGTCAATGATACCCACTTTTTGCCCAAGATCTACGTGCTTGATCAATGTTCCTGCACAGCTTAGCTCTATATCGTCAGGATGTACAGCAATAGCTAGAATATCAAGTTTTTGTGCCATAAATAATCTGTGTTTCGTAATCTATTTTCCCCTTCGTTTTTTATTCTTTTTAGACTCAAAGGTAGGTTTTCGTTTTATGAATTGGCTTCGGTAATACTGGTTAGCTTCCAGTTCCCTGATTATTTGTTCTATATCCCTATCGTCGTTTTCAGCATCATATTCTTTTTTAAGGTTATGACTGAAAATCCGAGCTACCGATTGTACTACAACTGCTGAGAATCCTCCTTTTAATTCTTTTACAATGTTATAGCAGCTTTTTCCTGTCTCTCTGTCTATTAGTTTTACTAGAACATGACCTTGAGAGATAGTCATATCAGATAACTCTCCTTTAAACTGATTATTTAGCTCTTTTTCTATGGTTTTAAGGTATGCTTTGCGTTTTTTCTTGTCATCACCAATTGCCAACAACACAGAGTCTACATCTTTTAATATTTCTGCAGCTATTACAGCATAGGGGTAAACCTTGTAGACATTATACCGAAGTTTGTTGTAACGCCTTCTTTGTCTTGCAAAACGCTTGGGCAACTTGTCTTTAATAATTACATCATTCATATACACCATGCCAAAAGTGTCTTGACCTATCACAATGCCTCCTAAGAGCAAGGTGTCGTTCATGCCCGATTGTCCCACAGCTTTTGATCCCAATAAGGATAGGGTAAAGCTGAGAATCAATAGGTATGTAGAACGATAACTCATACAAGTAGGAGACAAATTTCTTATTTTTTAACTTGTGCACTACAGTATAGTGAAATTTAATAGAAACTAAATGTGAAAATT
The DNA here is from genome assembly GCA_041392855.1 of Flavipsychrobacter sp. Taxonomy (NCBI): domain Bacteria; kingdom Pseudomonadati; phylum Bacteroidota; class Chitinophagia; order Chitinophagales; family Chitinophagaceae; genus Flavipsychrobacter; species Flavipsychrobacter sp. The sequence continues at coordinate 254,042 of JAWKLD010000001.1, forward strand.
TTCTTTATGATATACTGTATTGCGTAATAACTATGCTTGATTGTATACCTTTGTAATTCAAAATATATATCAAAATGAAGAAATTGATCTTACCGTTAGTTATCGTTATTTCATTAACAGCATGTGCTGAGCAACAAGCTGGAATGACTGAAAGTGAAAAAACAGCAAAAATAGACTCTATTGTGGGAGAGAAGCATATGGAGATAATGGATGAGGCTTCTGCAGACCTTGATAAAAGAAAGTCAATAGAGGTAAAGGCAAAAGCAGATTCAATAGTTCAGGCTACGCTTGCACAATAATTGTATTTACGGTAGAAGTATGAGTTTGCCAGATAGTACTACACCTATTCTTTTTTTTGATGGGGTTTGTAACTTATGTAGCTCGGCAGTACAGTTCATTATTCGAAATGATAAGAAACATATTGTTCGGTTCGCATCTTTACAATCAGTACATGGGCAAGCACTAATAAATCATCTTAAAGAACAACGAGAGATTGTTCCTGATAGTTTATTATTACTGTATAAAGGTAAAGTATATTCAAAAGCCGCCGCTGCATTACGCACGGCGGCTTTTATGGGTAGTTGGTGGCAGTTATTGGCTATATTCAGGTTGGTGCCAAGAGTCATTAGCAACTTTGTGTACGATATAATAGCAAGAAACAGGTATAAATGGTTTGGTAAGAAAGAAGAGTGTATGGTACCTACACCTGAACTAAAAGATAGGTTCATTTAAGTTCTAAAAACTATTATTTAGTTATAGTATGAAGAATATAAGAATTATAATAGTGGCAATTTTTAGCTTGTTGTCCATTAACATGAACGGGCAAGAGATCAGCTATTCTGAATACGAAAATTATGATTTCCGATCTGGCGATTTTGATGTAGTAGGAAAGGTAGGTGATTATATATATGTGTATAGAAGTGGTGTAGAAGGTTATTATTTGGATGCTTATAATGACCAAATGGAGCGTAAAGCTAAAGTGATATTGGACTTTTTACCCAAAAGGGTTTTTAGAGTAAAGTTTGTGACTTACAAGGATAAGTTGATGTTGTTGTATCAGGTGATAGAAGGAGGAGAGTTGAAACTTTATGCAGCAACATTAAATGCCAAAGGAATGTTGGCTATTAATCCTCGCGTAATTGTGAAAGAAAAAGCAGGTGTTTTTGGAGCAAAAAACAACTTGTTTTCTTACGCGGTGTCTGATGATAAAGAGACGGTATTAATATATGGTACTGCTACTAAGGGCTCTGAACTGGTTTTGGAAGCCATATGGATAGACGAGCAGTGTGAAGTGCAAACAAAATCAAATGCTAGCTATGCTGCTGATAATAATGTAGCTAATGGTGAGGTGATCGTTAATAATGATGGAACGTTGTTTTTAGCAATATATACCCCAGTAGGTGCTAGGCAGTATGCCGACAGGTTATGGTTGTTGGCATTGTCCAAGGGAGGAACAGATTTTGTTTCTTCAGAAATGCAGTTAAATAATATGTTTGCCTCAGGTACATTTATGGAGTTGGATAATAGGAATAACCGCATATATGTTGGTGGTTTTTATTCTGATAAAAAGAATGGACATTTTATTGGAGCGACCTATACCTATTATGATATAGCAAGTAAAGAGTTTATCCCAACGTTGTTGTTACCTTTTAACGATAGACTTCTAACTGCAAGTGGAGAGAAGAATAAGAAAAGAGCTTTTGATGATTATAGGCTTAAAAAGATCGTAGTTAAAAACAATGGAGGGTTTGTTCTAATGGCGGAACGTTTTTATGCTACTACAAGAAGTAGTTATACGCCTGGGTTTGGTTACTATTCCTCTTATTTTCAGTCGGCAGCTTCTAGTGTTACCGAATATAATTATGGAGACCTGCTAACCGTTTCTTATGCTGTGGATGGCCAAATAGAATGGTTCGGATTTGTGAGAAAGAATCAATTCTCTTACGATGATGGGGGATTGTTTTCGTCCTTTTCTGTTATAAATACGGGCGGTGCTTTAGGTATCTTGTATAACGATTTTAATACTTCTCGTTCCAGAGTGCAGCTGGCAAGTATAGATGGTAGTGGAGCTATTACTACACGTACTTTGTCAAAGTTGGGGAATAAAGAGCCTGATTGGTTACCAAGATACGGGAAGCAAATATCAGCTAGAGAGGTTGTGGTGCCCTGCTTATATAAGAGAGATATTTGTTTTGTAAAAGTTGAATTTTAGCATTCTAAATATTTTTTTGTGTTGCAGCTTATAAGGAATAATAGTCCATTTACAGTTATTATTCTATTCATATTTACCATACTTGTTAAGATGCAGTTTTTATTGCATCCGGTAGCTCCTGTTGTTACACAGAATTTTTTATTTGAACAAGTTGTTACCTTTTTTGATTTGATCTTATTTAATAATGCGTTTGCTTATACCTTATTAGCTATTATTATGCTATTTGGGCAAGCCATATATCTTAATGCAATAGCTATAAGACATAAGCTGTATGGGAAACAAACGTATTACGTAGCTTTTTTGTATTTAAGTTTAACGTCACTTTACCCCGCATTCAATTATTTTAGTGAAGTTCTGCTAGCCAATTGGTTTATTATTTCGGCATTGAATATCATCTTGAATATTCACCAAACGAGCAAGCCAAGGTCAGGTATATTTAATATTGGCTTTTTAATAAGCATGGCAGCCATTCTTCATGCGCCATCTGTTTTTTTGTTTTTGTTGGTATTCGTATCAGTTTCTTTGTTGAGACGTTTCAATCCTAGTGAATGGCTGGTAGGTTTAGTTGGCTATCTAACACCTATTTACTTTTTTGTAACATTTTTATACTTGTTCAATATGCTGGATGAGCTACCCGGGTGGATACATTTGGGTATTTCATTGCCGAGAAGAATTCCGGATCCGATATACATTATAGGTTTGGTTGTTGGGGTAATAATGCTGTTGAGTATGGGTACTTATTCCTTACAAAAGCAGATAGTAAGGGCAAGTATATTTACCAGAAGAGGGTGGACTGTAATTGCCTCCATGTTGTTTTTTAGCATGCTTGTGGCAGTTTTTACCCCTTTTGAGGTAAGGAGTGGGTGGTTGATAGCCTTGCCTGCATTGAGCTTGGTAGTTGCACCGGCACTTTATTCAGAAAAAAATAAACTGTTTAGTAATTTTGTCTTTTATTTTTCATTGCTGTTGATTGTTTATTGTCAGTTTACGGCTAATTTTTGATTGTATTAATTCTTATTAATGAAATTTGGAGTAGTAGTTTTCCCGGGTTCTAATTGCGATAGAGACATGATAAATGCTCTGCAAGACGATTTGAAGCAAGAAGTGGTAACGCTTTGGCATAAAGACGAAGACTTAAGCCAGTTTACTACAGACGATTGTATTATTCTGCCTGGTGGCTTCTCTTACGGTGATTACTTACGTTGTGGTGCCATAGCACGTTTCAGCCCTATAATGGAGCAGGTTGTAGCTTTTGCTAACAAAGGAGGAAAAGTGTTTGGTGTATGTAATGGATTCCAAGTATTGTGTGAGTCTGGTTTACTTCCTGGAGCATTATTGTTGAATGATCATCAAAAGTTCGTTTGTAAGAATGTCTATATCAAGTCAGATAATGATACGACTACAGTTGGGAAAAGCACATCTGGTAAAGTATTAACAATTCCCGTAGCACATGGAGAAGGTAGATACTATGCAGACGATGCTACAATGGAGAACTTAAAAAAGAACAATCAGATATTATTTAGATACTGTGATGTGAAAGGAAATGTCACAGAGGACGTCAACCCTAATGGTGCAATTGATAATATAGCAGGTATTTGTAATGAGAAGGGTAACGTAATAGGTATGATGCCTCACCCAGAAAGAGCTTGTAGTAAGGAGTTGAACAACTTAGATGGTCAGCTTATACTTGAAGCCTTATCTCGTTCCAATTAATATTACTATATTCGGTACCGTTTTAATGATTTTTTAATCTGCTAAAGGTCTGCTAAAAAGACTTGACACAACTAACTAATTATTAAAACTAGCAGTTTATAATAATACTAGTATAGAAACTTGATTATGATGGTAAAAAATTTCAAAGTAATCCTTTTCCTTGTTTTAGGATTTGTGCTATCCGTTGAAGCTAAGGCGCAATTGATAGAAGACCCGACCGAGTGGACAATTGAAGCTAAGCAGGTGGACGAGAATAAATATGATATTGTATTTCACTGTAAGGTGAACAATGATTGGCATATTTATTCACTAGACCCGGGTGGAGATGGCAGTTTTTTACCGCCTTCATTTGATTTTTTAGGCAACACTGATGTTAAGCTTGTAGGAGAGCCTAGAGAAGTAGGTGAATTGATAGATGAGACGATAGAAGATATAGGTACGGTTCATTATTACCATGAGGTAGACTATATCCAAACGGTAGAGTTGGCAAAACAAGACATGGATCTGAAAGGGGAGTATAGTTATATGACCTGTAACGATCAAACCTGTCTTCCTCCAACAACCAAAGATTTTTCTCTGAAAATAGGTAACGGTGGCAGCGCCACAGGAGATGAAGAGGCTGCTAGCGAAATAGTATCTGCAGAAAAAGAGGGAAGCGATAAGTCTCTACTTACCATATTCTTATTAGCCCTTTTGGGTGGCTTTTTAGCGGTACTTACACCTTGTGTGTTTTCGATGATACCAATCACAGTAAGTTTCTTTACTAAAAGAAGTAATACTCGTGCCGAAGGTATTAAAAACGCGATATGGTACTCCTTGTCTATTGTTACCATATTTACTGTATTGGGGGTTGCTATATCTGCAATTTTTGGTGCCGATGCATTAAACGTACTTGCTACACACTGGGTGCCTAATATGATATTCTTTGTAATATTCATCATATTCGGTATTTCTTTCTTAGGGGCATTTGAAATCACACTTCCATCTTCTTGGACAAGCAAGACAGATGCAAAAGCAAATACTAAAAGTCTTGGTGGGATATTCTTTATGGCATTGACATTAGTAATAGTGTCTTTTTCTTGTACAGGTCCAATTATAGGTCCATTGATAGTTGGAGCAGCAACGGGAGGTAAATTAGGTCCGGCTATTGGTATGTTTGGTTTTTCTCTTGGCTTAGCTGCACCATTTGCATTATTTGCCATCTTCCCGGGATTATTGAATAAACTTGGTAAGTCAGGAGGCTGGTTGAATCAAGTGAAAGTTACATTAGGTTTTATTGAGCTAATGTTAGCCTTGAAGTTTTTATCAAATGCAGACTTGCAAGAAGGGTGGAGATTATTAGATAGAGAGGTATTCATTGCTATATGGATAGTATTATCTGTTCTTCTTGGTTTATATCTACTAGGCAAGTTGAAACTTTCTCATGATGATGCAAATGCTAAAAACCTGTTTGGGCAAGAGTATGTATCTATCTTCAAATTATTCTTGGCTATAACCTGCTTCTCATTTGCGGTATATATGGTACCCGGTATGTGGGGCGCACCACTTAAAGGTTTGAGTGCTTTTGTACCGCCAATGGGTACACAAGATTTTGTTATAGGTTCTGGTAGTTCAGCCTCTGGAGGAGCTAGTGAACATGGCCCAACAAGACGATATGCTTCTGAACTTAAAATATACGAACCCGAAGTTGCGATCAAATATGGTTTAGTTTCTTATTACGATTATGATGAGGCTATAGCAGCGTCTAAGGAGTCAGGCAAGCCAATAATGCTTGACTTTACAGGTATCAATTGTATTAACTGCCGAAAGATGGAAGGGCAGGTGTGGTCTGATCCTGGTGTAATGAAAAGAATGAAAGAAGATTTTATTGTAGCATCCTTGTATTGCGATGCACAAGGGGTTAAAATTCCGGAAAGTGAACAATATCATTCCGAGTACTTGAAGAAAACAGTAAAGACTTTAGGGCAAAGAAATTCAGATATTCAAGCGTCAAAGTATAAAGCAAATGCACAGCCATTCTACTTCTTTATAGATGCCGATGAGAATTTACTAGCGCCTGAGGGTTATGGCTATGACCCGGATATACAAGCTTTTATTGAGCACCTTGATAAAGTGAAAGAAAAATACAACGAAACACATTAATATTAAAAGGGGCTTCATAAAGCCTCTTTTTGCTTTTTAGGATAAAAACCTAACGCAAATGATAAAGTCACTAAATATACAATTGTCTCCTTCTGCTGCTGCCAGTTCTGAAGAGGTAATGAAATTGCTAAGTAGAGAGCTCGGGGTAAGTTCTAAACGTATTACAGGCTATAAGATCAAAAAGCAATCAATTGATGCTAGAAAGAAGCAGGTAAAGATAGTACTGCAAGTAGATGTTTTTATAGATGAAAAAGAGCCGGAAGATATCCCATTCGATCCGGAATTAAGGCAGGTTAATAATGCTCCTCATGTGGTTATAGTAGGAGCTGGTCCCGCAGGCTTGTTCGCAGCACTCAAGTTAATTGCACTTGGTTTTAAGCCTATAATATTAGAAAGAGGTAAAGACGTAAGAAGTAGACGTAGAGACTTAGCTGCTATCAATAAAGAAGGTGTTGTAAACCCTGAATCAAATTATTGTTTTGGTGAAGGTGGGGCAGGTACTTATAGTGATGGAAAGCTATATACCCGCTCTAATAAGCGAGGGAATGTGCCTCGTATCCTACAATTATTTCATCACTTTGGTGCTACGGAGAATATCCTCTACGAAACTCATCCACATATAGGAACAAATAAACTTCCTCAGATCATTACTAAGATGAGAGAAGCGATTATAGATTGTGGTGGAGAGGTTCGTTTTGAAGAAAAACTAACAGATATCGTAATTGATGGTGATCGAGTTGCAGGTGTGAAAACCGTCACTGGTAATCATATAACATGTACTAGCTTAATATTAGCCACGGGGCACTCCGCTAGGGATATTTTTGAATTGTTACACCATAAGGGGATAGAAATAGAATGTAAGCCCTATGCATTAGGGGTTAGGATAGAGCACCCTCAATCTATAATTGATAGTGTGCAATATCATTGTGATTTGCGAGGAGACTACTTACCGCCTGCCAGCTATTCCTTAGTGTCTCAACAGAATGGTAGAGGAGTGTTTTCTTTTTGCATGTGTCCAGGAGGTATCATTGCGCCAGCTTCTACTAACCCTAACGAAATAGTGGTGAATGGTTGGTCTCCTTCAAAGAGGAACAACCCATATGCCAATTCGGGTACTGTAGTTAGCGTTGATGAAAAAGATTTTGCTACATACGGATTTACAGGTCCTTTGGCAGGTATGTATTACCAGCAAATGGTAGAACAAAAAGCTTATGAAGTTGGAGGAGGAAAGCTTGTTGCTCCCGCACAGCGTATGGTTGATTTTGTAAAAGGTAATGTGTCTGGTAGTTTGCCCAACAACTCTTATCTACCTGGTTTAAGTAGTCATAGTTTAAAAGATGTTTTACCACAGGAGGTGCATGGTGCTTTGCAAAAGGCTGTAGTGTACTTTGGTAAGAAAATGAAAGGCTACTATACTAATGAGGCCGTTATGGTAGCTACAGAATCTCGTACCAGCTCGCCAGTTCGTATTCCACGCAATAAAGAAACTTTAGAGCATACCCAGATAAGAGGGCTTTATCCATGTGCCGAGGGCGCTGGATACGCAGGCGGAATTATTAGCGCCGCTATTGATGGAGAGCGCTGTGCAGAAGCAGCTGTACGTTCTATCTAGGATAAATAAAAAAGCCTAGCATTTGCTAGGCTTGAAAAAAATAATGTTGCTTATTTTAAGAATGCATTATACATCCATATTAGTTTCTCTTGCTCTCTGATATAATCACTCATCAATGCATTCGTTCCTTCATCGTTAGCATCGCCAGACATAGCTAATAGTTCTCTTTCAAGTTCCAGTAGTATACCAAAGTCGGTGACGATATGCTCCACGCATTGTTTGCCATTTGTAATGTTGGTATGCTCTTTTATTTTAGCTTCAGCTAGGAATGATGAATAGGAATGTAAAGGTGTAACTCCTATTGTTACTATACGTTCTGCTATTTCATCAACCTTTAGTAGTATATCATTGTATAGTTCTTCAAATTTTACATGCAATTCAAAGAATTTTTCCCCTTTAATGTTCCAATGAAACCCTCTAAGGTTCATGTAGAAAAGTTGGTAATTGGCTAATAGTATGTTTAGTTTTTTTCCTAATTCTTCTGATTTTGCTAAGTCTAAACCTATTTGATTTTTTGCTGTCATAGTATCAAAAATTTTGTCTATTGTTAGACTACAAAAATACAAAAATGATAATGTGTATACTAATAGGTATCCTTAATGGTGGGTTAAGAAAGAATGATGTTATCCGTGTATGTACTGTTTAAATTTATTGATGTATTGATACAAAAGATACATCCAAATAGAAAAAGTAAAACTAATAGCCCACACTTCTAAGTTTCGAAAAGGGTGTATGATATGATGGGCCATACTATTGAATAATAAGTAGGGTTGGGTTATAATATCCCAACTATTCCATCGCTCATACCTGCCTAGATAGATACCATAACCGCATAAGAAAAGCAATAAGAAAATAGTGAAGTGCATAACCTTCTTTTTAAATACAGAGCTTATCGTCTTTTCTATATTGTTAAGGGATAGTAGCCCAAGGACAATCCCATTTAGAGCCATGGAAAACAATAACAACAAATCGTACCATAGTGGGATAGTATAAGTAGGAGATAAGTGGAACAGGTCTGTAACCATATATATGGCATTAGGAAAAAATAATAACCAGATAAAACCCAATAGCCAACGGTGACTACGTTTTTGAGTGGTGCTAGCCTTGTAGCTTATGTATAGTGGTACTATAGCTAATAGTAAGTTCCAGTTCATCCAAAAGTATAGGCTGTGTCCTGTATAAAGTATTCTTACAATGGTAAGGGTAATACTAAATATTAAAGAGGGGAGTAGCCATTTATATTTTAGTAAAAAATCCATTATTCTAGTTTAAAAATATGAGTAAACCTATAGTGATGCTTGTTAATGATGAGATCAATACTGCCGCTGCAGCAATGTCTTTTATCACTTTTACTTTAGTATTATATGCGCCATTGGTATAGAGGTCGCATAACATTTCCACTGTAGTGTTCAATGCTTCTGCTATCCATACAATGCCTATTGCAAAGGCTATAGCTATCCACTCATGAGTGGATAGCTGGTTTATAAAGCCTGCAATAATCACAACTATTGTAGCAATAGTATGTATCCTAGCGTTGGGCTCTTGACGTATCAAAGCAATAACCCCACGAATTGCGTACGAGAAACTTTGTATTCTTGCTTTAGGTGAATCTGATTTCTTATTCATGATCTTCTATTTGTTTGTTAGTGCTGTACCAGTCTATTTTCCTAGAGAAGTACATAATAATGGCAAGGACAAAGAACAAGCCTATGCTGCCTGAAATAAGTGCGTATTCTTTAAGTTGAATAAGCATGAATAAATAAGCGTAAAGAGCAGTTAATGAGAACGTAAAGCCAATAGCAATTTTCCATTTCTTGATAACGCTCCATACATAGAGGCCTATAAGGGCTACAGTTGCTACTGCTGCTACCATATAAGCACTATTGAATCCTATATATTCTGAGATAGAGAGTAATAGGGTATAGAATATGATCAAAGCCATGCCGACAAGAATATATTGTAAAGGGTGTATGCGTATTTTCTGTATTACCTCCATGAAAAAGAATACAGTAAAAGTGAGTGCTATTATTAGTAGAGCGTATTTGATGGAACGGTTAGATTTTGCATAATGGTCGGCTGGTTGTATTAGCTTTACACCAAAACTATTGTCGTACATTTTGTTGGTGTTCTTATTATTATAGCCATCCCAGTATTGAGGGAAACTACGGGATACATGTAGTACTCTCCATTTAGCTTTAAAACCATCAGTATCGTTATTTGTGTCGGGAAGGTAGTAGCCATTGAATGAAGGGTCTTTCCAATTAGATGATAGCATTACATCCGTTGTTTTGCCTACAGGTACAAATTGTAAGTCCGAAGATCCTTTCATTTTAAGTTTAATATTAAATTGGCTATTTGTTTCAAGGTTCAGTTTTATGTTTGCCCCCAGTTCTGTATCAAAAATTTCAGCACCTTGGATGCCTGGCTCCATTATAGATGTGTTGTCTGCCCAGTCTAGTGTTACTTCTTCCTCCAGTCCTTTGGCATCACTAATGCCCATTACTAGTCTACTTTCATTCCAAATAATATCATCAGGATTGATGTTTAGTTTTTTAATAGGTGATGAAGAAAAATTTCCTTCAAGTGTCATGTCTGAACGGTAAAGGCTAACATGGTAAATGCTACGTTTTTTAGTTTCTGTAGTTACCTCGCCGTTTATCTTTAGTTTTTCAGGAAGTATGTATACTTTCTTTTTGGTCGTAACTTTTTTGCCATCCTTGGCGATGGAGTGTTTATTATAAGGCACTACTAATATTGGTCCTGCTACTACTTGTTCGCCAGCCCATTTGCTACTCACTTCTTTTACTACTTCTGATTGATAATGCCTTCTTTCATTGATCACGTCATTGACCATGAACTTAGGTATGAGCATTAGTAGGATAAGAAAGCCTATTAGGAATCCTTTTATTAAAATTCTGTTTTTGTCGAAGATGCTGGTTTTGTTGTTCTGTTCCATTTTATAGTTTTTAGTATTGGTTATTAGTAGATGTTTCTTTTATGCTTGTATTGTTGTTTTCCGTTATGATTCTTCTATGTTGTACTACGCTTATTAATGATGCAACCAGCACGCCTATAGTGAATAGGTTAAATATTGTGTCTTGGATTATATCTAGAAACTCTTCTTGGAATAATAGAAGTATCATTAATAGGGCACAGATATAAAAAGAAATAACTGTCCCTATGATTAGGATCACATGCTTCTCTTCAGTAGTGGCCTTAGTACTTTTAAGTAACTCTATGATTAGAGCTATTAAGAAGATGCTAGGTATAGAGAAGAAGCCTTCTACTACTATTACTACTAATGGTACTAACACTAGGCGCATGATGTAAAATTCTAGTTCAAATTCGTTTTGCAACACGCCAATTATTGTTGCTGATATAGCAATGACATAAAGCATAGTTAAGAATATGCCCTGTGTTTTTAGCCATATTTTAAAAGCAAGGTTCATAGTTTTTTTTATTTAGTAAAATGTCTGATGTCAATATTGATAGGTGTGTTACAGTAGGTGTAAATACTTTGGCGTTGCAGCAAAATGTTGGTTAGTGAGATGATAATTGAGATTGCGGTTAACTGATAAAAAATAGGGTCTTGCAATACAGGTTTTAAAAATGCTATTTTCTTAAAAAAGAATATCATTAAGCAGGAGCTAGTGTATAATAAAGTAGCTGTACTTATTATGGTAATAACCATAATGTCTATTTTCCGCTTTTGCTCTCCCTTTAGCAGTTCTAACAAGCCAAGATGAAATCCTATTTGTGGAGACGTGAATAAGGCTTCTAGCAATAATGCTGATAGGTAGAACTGTACCCCATTCATCACATACTGCTGTGCATTTAGGTCATGGCTACTAGCTGTTACCGTTATTAGCACTACTATCAATAGCTGTAATGCGAACAAGGCTCTACTTTGTAGCCATATTTTCAAAGTTGTTTTCATTTGTAAAGTACTTTGTATTTCAGAGTAAAATAGTCAAAAAAATATTAATTTAGTTTATTGATAATTTGTTCTAGTGCATGTAGGTGATCTCTAAATGCTTTGTCTCCTGCTTTAGTAACCGAATAGGTAGTATTGGTTTTTCGCCCAACAAAACCCTTCTGTACTTTGATAAAACCATTGTCTTCCAGTGTTTTTAAATGAGATGATAGGTTGCCATCAGTAACGTCAATTAAGGCTTTGAGGTCATTAAAGTTGACTTGGTCTGTAACTACAAGCGCACTCATAATGCCTATCCGTATTCGGCTTTCAAAAACCTTATTTAAGTTGTTAATTGGGCTGCCCATTAATAATGCTTATTGTTTTTTATCGTATTTGTTCCACATTATTACACCGTATATAATATGTAATAGTCCAAAACCTATTGCCCAGAATATTAATCCGTGTCCGAGTACCAAAAGACTAATACAGCCTAAAAGTACTTCTAATATGCCTAAGTATTGAATGTCTGATAAGGTATATTTACTACCATTTAGTAAGGCTAGCCCATAAAAAGTTAGAGAGGTAGGCGCTATATACATTTCCAAGCCATTAAATAAAAATACCAATACAAATACACCTCCGGCACATAACGGTATTGCTATTTGTACCAGCATTTTTTTCGAAGCGCTATTCCATATTTTTAATCCTTGTTTCTTTGTTTTATTCCAAGTAAAGTAAATGCCTCCTGCCAATGCTACAATAAATGTAATGGCTGCTAATGCAATAAACTGAACATCTATCCCAGTAAGCTGGCCAGCTCTTATGCTTGCTCCCTTTGTAGCTCTGTAGTTATAGTAGTCAGCTGTAGTTAGGTCGGCGATCCAACTGTAGGCTATTGCTGCAGATATTAATCCTACAATACCTGCCCATATACCACTCCAGCCACTTAGAGATAAAAAACGTGCAGAACGCTCCATTATCCGTTTTATATCAGATAGGGTTTGTAAAGACTCTTCTTGTGAATTTTGATTCATATAAAGCACTTTGAACTGCAAAGTAAATAAAAGAATTTTAATTATCCATGTTAAAAAAATAAAAAAGCCACCCAGTTGGGTGGCTTTGAATTCTATAAATGCATTGTGCGCTTAGCTAACAGCGTTTTGTACTAGCTGTGCGGCTTCGCTAAGAAGAATTGCAGACTGTACCTCAAGACCAGAGTTGTCTATCAATTCCTTAGCAGCCTCAGCATTTGTACCTTGTAAACGTACAATGATCGGAATATCAATATTACCTAAGTTTTTATAAGCTTCTACCACACCAGCAGCAACACGGTCGCAACGAACGATACCACCAAAAATGTTGATAAGAATTGCTTTAACATTAGGGTCTTTCATGATGATACGGAAACCAGCTTCTACTGTTTCAGCGTTTGCGCTACCTCCAACATCTAGGAAGTTTGCAGGCTCACCACCAGCTAACTTGATCATATCCATCGTAGCCATTGCTAGTCCGGCACCATTAACCATGCAGCCTACGTTACCATCTAGCTTTACATAGTTTAGGTTGTACTCACCAGCTTCTACTTCTGTTGGATCTTCTTCTGTTTTATCACGCATTTCTGCAAGATCTTTGTGACGGTATAGAGAGCTTTCGTCGATGCTCATCTTACAGTCTACAGCTAGTATCTTGTCGTCGCTCGATTTGAATAGAGGGTTGATCTCTAACATTTCACAATCAAGACTAACGTATGCGTTATATAAGTTAGATACGAATTTTACACAGTTTTTAAATGCAGTACCGCTTAAGCCTAGGTTGAATGCTATTTTACGAGCTTGGAAACCTTGTAATGGCATATTTGGTGCTACCCACTCTTTGAATATTTTTTCAGGAGTATTGTGTGCAACATCTTCAATATCCATACCGCCTTCAGTGCTATACATGATCACGTTCTGCTTTTTAGAACGGTCCATCAATATAGAAAGGTAAAATTCTTCACGCTCGCTAGGTCCATCGTAGTACATGTCGTGAGCTACGAATAGCTTATTTACAACCTTACCAGCTTCTCCTGTTTGGATAGTAACGAGTGTATTGCCTAGTATGTTCTCAGCAACGCGTTTAGCGTCATCTGCACTCTTAATTACTTCAACACCATGTTGTTCAGGTGCTTCTTTTATGGTACCCTTACCACGGCCACCTGCATGAATTTGAGCTTTAATAACAGCAAATTTAGCGCCGGTATCAGCAGCTACTTTGTTATAAGCGTTTACAGTTTCTTCAACATTTTCTACAGCTATACCGTCTTGTGTAGGTACTCCGAAGCTTTTTAATAGCTCTTTAGCTTGATATTCGTGCAAGTTCATTATAGCAAAATTTTGTGCGAAGATAATTTAAAATAGGGAGCTATACCAATGAAATTTAAACGAATAGTAGATTAGTTTAATGTGATTGTGGGGATAACTAAAATATTTCTTCCTCTATAAGTTCTTCTTTAGTGTTACTGGCATTGTTAATAGGCTTTAATATCTGCTCAAGTCTGTTATAATCAATGTTATAAGGTTTTATCTTGTAGATATAGTCAGCACCTACAAAGTCATGTTTGTTACATTCAAAGCAATATTTAGCCCATCCAGTAATAGTATTACCCATCTTAAAAACTAGTATGTCTCGGTAAATAGGCTCGCAAAAAGATTCTTCATATACATCTGTTTTGTTGAAGCGAAATGTACTATCGATCGAGGAGTAGCTATGAGAGGGAATCTCTCTTTTTGTAAAGCCTATCTCAGCAAGTTTGCTAATGGTATGAACATCTGATAGTGATGATATTTTATCATGCTCAAAAACTATATCGTAGAGGTCTTTATTAAAAAGCGAATCATTCTTTATAGAGTCGGCTTCATCTATGTCGCTTATAGATTGATAGTAGGTGTCAACTTCATCATCGTCTAATGTTACAGAATAATGGATGATTTTGTCATACTCAAAAGGGTTGTGGTAATAATCATTATCAGTACAACTGCAAAATAACAAGAGAAGGGCGGATATGTGTAATAAGGCTTTCATGTTAGTTAAAACAGTTTACCTGAGTTATCTGTATATAGTTGTGGTGGCTTTAAAGACGTGCCGCAATGTTTATTCAATTCTTCTATGAGATATTTGATCAATTCAGGTGAGTGCAACTCCTCGTGCTGGTGCATGAAGAAGTAGCAAGTTTCTAATCCTTGTTTCATCCATTGTTTAATGCGCTGTACCCATTCGTCAATACGCTCATAGTCGGAATGGTGCAGCGAATTTCCAACAAAACGAATGAAGCACTCAGGCGTACTGAGGTGCATATGAACACAATCTCTTCGACCTGCAGCATCTGTAATGATAGTACCTCTATTCTGTCCTCTCAAGAAATTATAAAACTCATCATGGTATCCTTCCTTATACCAATCAGTATGCCTTAATTCTGTAAACATAGCCACATCGCTAGGCATAGCTTCAACAAATTCTTTAAGGGTATCTATATGTTTAGGTGCAACCTGAGGGTGCGGCATTAAGAATATAGGTCCAAGATTATCTTTAAAAGTAGTAATGGCTTCCAGGTACTTCCCCGTTTCAAAATGAACGTTTTTTAGGCGTTTCAAGTGAGTGATGGTATTGGTGAACTTTGGGCAGAATAGAAAGCCTTCAGGTACTTTACTTTTCCATTTCTGAACGTCCGTAGGAAAGGGCATCCTATAAAATACAGCATTGAACTCAATACAATTGAATGTGCGAGCATAATGTTCTAAAAAGTCTTTCTCTTTTGTTTTGGGAGGGTATAATTTACCTACCCAATCTTTTCTTCCCCATTTAGCACAACCTATATAAAACTTGGTATCTCCTTTTCCTTTTTTTAGAACCTCCGTAGTAACCTTTGGGTCTTTAGGTAAGGAGAAGTCTATTTGTTCTAATTCTTGTTCCGTGACTTTGCCAAATTCCATGAGTTCAAGTTAAAACATTGATAAGAATTAATGATAAAAAACCTCACAATTTGTGAGGTTAGTATGGCTTTAAATAATTAATAATTATCACTGCTTTATGAGTCTACCTGTTTGAGTAGTTTTATCCGAGAAGGTTATCTTATAAATGTATACTCCACTAGGTTGATTTTCAGTATCAAATTTCACATTCGTATTAGGGTTGGTCTTTGATACTAGTTCTCTTCCAGTTATGTCGTATAGAGATATAGATAAGACGCTCGTTGTCCCAAAGTCAAAAGTGACAATATTACTATATGGGTTGGGGTATATTGATACATCCTTATTCTTTTTTATTTCTTGTATAGATGTGGGTGGGAGGGTAATCGTCTTACAAGAACCATCTTTTTTTGCCATTATACCATAGGAAACCTTACCTAACTTAAAATCTTCTGTAAAGTCGATAATAGCACTATCTATCTTATTAGTATCTGTGGTGCCCCACCAGTTATTACCTAAAGACCAATTGTTAGTATTACCCCATCTTATGCTATATTCTATGTTTTCATAAATACAATTGTTTTCAATAATAATGTTGGGGGGAGTATAGGTTGTAGGTGTATTGTTTTCTAATAGGCTAATGCCTTGTCTGTTATAATATATTGAGTTGTGTTGAATGTCAAAGTCGTTAGAGTACACTCTTATAGCTTTAAGGTTAGACATGAATATATTATGGTTAACATTTATGCTAGCACTTTGCCCTTTATCGTCAATGCATAGATGGTTACCAATAAAGTTGTTCTTTGTTATGGTTGTTGTTTTATTTCCTCTAGCTCTAATAGCAGTACCATTATTAAGAAATTCGTTTTCTTCTATAATGATTCCTTTATTTGATGTGCAGTTTAAAAATAGAACTGCCATGTGTTTAATACTGTTTTCAAATTTGTTGTTTTTTATTACTATTTGTTCAATAGGCTCAATTGGTGTATTGCCAGTCATATAAATCATGAATTCGGCATCTACATGATTGTTATTAAAAATAAAAGATTCACCTAAGCCAGCTTCCCAAGTTACATTTGTAGTTCCTTTTATTTTGTTGTTAGAAAACATCAAACTAGGTCCGTTCTTGAAAAAATTTATACCGACGTTTTCAAACAACATATTTTGCAATTGTAAAGTATCCTTGTTCGTTTTAGAAAAAGCCTGCTCGTTAAAATCAATACTAGATAATTCTTTTGGGTCTGCAATAACTCTTACGGGATCTTGAGTGGTAGCGTTTACAGTTAAATTGCCATAAATAACAATATTTGTAGCCTTCATAATTATTGTCACTCCAGGATCTACAGTTAAGGATGTATTATTGGCAACTTCTACTTTTGAATCTACTATGTATGGGCTATTAGTTTTAGTCCAAGTGGTGTTAGTTCTAATTTGACCACTTACATGTGTTTGTGCTTGAGAAAGTTGAGCTATTAGGGCTAAATAGCATAAAGTTGCGATAAGGTGTTTCATAACATAGCTTTTAGATGTATTGTAATTTACGAAAAAGTGAATACTAGTCTGTAACTTCAGGGAATATGGCATTTTTGTGGCAAAGTGAAATGAAAAGGAATGTCTGGTTGTCAATTCTTATTTAGAATAATGTTTCCCATTACTAATACATCAAGTTTAGTTTCGTAAAATAAACTGATAGCTTCTTCAGGAGTTTCAACAATCGGCATGCCGCGTTTATTAAAAGATGTATTGAGCAGTATAGGCAAACCTGTTTCTTTTTTGAATGCACTTATCAACTCATAGTACTTTGGGTTGCTAGTTGCTGTTACAGTTTGTACACGAGCGCTATTGTCGTTATGTGTTATCCCTGCAAGTGCTTTTCGATGTTCTTCTAATACTTCGTCAACCAGTATCATGTAAGGGCTATCATAAGCATACTTGAAATATTTGGAGGCGTCCTCTTTTAATACAGATGGTGCAAATGGTCTAAAGTCTTCTCTGAATTTTATCTCTTTATTGATGAAGGATTGTATGGATGGAAGACGAGGGTCTGCAAGAATGCTTCTATTGCCTAAAGCTCTTGGTCCGAACTCGGCCCCGTCTTGATACCAAGCAATGATCTTACCTTCCGCTAAATATTTCGCTGCAGTTACAATAGCGTTTTTGTCAATACTGTAATTGATATTAAGCCTATTTGTTTTCTCATAACCGATAATGGCATTGAGTATTTTTTGTTCTGAATAGCTTGCTCCAAAGTAAGTAGATCCGTTATGTGTTACTTTTTCTTTTTTTAATGTTTTCAGCCATCCATAGTAGGCGCAACCTATTGCAATGCCATTGTCGGCAGCGGCTGGTTGTATATATAAACTGTCTACTAGCCCTTCTTTTAAAATACGAGCATTAGCTACTGCATTTAATGCTACTCCCCCAGCATAGCATAAGTTGGAGTTGTAATTAAAACTCAACCTGGATCGTATAGTGTAGAGGATGGCTTTCTCCACCTCTTTTTGCGTCCATGCAGCTATATCTGCAAAATACTTAAATCGCCTTTTGAAATCCTCGAACCCTTTTGAAGCATTATTCAATATGGAGAAAGCGTCTTCATTTACAAATACTCTTTCTTCTTTTAGGTGAAATAGGGGAGTAGTGTATGCTTTCCTATCTCCATAGGGGGCTAACCCCATTAGTTTGCCTACATCATTCATATTGCCAAATACATACCTACTCATTAGGCTATAAAGCCCTCCAATAGAATGCCGTGTTGTAGGCAAATGAATATTACTGCCGGTAGGTGGTTTGAATTCTGAGAAGTCTTTATATAATGACTTAAGTATACCATCTTGGTATCGATAATAACTGTCTTTTTCAGCTATCATAGCCATAGAATCCGGGACGTGTATTTTAGCACCATTCATATCGTCACACTGTTCGATAGGACTTCCACAGCCATCGATGATCAGGACATTGCTGTCTTCAAAAGGACTGGTGCCAATAGCGCTATAAGCATGTGCTAAATGATGAGATATTGTTACTACAGGTACTTGATAGTTGTCAGGGAAAAAACGCTTCCCCATATATTTTGAGATGTCAATGTCTTTTTCAAAATTGGCACATTGTACCACGAGGGTTAAATCGTTAATGGTAATTCCTGCGGCATTCAAACAGTATTGTACTGTTTGATGATCATTGCCTCCGTCGTGTTTGATTCTTGTAAGTCTTTCTTTCTCTATTGCTACTACTATTCTGCCGTCTTTAAGTAAACATGTCGAACCATTGTGTGATAAGCCGGTACCTAGTATATAAATGCTATTTTTTTTAGCCATATGGTGATGTCTTGGTCAGGTATGTTTAGCTACTAAAAGTATTATTAATCTATGGCTTTAAATAACAAAAGCCTCACTAATTGTGAGGCTTTTTTATGAATAGTATGTATAGTTTTTATTTGTTTATAGCAGCTATTCCGGGTAATTCTTTTCCTTCAAAAAACTCTAGCATAGCACCTCCACCAGTTGATACATAGCTTACTTTGTCGGTATAGTTAAACTTGTTTACAGCCGCAACACTATCACCACCACCTACAAGAGAATAAGCTCCATTTGCTGTAGCTTCTGCTACTGCATCGGCAATACATTTAGTGCCGTGTTGGAATTTTTCCATTTCAAAAACACCCATAGGCCCATTCCATAAAATGGTTTTAGAGTCTTTGACAACTTTAGAGAAAGTATCGCAAGCGAAATGCCCAATATCTAAGCCCATCCATCCGTCAGGTATTTCCATATTGTTGGCAGAAGAGGTTTGCGCATCAGCAGCAAATTTATCTGCGATAATACTATCACTAGGTAGGTGTATCTGTACTCCTTTCTTTTCTGCTTTCTCTAGCAGCTCAATGGCCATTTGCATACGGTCGTCCTCTACAAGAGAGCTGCCTATGTCACCTCCCTGCGCTTTGAAGAAAGTATAAGCCATGCCTCCTCCTATGATTATATCTGTTGCACGATCAAGTAGGTTCTCAATGATCATGATCTTATCTGAAACCTTAGCTCCACCTATGATAGCTGTAAAAGGCTTTTGCGAATCGTTCAATACTTTTTGTGCAGCTACAATTTCAGCCTCTAGTAGTAGACCGAACATCTTATTTTCTTTAGAAAAAGAGTCGGCAACGATTGCCGTAGATGCGTGTGCACGGTGTGCAGTACCAAATGCATCGTTTACATATACATCGCCTAAAGCTGCTAGTTGGGCTGCAAATTCTTTATCTCCTTTTTCTTCTTCTTGGTGAAAACGTAAATTTTCTAATAATAGTACCTGGCCATTTTGGAGATCAGCAGCTTTTGTTGTTGCATCTTCTCCTACACAATCCTCGGCAAATAATACTTCATTATCTATAAGGGTAGCTAAATGAGCTTGTACATTCTTTAGTGTAAAGTTGGCAAGGCTCAATTCAGGGTCTTTAGCAATAGCTTTTAAAGGACGACCTAAATGGCTCATTAATATAACGCTACCGCCGTCAGCAAGGATTTTCTTTATTGTAGGTAGTGCTGCTTGTATGCGTGTATCGTCGGTAATTTTACCGTCTTTTTGAGGAACGTTGAAATCGACACGTACAAGTGCTTTTTTGTTCTGAAAATTGTAAGCGTTGAATTGGCTCATAACAAATAGTTTATATAAAAGAAACGCTACCGCAATAAATGACGGTAGCGTTTCAATATAGTTTTGAAATTTAATTATTTAGAAATCAAACCTGCGAAATGCTTCACCGTACGAACCAATTGAGATACATAGCTCATTTCATTGTCATACCAGCTAACAGTTTTAACTAGCTGAGTATCACCCATGGTCATGATCTTAGTTTGCGTAGCGTCAAACAAAGAACCATATGATGTACCGATGATGTCGCTAGAAACTATTTGATCTTCAGTATATCCGAAGCTTTCATTAGCAGCAGCTTGCATAGCAGCATTTACTTCTTCAACAGTTACTTTCTTTTCAAGAACAGATACTAGTTCAGTAAGAGAACCTGTAACAGTAGGAACACGTTGTGCACCACCATCAAGTTTACCTTTCAATTCAGGCATAACTAAACCAATAGCTTTAGCAGCACCAGTAGAGTTAGGGATGATGTTTGCAGCTGCAGCACGTGCACGACGGAAGTCTCCTTTAGGATGCGGTGCATCAAGTGTATTTTGGTCGTTAGTGTAAGCATGAATTGTATTCATTAAACCAGTAACGATACCAAAGTTGTCTTGAAGAGTTTTAGCCATTGGAGCTAAACAGTTAGTAGTACAAGAAGCACAACTAATTACAGTTTCAGAACCATCTAGTATTTCGTGGTTAACATTGTATACGATAGTTTTTAGATCTCCCGTAGCAGGAGCAGAAATAACAACGCGCTTAGCACCAGCGTTGATGTGAGCAGCAGCTTTATCTCTATCAGCAAAGAAACCTGTACACTCTAATACAACATCTACATCGTGCTCTCCCCATGGAATATCAGAAGGGTTGCGCTCTGCATATATTTTTATTTCGTCACCATTTACGGTGATAGAATTATCGCTGCTAGATACACTTGCTTCAAAACGACCTTGAGCAGTATCGTACTTCAACAGGTGAGCCAAAAATTCAGGACTAGTAAGATCGTTGATAGCAACAACGTCTATACCTTCCATGTTATAAATTTGGCGATAAGCCAAACGACCGATACGACCGAAACCATTAATGGCAACTTTTACTGTACTCATTCTGTGAAATTATTTAATATGAACTTTTTAAATTGTGCGGCAAAGGTACGTTCTACCTAAATAATATCCAAGGTACTACTATATATAGGTGTATAACTGGTTGATATACTAGTGCTTCAATTACTTAATACCTCTCTCATTAAGTGCTTTATGGTACTTCGATGCATTGTCCAGGTGTTGTTTGTAGCTACTGGCAAAGCTATGAGAGCCACTAAAATCTTCTTTGGCGCAGAAGTATAAGTACTTTGTTTCAGGAGCATTAAGTACGGCGTCTATACTAGTCTTAGATGGTGTACAAATAGGACCTGGAGGGTACCCAAAATACATATATGTATTGTAAGGAGAGTCGTGATTCAGGTGAATGTCCAATATTCTACGTAGTGTGAAGTCGCCAACAGCAAATTTTACAGTAGGGTCGGCTTGTAATTTCATACCATAGCGAACCCGGTTCATATATACACTGGCAATGAGTGGCTTTTCTTCATTGTTATTGGTTTCTTCCTCTACTATAGAAGCTATAATGCTTACTTTTTCAGGAGATAGCTTTTTTTGTGCTGCCTTGACAAGTCTATCCGCATTCCAGAATTTATGTTTATAGATTTCTAGTCTTCTAAAAGCTCTGTCGGCTGAAGTGTTCCAGTAAAATTCGTAAGTATCAGGGATAATAGCAGTAAGCAATGTGTTGCTGTCAAGATCAAACTCCGAGAGGTATTCAGGGTTGGATATTTGCTCTAAAAACAAAGCAGAGTCAGCCTCGAGGTTGCGGCCAATGATGCCTGCTAGTTCTTGCTTAGTACGTACCTTATTTATAACTATGTTTACTGGTGCTTGCTTCCCAGAGCGTAGCTGCCTTATCAGGTCATAGTTATTTTCCCCATGTTGTATTTTGTACCTACCTGCTTTCACATGGTTGGGGAGATTGGCTTGTTTTGCTAGTAAGTTGAAACTGACAATATCTTTTACAAACCCTTCTCTTTCTAATGTAGATAGGAGGTCTTGATAATTATCGCCTGTGTAGATATATAAATATTCCCCTGTCTTGAAGCTGCCAGTATTAGGGCCAAAAGTTTTGTAGTACACTACCGCACCTAGTGATACAAGAATAATTAGTAATGCAAAAAGGACACTAAGCCATCTATTGCTTTTTTTTCTTTTTCTTGATGTAGGTACATCTTGTACAGTATCAAATCTTGAGCGGCTCATTATGGGCTTAAAAATAAGATACCTGCCTGAAAAATTAGGCAGGTATCAATTATTTAAAATGATTATAGTAATTATTCCTATTGAGCATCTGGCCCTGCAGGTGCTTGTTGTTGTTGCACAGGAGCGCTAGTTGCGGGTGGTGTATTTGTTTTAGTCTCTTTAGGAGATTCAAAAAACATTACAGAAACAATGCAAAGTGCAGCAATAACACCCATTGCTGTCCATGTTCCTTTTTCCAAGATGTCAGTAGATTGTTTTACTCCCATTACTTGAGAACCAACACTACCAAAAGTTCCAGAAAGGCCACCTCCTTTCGGATTTTGTACTAGAATGAAAAAGCCTAGTACCACACAACCTAATAATATTAAAATAGCTATTAGCGTAATCATTGTTCTTGTTCTTTTATAAGATATTCGATCTTGCGCGCAAAATAAGCCTTTTTCTGCGGATTTCGCAAACTTAATTTACGGTACATATCTATGGCTTTATCGTACCTGCCTTGCTTTATATGGATATTGGCAAGAGATTCACTAATTAAGCCATCTTCCTTCGAAATGGAGTTGACCGCCATTTCAAATACATTTTCCGGTATTTCTTCGTCTTCTTCCTCCAAAGCGGCTGCCAATTTTTCTTTTTGCCACATTGTTTTTAAGGCTTTCTGACCTTCTTCCTCTTCTTCTTCAGCTTGCTTTTTAGTTTTGAAGAAGTTGAGCCATTCTGCAAAGCTCATGACCACCATTAGTGCCTTCTCCTCATCATCTTCATTTGATTCTGATTCGATAGCTCCTTCTGCCGATTCAAAGTCTTCAGGTATTTTGTTAGAAACATTTACTCCTTGATGTAGGAAGTAATCGTCCGTATAAATAGGCAAAATTAGTGCTTCATCATCCTCATTATCGGTCATCATCCTCTCTTCTACTATTGGCTTCCTGTCTTTTCTCTTCTCTTTTCTGACATAAGGCTTATCTCCTGTGTTAAAATCAGTATTTACAGGATTAAAGTCATCAGCATCGTCTGTATCATTATCATTTTCACTACTGATGATAGTAGGCTCGTTTTTGGTTTCGACAGCTTCTGTTACTGGCGCTTCCTCTACTGTTTGAGTAGTTTCTTCTGTAATCGGTTCAGGCACATTGTCAACTACAGTTTGTTCAGTAGTAGATGTTAGGGCTTCTTGGCTAGCCATTTCAACATCAGCGCCATCTACTACTTCATTCAAGAAATCACTATAAAGTATCCAGTTGCCTGAATAAAGCTGCATTTGAGCCATCAGCTCCTCGTTATAAGGTGAGCCTTTGTGTTTTTTGGCAGCATCCATATACCTAGCTGGCATAAAGTATGGGTATGCTTGTATTAAAGCATCAATACTTTCTGCGTCTGCTTCAGATATATTTTGGGGCTCATTAAGCGCCTTACTGATATATGGTATGGATGAAGATGTAATCATATTATAATTTCGTCTACCAATTTACGAATGCTTTATTAAATATTTCAGTAGCCAGTAAATCTCCTATTTCATCAATAAGACCTGCTTCAGCACTTTGTAAGGTTTGTGTAGCAGGGAAGTCTGCAAACTTCGTGAATGTTTGTGTAAAGTTTGCCTTTTCGTCTAATCTATTTTCAAATTTTACAGAAATCCCTATAGTAAGCCTATTTAAGCTCGCTGTTTGCGTATTCTGAACTCCAGATACTGTAACCTGATAAGTAGTTATTGAGCCGGATATATCATAATCAGCATTGTTATTATTTACAGGAGAAAGACCAGTTTGCGATAAAATACGACTTCTGATCTTAGAAGTGAGCGCAGGGCTTAATGTAGGAACTACATTACGGGCATTGTTTTCCAGTGTATGGATATTGATGGTTTTGCCATCAATAGATGCACCGGTAAAGCTGTAAATACCACAGCCGGATATTGTAATGCAAAAAGCTAAAATGATATATATACTGAATTTGTACATGAGCTATTCCTGTCTCTAAATTACTCTTTGATATCGTATTCTTTAATTTTTCTATACAGCGTACGCTCCGAAATGCCTAATTCACTAGCCGCATCACGTCTTCTGCCTTTGTGTTTCTGTAGCGCTTTGATGATAAACTCTTTTTCTCTATCGGCTAATAATAAAGATTCTTCAACCTCTTCATGTACATCTACAGCACCACCAGATGGAGTGTGGATTACAATTGGGGTCGTACCGCCAGTGCCTGTATTATAGGATTGTTGGCTGGTTGGTTCTGGGCTACTACTATAAGCAGGTAGCAACTTCTCACTACTAACAGATGGGGTAGGTGTATAGCTGTCATCATTAGGGCTGACAAGTTTATACATCATTTGTTTTAACTCTGTAAGGTCTTTCTTTAAGTCAAAAAAGAGCTTGTAAAGTATATCTCTTTCAGTACTACTGGTTTGCTCATGCCCGCTGCCAGATGGGTTAGGTATGGGCATGCCCGATGGTTGTAATAATGCCAAAGCTCTCGATTCACTTTCTGTAGGCAGGAAGCTTTGCATCTGAGTGGCGTCAATAGTTTTATCGATACTAAGAACAGATATTTGCTCTGCAATATTTTTCAGTTGGCGAATATTTCCGGGCCAGGTATAATTGATCAATACTTGCTGTGCCGAAGCGTCGAGCTGTACTGATGTAGTACGATAGCGCTCGCCAAAATCGGAGGCAAACTTGCGGAATAGTAGAGGGATATCTTCCTTCCTGTCTCTTAAAGCTGGTACTCTAATAGGTACTGTGCTTAAGCGGTAATATAAGTCTTCTCTAAACTTACCTTTTCTGGTTTGTTCCAGTAGGTCTCGGTTAGTAGCTGTGATGACACGCACATCGGTTTTTTGCACTTTTGATGAACCGACACGAATGAATTCACCACTTTCTAAAACTCTTAATAAACGGGCTTGAGTACCAAGTGGTAATTCTCCAATTTCATCAAGAAAAATAGTACCACTGTTCACCGTTTCAAAATACCCTTTACGACTATCTACAGCTCCTGTAAAGGCTCCTTTTTCATGGCCAAAAAGTTCACTGTCAATAGTGCCTTCGGGTATAGCACCGCAGTTGACAGCAATGAAAGAATTGTGTTTGCGTGGAGATAGTGCATGAATGATATTAGAGAAAGCTTCTTTACCAACTCCACTTTCACCTACTATAAGTACAGTAAGGTCAGTGTTAGCTACTTGTACTGCGGTACTCAAAGCATGATTGAGTGCTGGGGAGTTGCCAATAATGCCAAACCTGTTTTTTATACTTTGTATTTCCATAAGTCTAAAACGCTTTTATGAAACGATCTCGCCGATAAGGGTAGCAGAAGTAGCTTCTTTGATCATCACATTTACATAATCCCCGATCTTCAAGCCATGATCACCTTTAGGGAAAATTACCATTTTGTTTTGGCTGTTTCTACCTGCCCAATCTTGGTCGCTTTTTTTACTTCTGTTTTCTATCAGTATTTCAAATGTCTTACCTATATCTCTTTTATAACTCTCTTCTGAATTCTTCTTTTTCTGTGTAATGATCTCCTCAAGGCGTCGTTGTTTTACATCTTCAGGTACATCATCCTTATATCTACGAGCTGCTAATGTGCCCGGACGTTCACTGTAGGCATACATATAAGCCATATCAAAGCAGCACGCTTCCATCAAGCTAAGAGATTCTTGATGGTCTTCCTCTGTTTCTGTACAAAAACCTGTAATAATATCTGTACTCAAACCGCAGTCAGGAATAATCTCTCTGATGCGTTTTACTTTGTTTAAATACCACTCGCGCGTATAGGTGCGGTTCATAAGTGCTAGTAAACGGGTACTTCCACTTTGCACAGGCAAGTGTATGTTATTACACACGTTGTCATACTTTGCCATGGTAAACAATACATCATCTGTGATGTCCTTAGGGTGAGAGGTGCTAAAACGAACTCGAAGCTTTGGTGATATTAATGCTACCATCTCTAATAGCTTAGCAAAAGTTACTTCTGTAACGGTGCCATCAGAATTAGTAGTAGTATAGTAATAGCTATCAACATTTTGCCCTAATAGTGTTATCTCCTTATAGCCTCTATCAAATAGCTCTTGGCTTTCTTTCACAATACTTGCTGCATCACGGCTACGCTCTCTACCACGAGTAAACGGAACTACACAGAATGTACACATATTGTTACAACCGCGCATGATGCTTACAAAGGAAGTAACGCCGTTACTATCCAAACGAACAGGGGAGATGTCAGCATAAGTCTCCTCTCTACTTAGTAGCACATTTACTGATTTTTGTCCCCCATCTGCCTCATCTATAAGGTTGGGCAGGCTGCGGTATGCATCAGGGCCTACAACCATGTCTACTAGCTTCTCCTCATCTAAAAGCTTGGTTTTCAATCGTTCTGCCATACAGCCTAAAACACCTACCAGCATACCTGGCTTGGCTTGCTTCACTTTTCGGAAGGTTTTTAGTCGGGTACGAACGGTTTGTTCTGCTTTTTCTCTAATAGAACAGGTATTCAGTAATACAAGATCTGCCTCATTAAGGTCTCTAGTAGCTCCAAAACCCTGTTCTTGAAGGATGGAGGCTACTACCTCGCTATCGCTGAAATTCATAGCACAGCCATAGCTTTCTATATAAAATTTCTTGTTGTAAGTGTTTGGGTCGTCCAAAAATGGGGCATAAGCCTCACCTTGCCTGTTTTCATCCATCACTTTATCAAGAGTGTCTGCCATATTTTCCGATTAGAATAGTACGCAAAGATAGTTAGTTTATACGGGTTCTCCATGATAAAGAAGCGTTAATGAGGTAATAATGGCAGGCTTTATGGTTTTCCTATAAGTAGATTTTATGTAAATTTAGAAGATACTATATGCAGCACTATGACAACACCCAAAAGATTTAAAGTAGCACTCTCATTTCCTGGAGAATACAGACCTTTTATAGAACAAGTCGCAGACCTGCTTTCTAAAGAGTATGGTAGAGATAGTATATTTTATGATTTTTACTATGAAGATGAGCTAGCAAGAACAGACCTAGATAATTATCTCATGAACGTATACACAAAAGAGTCTCACCTCGTAGTACCGTTCTTTTGTGAAGATTATGCAAATAAAGAATGGTGTAGGCTTGAATGGCGTTTTATGAGAGAAATTATCAAGAAAAAGAGAGGTGAGGATATTATGCCTTTTCGTTTTGATGATTCTAAAATTGATGGTTTATTGTCTATAGATGGATATATAGATATAAGAGGTAGAGCACCTCAGGAAATAGTCGACTTAATAGTTAAAAGAGTAACTAAGGCAAATTATAATAAGAGTGTTAATCCAGTTTCGCATACATTAGTTTCTGTTTCTGATTTGCAGAATATAGAAAACCAAATTGCAGATCTAAGAGGACTTATTTCTAATACTAATAACGATGATTTTAATACCCAATTAAAAAAATTAGAAGAGGAACGTGATGATTTAAAATTGCAGCTTCTTAAAAGTGAGGAAGTAAGACAAGAGCAAGAAAAGATAAAAGAAGAACTAGAAAAATCTCTTAGCAAACAAAAAGAGAGTGATATACTAAAGCAAAAAGCTTTTGAAGCTGTAGAAAAAGAAGATTATGACACTGCAGAAGAATTGCTAAAAGAGTCTGCTAAAGATAGAATAAGTGAGGTAGCTGAGGATTTTTACCAATTGGGGAAAGTAAAAGAACTAAAGTTAGAATACAGGCCAGCTTTAGAATACTATGAATTAGCTGTAAGGGCATCTCCTAATAATGTTGGTTATTTAGATAAGGCGGGAAGGTTATCTCGAGACTTAGGATATGTAGATAATGCACTAAGATATCTTGACAAAGCAATAGTAATAGAGGAGCAAAAAGAAACGGGAACTAAAGATTTGGCAATATACTATAATGAAATTGGTTTGGTTTGGCATTCCAAAGGGGAGTATGATAAAGCGATAGGATATTATGAGCAAGCATTGGAAATAGATAAAGCATATTATGGGGATTCACACCCTACTATTGCTACTCGTTATAATAATCTAGGTAGTGCATGGTATTCCAAAGGGGAGTATGATAAAGCTATCGATTATCACGTGCGAGCATTAGAAATAGATAAAAAATATTACAGGGATTCACACCCCTATATTGCTATTGATTATAATAATCTTGGTATGGCATGGGATTCCAAAGGGGAGTATGATAAAGCGATAGGATATTATGAGCAAGCATTGGAGATAGGTAAAGCATATTATGGGGATTCACACCCTGATATTGCTATTCGTTATAATAATCTAGGTAGTGCATGGTCTTCCAAAGGGAGTATGATAAAGCGATAGGATATTATGAGCAAGCATTGGAAATAGATAAAGTATATTATGGGGATTCACACCCTACTATTGCTACTCGTTATAATAATCTTGGTTTGGCATGGGATTCCAAAGGGGAGTATGATAAAGCGATAGGATATTATGAGCAATCATTGGAAATAGGTAAAGCATATTATGGGGATTCACATCCCGATATTGCTACTCGTTATAATAATCTTGGTTTGGCATGGGATTCCAAAGGGGAGTATGATAAAGCGATAGGATATTATGAGCAAGCATTGGAGATAGGTAAAGCATATTATGGGGATTCACACCCCGATATTGCTACTCGTTATAATAATCTAGGTATGGCATGGTATTCCAAAGGGGAGTATGATAAAGCGATAGGATATTATGAGCAAGCATTGGAGATAGGTAAAGCATATTATGGGGATTCACACCCTGATATTGCTATTCGTTATAATAATCTAGGTGGTGCATGGGATTCCAAAGGGGAGTATGATAAAGCGATAGGATATTATGAGCAAGCATTGGAGATAATGCAACAATTCCTAGGTGAAGATCACCCCTCAACTAAGACAGTGAAAAAAAATCTTGTTCTTTGTATTTCTGAAAGAGATAAGAAACAGACATAAGAAAGCCCCGAATTTAGCAGGGCTTTTTATTGTTATAATGAGTATAATTAGTCCTCCTCTTCCACGTCTTCAGATACTCTTAGCTTACCTAAGCGTGCTGTTACATCTACTTTAGTTTTTTTATAGATAAAACCAATATTCATAACTGGTTTAAATACGGAGTAAGAGTACTTAGGGTAAAATACTACATCGTAGTTTGGAGTATTTAGCATCATGTTATACAAGGCATAACTACCAGTTGGGTTACTAAATAAGCCTCCACCAATAACAGGTATTTTAGCATATGATGGGCTTACTGATCCTTTTTGTTTTTTCGAGAAACGATTCCAGTCGATACCTAATACTTTAACTTGTTCAGCAGTTCCGCTTACTTGGCCAGATAGAATAAAGTCTTTCTTTTCAAATTCGACTCTTGCGTTTGGCTCACGCATAGCCTGATAACTGTTTTTACAAGAACTAAAACCGAGAATAGCAACTAAGGCTACTAATAGAGATAATTTAAGATTCATAAGTGTTTATTGTGGTCGCAAGAATAATAATAAATACTTTATAATCAAAGAGATATAATATTATTGGTTTGTATCTATAAAAAAAGCCCCGCAATTTGCGAGGCTTTGTATTGTTTGTTAATAACCGTTCTATTTAAACTCACTATCGTTTATACCTTTATTGATCTCTATAGTCTCTACCTCTGCTGTTATAGACTGAGGGCCAAATGATTGAGATACTTTGTATGGTATTTTATAACTTGTACCCGGCACTTCCTTATAGTTGCTATACTCACTTGTAGTAGTAATAGCTCCTTGAGGGCTTTCTTCTGTGCTGATAGATTTTACTAAAAGATGGTTTTTTACATCGTAGTATTCTTTTGATTTTTTACCATCACCATCTTCTACTATTAGTACATAAGCATCGCTACCATTTACTTTATCCATACCGTCAAGAGTACGTTTGATGCCATATTTCTCTGGGTGCAAGTCTGCATGTAGGTCTGCTTGTTGCTTGGCACTTTTCATTGTAGCAGCATCCATATCCGCTTTTTGGCCTTGCATTTCATTGTAGCCTGTAGTGCCGTCAAATACTTGTTTTTGAACAACCATACCCATAGCTTCTACTTGAGTCTTTAGTTTGTTAGGAGACTTCTTGATCTCAGTGATCGTCAATGGTATTTCCTGACCTTGAACGCTCAACATACCTTTACTTACAGATTTGACATCCAAAACAGAGGCAATAGTTTTTTCTCCACCAATAGCATTGATGTAGTCAGAGAATATCTGTTCAGCAGTTACATCGCTAGGGGCAGCAGCTTTTTTAGCTACTTCTATTTTGTTGCCGTAATTATCATAGTAGTCTAGTTTACCGTCGCTATCAAAACGTTTTAGTTTGTCAGCTACTTCGTCTACACTACCTACAACCACAATATGTGCTTTGCTTGGGTCGATATACTTTTTAGCAATTGCTTGTATATCATCAACAGTTACCGCACTAAGATTCTTCAAATAGTTTTGATAATAATCTTTAGGCATGTTGTAGCGCTCTACGTTAATAGCATATTGAGCAACAGTCTGAGGGCGCTCTAAACCAATTGCAAAACCACCTGACATATAAGATATCTGACGGTCAAGGTCTTCCTGAGATACTTTCTCATTGCGCATACGTTTCATCTCGCTCAATATTTCAGCAACAGAGCTGTCACTTACTTCATTGCGGCATTTAGCATAAGCGCTAAATTGACCAATGATCTCGTCTTGAGAGATAGAAGAGTAAGAACCATAAGTCCAAGCGTGTTCTTCACGTAAGTTTAAGAATAAACGACCTGTAGAACCTCCACCTAATATAGCATTAGCTACTTTCGCCTTTACTACATCAGCATGTCCCGGTTGTAGGTCAACAGGGTAGGTAACATTGATGACACTTTGTACAGCAGCATCTCTTGGTACAAAAGCTACATTAGTAGCTGACGGTGTATTTACTTTGGCATATTTAGCAACAGGAACTGTTGCTTTTTGCCAGCTACCGAAGTATTTCTCTATTAGAGGCTTTATTTCTTTTACAGTAACATCTCCCACAACAGCCATATATGCTACGTTAGGGCGGAAGTATGTTTGATAGTATTTCTCGCAAGAAGCTAATGTCGCTTTTTCTACAGTCTTGTCTGTAACTACTTCACCGTAAGGGTGATTTGTACCATATTTAACAGCAGCAGCAACATTGTTTAACATGTCGTCAGGATCGTTTTCACTAGCTTTTAAACCAGAAAGTGTACGCTTCCTAACTTTCTCCATATCCTCAGCATTGAATTTTGCATTCATTGCTACATCACTCATTAGCTCTAGTAATTTCTTCTGGTGCTTTTTAAGGCTACTACCAAATACACCATTACTATTAGCGCTAATGTTGGCACCTATGAAATCTATTTCTTTATTATACTCATCTTTAGTACGTGTTTTAGTACCTGAGGTTAATAGTTCAGAAAGGAAGGTAGAGTACCCTGCTTGGTCTCCCTCTAGTTCAGGGTATACATCCAATTGTATGCTACAAGTAATTGTAGGCAGTTTGTGGTTTTCTACAACGAAAACACGCATGCCATTATCTAGTGTGAAACTTTCTGTTTTACCTAGTTTTATTTCCGGTGCAGGACCTGGTTTAGGTCTTACACTACGGTCAAGCTCTTGCGACTGAGACGCAGTAGTAGCTAGAGCAAGTGTTAATATTGAAAGAATGAACTTTTTCATATAAATATTTTAAGAGAAGCTTTTTGAATTAAATAAGTTGAATTAACCTTTCTTTTCTTCAGATTTTGGTAGGTAATAAACAACTAGTCTGTTTTGTTTTGTGAAATACTTATTAGCAACACGTTTAAGATCTGCTTTTGTAATACTGGTGTAGTTCTCCAACTCTGTATTAATTAGATCAGCATCTTTAAAATAAGTGTGATAAGTAGCTAAGTTTTCTACAATACCTTGTATGCTTCTATTTTGTGTTACAAAATCATTCTCTGCTTGGTTGATAAGTTTTTGGTATTCCTCATCATCAATATTGCCTGTTTTTACTTTCTCAATTTCAGCAAGCATTGCTTCTTCTATTTCTGCTGGTTTTACACCTTGGTTAGTAATACCAAACATGAAAGCAACACCCGGATCTTCATTAGGTATCATAAATGCACCTACTGCTAGTCCTTTTTGTTGTTTGTCTACAAGCTCTTTTTGGAAACGAGAGCTTTGACCTTGAGATAGCATTTGTGTTAATAATTGTAATGCATACCAGTCTTTAGTACCCATTTTAGGAGTATGGTATCCTATAACAACAGCTGGTAGTTGAACATTATCATAAAATTCAACACGCTTTTCAGCAGTTTGTGCTGGTTCTACTTCTGTAGGGCGTGGTATAGCTTTAGTTCCCCTAGGAATGCCACCGAAATATTTCTCGATGAATTTCTTAGTTTCCTTGATGTTCAGATCTCCACCAATAGCTAGTGTAGCATTGTTAGGTACATAGAAAGTTTTATAGAAATCCATGAACTCGCTCAATGTAGCTTGGTCTATATATTGTGCCTTACCTATTGGCGACCAACGATAAGGGTGTTTAGTATAAGCGTTTTCGTAAACAACATTCAATATCTGACCATAAGGTGTGTTGTCATAACGTTGCTTTTTTTCTTCTTTTACAACCTTACGCTGTGTTTCTACGCCTATTTCGTCAATTTTAGCATGTAGCATACGCTCGCTTTCCATCCATAGTGCTAGTTCTAATTGGTTAGAAGGTAGCACTTCGTAGTAGAAAGTACGGTCTTGAGATGTATTAGCATTTAGTTGACCACCTGCAGATTGTATCGTTTTCATATACTCACCACGGCCAATGTTTTCTGTTCCTTCAAATAAAAGGTGCTCAAAGAAGTGGGCAAAACCAGTACGTTGAGGGTCTTCGTTTTTAGAACCTACATGATACATTACAGATACTGCTACAATAGGTGTAGAGTGGTCTTCATGTAAGATAACATGGAGGCCGTTAGGCAAATCATATTCCGTAAACTTAATATTACCTTTTGCCATAGCAACACTGCTAGACAATAGTAAAGCGCCCAATAAAAAGGAGCATAGCGCATTCAGCTTCATATAAATTAATTTTCAACAAAAATAAGCCTTCAATACTGAATGATAAATGTTTATTAATAGAATGTGTCTTAATTCCCCCAAAATCTCCCCCATAGTTTGTTCTTTTGCACAAACTTTAGAATATGCTTAACACCGCTATATATGATATGGATGGCTTGCTACTGGATACGGAACCATTGTGGGGAGAATGTATGTTAAGAGTAGCACAACATCATGGTATACCTATTTCTAGAGATAAATTTAAGGAAACAACAGGATTGACAATATATGAGGTTACGGAGTATTGGGCTATAAAATATCCGTGGAGTGGTGCTAGTTCTATACAGGTGGCCGATGATATATTAGACGATATTATAGCAACCGCTAAAATAAAAGGATCGATTATGCCGGGCGTTTTAGCGTCTATCGATATGCTAAAAAAAGAAGGTTATAAAATAGGCTTAGCTTCTTCTTCAACTACACGCATGATAGATGAATTGATTACGCATTTTGATCTAAAGCAATACTTTGACGCTGTAGTATCTGCTGATATGGTTGAATTGGGTAAGCCGCACCCAGCGGTATTTTTAAGTTGTGCTAAACAGCTTAACAGTACTCCTCTTGAGAGTGTTGTATTTGAGGATTCTATAAATGGTGTTATAGCAGGAAAAGCAGCTAGAATGAAGGTGATAGCTGTGCCTGATGAAATTCACTATGACAATCCAAGGTTTGCAATAGCGGATAAAAAGCTGAGCAGTTTGGAAGAGTTGAGTATGAACTTGCTGAGGACTATATAGCTTTTAGTTTATTGTTGTGTAGGAACTTTTCTATTAATACTAAAACCATGATCATTACTGCGAAGGAAGTAATGTAAAGTGCCGTATCGCTTATCTGGATATTGGCAACAAATTGAGGTAATTCTATATCTCCAAAGCCGAAATTAGAAGATGGATTATTTGTATTGGTAAATCTCCAATCTGCTTGTGCTAATGTATAAATGATAATAGAGGATATGGAAACAGCGAAAAAAGCAGCGACTCCCTTTATGCCCCAGTCTAACAGCAAGGTTGAGCGTTTTTTCTTTGCACTTTGTTCTATGTTGCTCATTACATCTTTAGCAAAACTATCAGACGTCTTTATTATAGCTGTGTTTAAAGAGATTTGATTATTCAACGCTAGTAGCTCTTGATAGGTAGACTGCCAAATAGCATCAGTATTTATTAATGCTGATATACGGTTGTGGTCTTGTTCGTTACAAGTGCCATCTATATAATCCCACAGTTGTATTTCTATCTCTTCGTGTTGCATCTCTTTTCTGTTATAAAGTTAAGCTACTTATTGTTATCAATTAGTGCTGCGTCGGAATATCGCTCTAGTATTGTTTTTAAGTTTTTTCTAGCTCTATATAGTCTTACTTTTATGTTACTCTTACTAAGTCCTGTTATACGTTCAATCTCTTCAATAGTTTGCTCATGTAGATAGAATAGGGTTATTATTTCTCCTTCTTGTTTAGTCAGTTTGTTAATAGCTAAACTTAATTGTTCTTTTTCTGATTTCTGTTCTATAGGAAAAGAGGCATTATAACCTATGTTGTCATCCTGTATCTCTTCAAATTTAGGGTTGGTCTTTCTAAGATGGGATAAGCATGTGTTTCTGGCAATAGTATACAGCCATGTACTAAACTTACTGTTTTTATTAAAGCTGTATAGTGCGTGGTATGCTTTCACAAATATATCTTGTGCTATTTCTTCTGCTTCCTGATTGTCTTTTATGTAGCGTAGGGTAAGCGTATATACATAATGCTGATAACGCTCGACCAATATAGCAAAAGGTTTTTGTTGCCCTTTTAGTATATCGTCAATGATATCATTATCAGTTGCATCGTGCATATATGATATAAGACGCATTACCTTAAAGTTAGGTTACACAATTTTATTTTCTTTTTTCTGTAACCTCATTACTCATTATCTCGTCTTATGGTAAACAAGCATTTTTAAAACTAAAAGAATATTATGTATCAAGCTGCTGAAGTATTAATCCCGATGTCTTTTTTTGCTACTGTGCTGGGGCTGTTTTTTATGCGGAGTAGAGAGAATATGGCATTGATAGAGAATGGCATTAACCCACGAAAAAACTTTGGAGGTCCTAGACCTTATGTTTATATGAAATATGCCTTGCTATTGGTAGGTGCAGGTTTGGGATTGTTGATAGCCTATATTGTAGATGTGGCTTGGTTGCACGAGGCTACTAAATATGTAGATAAGAATGGCGTTATGAGACATAATGATACCGCTGCAATATATTTTTCCATGCTAGCTATAGGTGGCGGTTTAGGGCTTTATCTTGCCTATAAGCAAGAGCGCAAACACTGGAACGAAGGACGCGTTGATGATAATAGTAGTAATAATGAATAAACCCTGCAAATAAATATT
Organism: Flavipsychrobacter sp.; assembly: GCA_041392855.1. NCBI lineage: Bacteria > Pseudomonadati > Bacteroidota > Chitinophagia > Chitinophagales > Chitinophagaceae > Flavipsychrobacter > Flavipsychrobacter sp. The sequence goes on from JAWKLD010000001.1 coordinate 289,972, forward strand.
AACCAGATAGATACCATAAAAGCCTGTTTGTCTAAACGGGCTTTTAGTTTTTTAGCAAATCATCGGTAAAGTGCCGGTCTCCCTTTTCTTGTGAAAATTTCTTTTCATTGTATTGTGCTGAAGCGTTTTTGGGGATAGATAAGCTGCTCCATTCCTCTTCTTTTAGCAGCTTGGCAGCATACACTATTTGGCCCACATGATAAGCATAGTGCGCTACTTGTCTATTTATAGCCTCTAGTATAGTATGCCCATCGTTGCGTATGTATATGGTTTTAGATAAGTCTTTGTCTGATATGCTATCTAAAGCATTGAATAAACATTGCCAACCTTCATTCCATTTGCTGAGCAGTTCTTCTCTTGTTTGAATGTCGTTTTCAAACTCTGCATCGCGTTGACGCCATTCCTTTTCTCCGTCTGTAGTAAGAAAGTCTGTCCAGCGACTCAACATATTTCCCCAAAGGTGTTTAGCAATAGTGGCTATACTATTGCTGTTTTCATTAGGTTGTAAGAACAGCTTGTTATCTGGTAGTTGCGCCATAGACTTTTCTCCAAGTTGCTTGTAGTAGGTGAATTGCTGTTTGGTGCTTTTTAGATAGTCAAGTGTTGTTTCCATTACATATTGTTTTGGTCGTTATCAAATGTAGTTACGGGGCTAAACTCCATAAATCGCTCCGGGTTGTTTATAGGTATAAATCCATATTGAGCATAAAGGGCTTGTGCATCAAGTGTGGCTAACATTATTTTGCGTAGGGCTTTCACCCAATCTAAGCCTAACATTAATTCTATCATCACTTTGCTTAATCCTTTTTTACGATGCTCTTCTACAATATAAACATCCGCTAAATAAGCAAAGGTAGTATAGTCTGTTATTAGCCTGCCAAAGCCAACTTGCTCTTCGTTGAAAAGTATATTAATACAAAATGAGTTTTCTACAGCACCTTTGATAACATCAAAGGCAATATCTTTTTTCCAGTACGACTCTTTAGACAGCCATTTGTGGATGGCTACAATATCTGCTTTTGCTTTGTCTGAGGTTATAAGGTAGTCGTTGTATTTGTGATTAATTTGTTGCATTGTTTTTTAAGCGTTGTGCCTTATATCCTCTATTGACCAGATATACTCCTGATACTATGCTTACAAATGCCAACCAAGTATACCAAGTCAACTTCTCATCCAGTATAAGATATCCCAATAGAACGGCTACTAGAGGATTGATATATGCATAGCTAGTTACAAAGCCTACAGGAAGTTTCTTTAAAGCATACATGTAGGCAGTGTATGCTATTATAGAGCCTACTACCACTAGATATCCCATAGATAGTAGTGCGTCTTTTTGAAATGGTTGAAAGTCTGTATAGCTATCAACAAGAGGGCTGAGTAGAACAAGAAACAGACCTCCAAATCCTATTTGGACACCAGAGTTAAATATGGGGTTAATGATATCAACCTTTTTTCTATTGAGGATACTACCCAAAGCCCAAAATGCTGTAGCAAAGTAAATACTCACCATGCCAAACAGATAAGCGGGGTTGGCAAGATCTGCAATATTGTCTTTGAAGATCAAGACAACACCACCAAATGCCAGTAACATGCCGAGTACTATTGTAAGGCTTAGCTTTTCTTCTTTTGATGCAATTAGGTTGATAATAACAGCATTCATTGGCATCATGGTGCATATCAGAGCGGCTACACCACTTGGTATTACCTTTTCTGCATAAGATACCGTGCCATTACCTATGGTGATAAGTAAAAAGCCAATAAGCATATTATGAAAAAGAGTAGACTTGGTCAGGTCTGCTCTTTTGTACCAAGCTAGCCCAATGCCCAACATAAGTAAGCCCGATACTACTTGGCGTATCCCTGCAAATAGAAAAGCAGGGTAGTGTGATACCCCTACTCGAATAGCAAGGTATGTAGTGCCCCAAGCTATACAGATAACGAAATAAGCAATGTATGCTTTTGTTTTGTCGCCCATGATAATTGCTACGCAAATATCATGTATTTATATATTAGTTGATGCTATTTTTCTTTGTTCTTTATACTAGTGTTTTTTCTACGTTTTTCCTTTGGTTTAACAACAACCCACTCCTCTAGCACTACATTGAATGGCATCTTGCCAATGGTAACAATAGCCCTCTTGTCCCTTATTTCGGTAAGTGTGCCTACTTGGTGATTGTTTTTATTCCGTATCAGGTCGCCAACTTTGGGCTGTCCTCCCACTAGAGCATAGTTTTTATCTGCTTTTTTAGCTGCAGATTCATTGGCTTTAATGACCTTCTTTTTAAATAGAACTTTCTCTGCAGCATCAATCACTTCTTGTTTGTTCTCTGCCTTTTTCCAGTCATGTATTATTTGCTTGAACTTGCGCTCCATGTCTCTCAAGTAGTCTAGTTCTTCTTTCTTGATCTTGTTTTGAAGCTTTAATGTGTCATGGTGTTGCTCTAGTCTTTCCTTATCTATTAGTTCCTCAAACTCCTCTTTTAGTTCTTTGTTCTTTTTGAGTTGCTGGTCAAGCTGTTGTTCCTTTTTAGTTAGTCTTACGGCTTGTTGTTCCGTTTTTAGTAGCATCTTATCCAGTTTAAAATGCCCTCTATCGGTCAGTTGTCTGGCTCTGTCAATGATATGTTTAGGTAGTCTGCTTCTTTGAGCAATGGCAAAAGTGTAAGAGCTACCTGGTTTGCCTACTTCTAGTTTATAAAGTGGTTCTAGTTTGTCTTCATCAAACATCATAGCACCATTGATGATACCTGGTACTTTCCCAGCCATTACCTTTAGGTTTAAGTAGTGTGTAGTGATGATGCCAATAGCATGTTTTTTGGCCATTTCTTCCACTATGGCCTCAGCAAATGCACCTCCAAGATTTGGGTCAGATCCACTCCCTAATTCATCAATAAAGAAAAGCGTTTTACCTGTGGCAAAGTCCATAAAGTATTTCATGTCTCTAAGGTGGGCGCTGTAGGTGCTTAATTCATTTTCTATGGATTGTGTATCCCCTATATGGATCATTATTTGCTTGAAAACACCTATTTGAGAATGACTGTCTACAGGAATTAACATGCCGGACTGTGCCATGATCTGAAGAAGACCAACTGTCTTCATCGAAACTGTTTTACCTCCGGCATTCGGTCCGCTTATCATAAGTATGCGTTTGTTCCTGTCGAGGCTTATGTTTAGAGGTATGGTTTCTTTTCCTTGTGTTTTATTGTGTAGATAAAGTAATGGGTGTCTAGCATTACTTAAGTTGATGACAGGGTGCGGGCTAAGTTGTGGCATATCAGCTCCTAAATCTTCGGCAAACAATGCTTTAGCCCTTATAAAATCGTAAATACCACAAATATGATAGTAGCCAGTAAGCTGTGGATGAAAAACAGATACAGCTGCTGTTGTCTCTGCTAATATTCTTTGTATCTCCCTTGCTTCCGCTCTTTCTAAAGAGAAAATCTCATTGTTAAGTTCAATGGTGCTTTCAGGTTCAATAAAAACAGTTCTTTGAGAATCGCTCTCTCCATGCAAGATGCCTTTTACTATACGCTTGTGTTCAGCCTGTATGGCTACTACACGTCTCCCGTTTAAAAAACCTTCGGAAATATCTGCCAAATAACCTTGCTTGTTCAGTTTTCTTAAGATGCCTTCATATACTTTTCTGAGATGAGCACGTTTGGTAGACAGGTTGGCTCTTATCTGCATCAATTCGCGAGATGCGTTGTCTCTTACTGCCCCTGTATCATCAATTACAGCGGTTATTAATTCCGCTATCTCTTTTTCATAGATGATATTGGCAACTATAGCACGTAGGTAATCATAAAATGGTTCTTGTTTTCTAAACCATACCAGTATATCTCTAGTGTTTAGTGCCAGTTTTTGAAATTGAAGAAGTTGTTCTCCTGTCAAAGAAGCTCTTGGGATAGAAAGTAGTTTAAGTTCACTTTCAATATTTCTAGTGAAATCATTAGGAAAACGCTCTCCTTGGTTAAGGGTAGATTTAAACTCCTTTACTTCATGCAGCTCTTTTTCTATGTACTCCAGTTTAGTGTGAAATCGAATCTGCTCTACAGATTTTTTTGCACTATCAGTTCTGCACTTTTCTTTTAAAAGAGTACATATTTTATTAAATTCTAAAGCTTCGAGAGCCTGAGCAGGATACAGTAACATCATCTTTTATTCCTATCAAGATCACAAAGTTACTATAACATAGTGTTATGATAGTCTAAATCAATATTTCCGTTATATTGCATATTCAGCTTATGAATAATTACCAGCAGCTCATATCCCGTTTAGATGCTTTTACAAGGAAGTATTACACCAATCAGTTGGTTAGAGGGGGGCTTGTGTTTTTGATAAGTTTGCTCTTGTTTGTCCTTACTGTGTCTATTGGGGAGTATTATCTCTATATGCCTGTTTGGCTTAAAATGACGTTACTCTCGTTTTTCATTATTGCGGGTAGCACTGCCTTAATAGTATGGGTAGTATTGCCACTTATTAAGATGTATAGGTTGGGTAAGGTTATTAGCCATGAAAAAGCGGCTGTTATCATTGGCGCTCATTTTCCTGAAGTGAGTGATAAGCTGCTGAATATCCTACAACTAAAGAATGAGTCGGTTACTCAATCCAGTAAGGATCTTATAGAAGCAAGTATAGACCAGAAAGCAGCACAGATAGCTGTGGTACCTATTGGGTCGGCTATAGATATTTCTAAGAATAAAAGATACCTACCTTATTTATTACCATTGATATTAATAGGTGTGTTTATTTTGGTGGCAGCGCCGAGTATATTCAGAGATGCTTCGGAAAGGTTATTGCACCCCACAACCGAATTTGCCAAGCCTGCACCATTCCGTTTTGTTTTAGCAGATAATACGTTGCAGGTAGTAAGAAATACTGATTACTTATTGGAGGTAACGACCGAAGGGGATGTAGCACCTGAAATGATGTTTTTGGACATTGATGGAGAGCGAGTGCCTATGTCAAAAGAGAAGGGTGTTTTTAGCTATACATTCAGGAATGTATCAGCGCCTCAAACCTTCAACCTCTATGCTGGAGGCTTTTATTCTACAGTGTATGACTTGAAGGTGGTACAAAAACCTCTTCTTAAATCATTTACCGTTAGTTTAGACTATCCTAGCTATACAGGTAAGCAAGATGAGGTAAGAAATAGTCTTGGTGATATATCTGTGCCTGAGGGAACAGTTGTGACTTGGGACATTGCTACAGAATTTACTGATGAAGTGAGCATGCAATTTGGAGCAGAAGAAATAGTGAAGTTGCAAGAAAGTGGTGGTAGATATAATAACAGCGCTCGTTTCTTGAAAGACAGCACATATGCTCTTGTCCTCAAAAATAATAACTCGTCATTGGTTGATACTTATAAGTATACCGTAACTGTAGTGAAGGATCAACACCCTGTTGTGCAGCTTCAAGAGTTCAAAGACTCGATATCTGGCACACAAATAGTGATGAAAGGGACGGCAGGGGATGACTATGCAATTAGCAAGGTGCTGTTCAATTATGAAGTAGCTGACGCTCAAAATAAACAGCTAAATAAAAAGAGTATTCCTTTAAATATTTCGAAAGGTGCTTTAACTTCTTATCAGCATTACTTTGATATTAAAACACTAGACCTGCAGCCCGGACAAAAAGTAAGCTACTATATAGAAGCGTGGGATAATGATCAGATAAATGGTAGTAAGGCTACAAGAAGTGATGCAAGAACATTTAAAATGTTTAATGCAAAAGAAATTGATTCTGCAATTAATGAGCATGCTAAGCAAATAAATTCGGACCTAAGTAGTAGCTCTGAGCAAAGTGAAGCATTAAAGCAAGAGTATAAGGAGCTGCAAAATAAGCTATTGCAAAACAACTCCATGGGTTGGGAGATGCAGCAGTCGATGAAGAATTTGATGAAGATGCAACAGCAGTTGCAAAGCAGAATGGATGCTGTAAAAAAACGTTTTGAGGAGCAAGTAGAACAGAGTAAACAAAAACAATACAGTGAGGATCTTAGGAATAAGCAAGAGCAATTAGAAAAACAAATGGATAATCTGCTCGATAAAGAGTTGAAGGAGCAGATGAAGAAGTTGGAAGACCTGATGAAGAAGCTGAACAAGGAGAATGCTGTTCAGTCTATGCAAGAGTTGGAGCAGGAGAATAAGCTTTTCGATATGGATCTGGAGCGTATGCAGGAATTGATGAAGCAGATGGAAATGCAAATGAGGCTGGAGGATATGGCCAATAAGGTTGATGAATTAGCGGCTAAAGAATTAGCCTTAAAAGAGAAAACAGATAATGCCAAGGATGAGGAAGCCTTGAAGACCCTTACAGAAGAGCAAAAGAAAATTGAAAAAGATGTAGAAGATGTGTTGAAGGAAGATATGAAGGAAGCAAAGGAGTTAAATGAGCAGCTAGAAAAACAACAACAGTTAGAAACACCTACAGAGCAAGGTGAGCAGGCGCAAGAAGAGATGAAGAGTAGTGAGCAAGAGCTAAATAAAAGTGAAAAGTCTAAAGCGTCAAAATCGCAAAGCAAAGCAGCGGAAAACCTGAAAAAAATGGCGTCTACCCTTCGCCAGCAAGCATCGGGTATGGATATAGAGCAGATAGAAGTAGATATAAAGGCGGTACGTCAAGTGTTATCCAATTTAATGCGTCTGTCTTTCAAGCAAGAGCAGTTGATGGAGCAGGTTAGATCTACTCAAGTTATCAGTAAGCAGTACGTTGCTAACAAGCAAGAACAGAAAAAACTACATACAAATTCCCTGATGATAAGAGATAGCCTTTTTGCACTTAGTAAAAGAATTGAGTTTTTATCAGCGGCTATTAATAGAGAGACCACTTCTTTGGAAAAGAACATGAATCGTTCGGTTGCATTGTTGGAAGATAGGGATGTGAGCAAAGCTGTTAGTAGGCAACAATATGTAATGACCCATGTAAACAATTTGGCCTTGATGTTGAATGAGACCCTGTCTAACCTAATGCAAATGCAAAGTCAGGCATCTCAAGGTAGTTCAGGCAGCTGTAAGAAGCCTGGAGGTAAAACGCCAAAACCTGGAATGGGTAAGCAGCTAAGCGATGTAATTACTAAACAAAAAGACCTCGGTAATGCAATGCAGCAAATGCAACAAGCTAAGCAAAAAGGGAAGGGAGGTCAACAAGGTCAGTCTGGTAGTCCTAAGTCTGGTCAGCAAGGAGAGCAGGGTGAGGAAGGTAATAGTGAAAAAGAAGGAATGACTGCGGAAAAATTGGCAAGGTTGGCACAACAGCAATCAGCTATACGTAAGCAGCTACAAGAGTTGAATATGCTACTTAATAGTAACGGGATGGGGGCAGAGGTTAATGAACTTCGCGAATTAGAAAAGCAAATGGATAGAACAGAGGCAGAATTGGTCAATAAAAGACTAACTGCTCAGTTGCTAATGAGACAGAAAGAAATATTATCTAGGTTACTAAAAGTAGAAGAGTCAGTAAGAGAGCAGGAGCAAGATGATAAGCGCTCTTCAAAGTCTGCAGAGAAGCAGGCAAGACCTGTTCCTGATGATTTAAAGCAATATATAGATAAGAGCAAAAGTATTCTGGAAGAGTATAAAGTAGCGCCTCCACAACTCAAGCCATATTATAAATCTATGGTAGAAGAATACTATAAAATACTAGGTACATAATATAATATATTTTTCTACTTTTTATAGTAAATCGCATTAAAAAAGTTTAATATCTGTCTTGTTTTTTGCCACAGTTATGTAACTAATTGTTAAAGTATTCATTATCACAATGTTATTACAAACCTATATATAGCTCTTCTCGTCTATATATAGGTAAAGAGGGTTTACCGTGTTTTCACCTATTGTAGTAGGCAAAAAATATGCTTAACTTTCATAATGTAATTAGTTCTTAACTTAAATCAGAGTACCTATGATATTTTCACGAACTTATCAGTACAACTCTTCTATGCGGATAGAAGACATTAAAAACCGATTGCTAGGTAAACATGTAAAAGTGCATAACCTAGATTTTGAAGTATCGGAGAACGACAAAGTTTTAAAGATCATTCCTCATGCAGAGAGTGTTACTGATATCAAGACTTTGCCAATTACTCACGTTAGGTTTAAAGGAGAGGGAGGCAAAACCAAAATTGTAGTAAAGTCTAAAATGCGCAAAATAGACTCTGGAGGGCCTACATTAATAATGATTTTCTGTTTATTCTTAATTGTAGCAGCCGCAATAGCTTTTTTTGCTAATCCTCAAGGCAACATCACAATTGCATATACACTAGGTGGTATTGGAGTAGCAGTTTTTGCTCTTTTTTGGTTAAGAATGGAAAGAGGATATTTTGACTATGTAAGAAAGATCAGAGATTTTATAAAAACGCAAAGTGCATAACGGAGAGAAATGTATATAAAACAATAAAAAAGCACATAGATTTATTCACTATGTGCTTTTTCATTTATGCGAAGTATTGTCTTATTGAATGTATTGTTTTAAGGAGTCAATAGGGGTGTCTCCATTAAATATCCTGATCAGTTTTCTGTTCTTATCGTATATGTTTATTTGTGGTAAAGACTGATACCGGAATGTCTGATTTACAAAATCAGCGCTATCGACACCTACCTTCAAACTAGGGTATTGAGGGTATTTTGTTGTATTCTTAAAAAAGTCCATGTATGACGCCACATCTTTGGATGCCATTAATAAAACATGACTTTTATCGATCAGGTGTATATTTTTTTCTAGCGTAAAAGTTTCTTCATGGCAATGTTCACAGGTCGGATTAAAAAGCATCACAATTAGGTTGTATTTATTCTTTAGTTTCTTAGTGGTATAGACCTTGCCGTCTTGTGTTACCATACGAATTGGTGGCATTGGAGCTCCAATTTCTTTATAATTGACTTTTTTTTCAGATTTTTCCTCTTCCTTCTTTTGACCAAATGATGTGGTAACTGTGCATAGCATGCACGTAATGATTAGTAAATTGCGTAACATAGGAACGAATTTAGGTATTTACCTGTGAATATATTGCTAATATTATGACACCAGTTTCAAATATTCCGTTGGCAGAACGTATGCGCCCGCTTTCATTAGAAGATTTTATAGGGCAAGAGCACCTAGTTGGTGAAGGGAAGGTTTTAGAGCAGATGATAAAAGCGGGTAAACCTGCTTCAATTATTTTTTGGGGACCTCCAGGTGTAGGCAAAACAACCTTAGCACAAATTATAGCCAATGCTATGGAGTTGCAGTATTTTACTTTGAGTGCTATAGATAGCGGTGTAAAAGAAGTAAGGGCTGTTATTGAAACTTCAAAAAAGGTAGGTCATGCTCTATTGTTTATTGATGAGATCCATAGGTTCAATAAAGCACAACAGGATAGCTTGCTCGGAGCTGTAGAGAAAGGAATAATAACTCTAATAGGCGCTACAACTGAAAATCCGTCTTTTGAGGTCATCAGTGCATTGTTGAGTCGCTGTCAGGTTTATACCTTAAAAGCATTGACAGAAGAGCACCTGAAAAAGCTTGTGCTACAAGCTATGGAAAAAGATACATGGTTACAGGAGCAAAATGTACAAATAGAAGAGTGGGAAGCGTTGATACAATTAAGTGGAGGAGATGCAAGAAGATTATTAAACCTTTTAGAGCTTATTGTTACTTCTTTGCCAAAAGGAGTAACAAGCATAACAAATGAGAAGGTGCAAAATATAGTGCAAAGTAAAATGGCACTATATGATAAAACAGGAGAACAACATTATGATATCATATCTGCATTTATTAAATCAGTAAGAGGTAGCGACCCTAATGCCGCTGTATATTGGCTGGCACGTATGATAGAAGGAGGGGAGGATCCTAAGTTTATAGCGAGAAGGTTAGTGATATTGGCTAGTGAAGATATAGGTAATGCCAACCCCAATGCATTACTATTGGCTACAAATTGTTTTCAGGCTGTGGAGATGATAGGCTATCCTGAGTGTAGAATTATATTGTCGCAAACAACAACTTATCTTGCTACCTCGCCAAAGAGCAATGCAGCATATATGGCCATAAATAATGCTCAAAAACTAGTTCGGAAAACAGGAGATCTTTCCGTGCCGCTATCCATACGTAATGCACCTACAGGGCTAATGAAAGATATGGATTATGGTAAAGGTTACCAGTATGCGCACGACTACGACGGGAACTTTGTTGCACATGAATTTTTGCCCGATAAAATAGCAGGTACGAAGCTTTATGACCCAGGTAATAATGCTGCAGAAAATAGGCAAAGAGAGTTCTTAAAGCATAACTGGAAAGAGAAATACAGATACTAGGCTAACGAGTAGTTTGGTACTTGAATATGAGGAAGAGAACAACTGCAGCAATAGGTATCAAAAAAAAGATAGCTCGAATAGCTATAGTTTGACTACCTATCAAAGGAAGGTTTTTACTCATACCATCAAACCATTTCCAAAAGGGTGGTAGTTCAAAGTAGTTCTCAAAAACATAACCAGCTTCAGTCATTATTTCCTTAGCTCTAGCAAAATCTTCACGAGGTACTTGAAGTTTAATGCCTCCTACGGCATGTTCATATACGCGAGCCATAGTCATTGTGTGCTCATCTTTAAGAAAACAAGTAATGCCTTGATGCTCTAGATTTACCTTGTAGGGGGCAGCCTCAAATGAGCTGGAGAATGTGGCCAATGTGACGAATTCCATAACAATTGTTTAGTGACCTGCTTTGCGTTTTAAAACGCCCCCGGCTGTTTCCTTAATGGTGTGTGTAAAGACAAATGCTTTTGAGTCAATGTTGTGTACTACATTTTTTAGTTTTCTTACTTCCAAACGAGTGATGACAGTGAATACAATATCGCAATCGTTACTTACATCAAAACTCTCCTTCATAAAACCACGTTCACCTTTGTAAACAGTGATGCCTCTGCCTAGCTTTAATACAAGGCTTTCTTTTATCTCCTCACTTTTACCTGATATGATTGTTACACCAGTATATGCTTCCATACCTTCTATCACATAGTCTATCGTGCGCATGGCAATGTAGTAGGTAAGCATGGCATATAGTGCCGTTTCCCAGTCGAAGTAATAGGCTGCTAAGCAGAAAAGCACGACGTTCATCGCCAATATAACTTCTGTAATAGTAAAGCTTGTCTTTTTTAGTGTATATAGTGCCAGTACTTCTATTCCGTCAATGGCACAACCTCCGCGCATCGCTAAGCCAATCCCTAGCCCGAGGAAGAAGCCTCCAAACATGGTGTTTAGTAACTTGTCACTTGTAACTACTTCAAAAGGCACAAATTGCATTACCAGTGCTAGTCCTACAACAGCAATAGTGGTTTTTATAGCAAAGCCTTTTCCTATTTGGTAGGCGCCAATGATAATGAATGGTGCGTTGGTAATTATAAGCATCAGCCCTAGGTTCCAATGAAAGACCTCATGCATAAAAAGTGAAATACCTGTTACGCCACCATCAATAAAGTGGTTGGGTACAAGGAAACTCTTCATCGCAAATGCACTGAAGAGAATACCTAACCCTATATATAAGGTGTCTGATAAAATATAGCTGGCACTGAGCTTCTTTTCCATACTTATATTAATCTGTGATCTTAGATTTTACTAATTCTAAATGTTTGTCTTTTTTCTCTTGTCTTAAAGTGATAGCCGTTTGAGTAAAATAGTGGTGAGCCTCTAAAAATTTTACTTGAAGCTTGTTCCACTCATTTTCTGTACTTAGTATACCATATACACAAAGTTCGGCAAACAGCTTGTCGCCTATTGCAAAGAAATCTTCTCTGCCTAAATAGTCCAAATCTGCATCACAAATAATTTCTTCTAAATGGTTATGAGGTTTTTGAGGCACTTTGGTTGCCATTATCATACCGCATATTTTATCTATTTGCTTATCGGAATAGCCATATAGTGGCAAATATTGCTTAGCTATTCTGCAGGAAAGTTGTTCGTGGTCTTTGGCATTTTCAAGAAATCCGGAATCATGAAATAGGGCAGCTGTGAGTAAGAGTTTTAGGTCTTCTCCTTTTACGTTTTCGTGCTTGGCCAGTAGTTTGCATGCGTCTACAACATCTTTTACATGTTCTACGCTATGGTAAGATAGGTGCTTAGGCAGCTCTTTGCGGAGCTTGCCCAATATGAACTTCTTAACTTCTGCATATTTCATAGGCAGTATTATTTCGCTAATATATTAAAAACATTAGGCTTATGGTTTGCTTATAAAAATTTAAATGTCGAATTTGATACTTATGAAACGGTTTTTTGTTGTCTTATCACTACTGTTTTGCTGTTTTTTCTTCGAAGCTAGTGCCGAACAAAATAAAGGTCGTGTATATGCAGACTCGGTTTTGAATGAATTAGGCAAGGTGGAAGGAGATACATTAAAACTTCTGTTGTACGAGACCCTAGCAGGAGAGTTCAATGATTTGAATATGGACTCGGCACTGTTGTTTGGGCAACTGTATTTACAGCAAGCTCAGAAAATGAAATGGGTTGATTTTACTGCATATGCCTACCAGTCTATAGGATTTACTAATGCTTTGTTGACCATGTATGATACCGCACTGGCTTACTACAACAAGGCGTATAAGATATATAAGCAAAAGGGAGATTCTTTAGGACTAGCAGACGTATATCTAAATATGTCAAGAACTTATGCAGCTGACAATCAATTATCCAAAGGGTTGCTTTATGCATTTAAAACACTGAGTATCTATGAGCAGTATGATGAGTTGGCACCTAACTTGATTAGTATTTATACAGAGGTTGCAGATATGTATAGCGGTGCAGACGAGGAGGATAAAGCCATGATATACTATCGTAAGGCTCTTGTGCTAAGCGAAAAAGAGGCAGATGATTATGAAGCTGCATATTTACTGTTAAGTCTAGGTAGCCAATATCTGAAATTAGAAAAAGTGGATTCTGCATTATACTATTCCGAAAAAGCCAAGTTGCTTTTTGAAAAGATAAATAATGATTTCAATCGTGCATATGCCTTAGATAATATTGCTGAGGTCTATTTGTTGAAGGGGATGTATAAGGAGGCGCTGGCAAATTTTGAGGAATCTGGTGTCTTTTTTCGCTCCACTAATGATAGGGCAGTTATAGCGGTTAATTTATATAACATAGGTAAAGTGTATTTGCATGTAGCTGAAGATACAACGGGTTACCCTATTGATGCCAAAGTGTTTGCCAAGAATAGAAGAGGTAATTATACCGTTGCCATTAAAAAGCTAGAACAAGCCAAAGATATATACACCAAAGAGTTGAATCGTACGTTGGAGCTTGTAGATATAAATAAACTGTTGTCGGTGGCTTATGAGGGGATCGGTATGCCAAGCAGGGCACTGTCTTTATATAAAGAGTACTTAGTGATAGATGACTCAATAAAAAAACAAAATGAAAGTAAAAAGGTAGCAGAGTTGGATGCTCAAAGAAAATTGTCTTTAAAAGATAAGGAGCTGGAGCTGCAACGTTTATTGATCGTTAAGAAGAGAAATGAAAGAGGTTTTCTAGTAGGTGGTATTCTATTGCTTCTGGGAGGATTACTGATAGTTTTTAAAAGCTACAGGGAAAGGGGGAAGATAAATAAGCAGTTAGCAATAGAAAAGAACAAGTCAGAAGAATTGTTATTGAACATATTGCCTGAGGAAGTAGCTAGCGAGTTGAAAGAGAAGGGGAGTGCTGACGCAATGTATTTTGATGAGGTTACCGTTCTGTTTACAGACTTTGTGAATTTTACAGAGGCGGGTGAGCGCATGACCTCTCAAGAACTTGTAGATGAGTTGCATGCTTGCTTTAAAGCTTTTGACGAAATAGCCGAAAAATATGACATCGAAAAAATAAAGACAATAGGAGATGCTTATTTGGCTGTTTGTGGTTTGCCCACAGCTAATAAGTTACATGCAGAAAATATTGTTAAAACAGCTCAGGAGATAAGGGACTTTATGTTAAAAAGAAGAAGTGAGATAGGCAACAAGACCTTTGAGATTAGAATAGGAGTGCACACAGGTGAAGTAGTAGCAGGTATAGTAGGGGTGAAGAAGTTTGCCTATGATATATGGGGGGATACGGTTAACACTGCTGCAAGGATGGAGCATTACAGTGAGCCAGGTAAGATAAATATCTCTCAATCTACCTACGAGTTGGTTAGAGATAAGTTTGCCTGTTTATATAGAGGAGAGTTGGAAGCAAAGCACAAGGGCAAGTTGAAGATGTACTTTGTCAAAGACTAATTCCGTGACACTGCAACAATTTGGTCTGCCCAAAGATTGCCTAGTTTATGAGCTACCATCCAATTTTCTACCTTTCTAAGTTTTTTTACTGTTTCTGGTTTTAAAACAACATCAGTTTGATATGGAGGGGCTATAGCGATTAATGGTAGATATTCTGTCTTGTCAAATATGGGGTCTAAGAGCCTCTTAAGGTCCTTTTTGCTTCTTAGGTGCATAGAAGCTCCATGAATGTTGGGAATCGTCTTTTTTAGCCTTAGCAGGCTTCTTTTAAACCGTCCTTTCCACAAGCAAGCAATGGTTTCTGCCAAGCAAAATGTGTTTAGGTGAGCAGTAATTATTACACCCCCAGGTCGTAGCATCGACTGGAGTACTTTAAAGGACTTGCCGAACTGTTCATCGTTAATGTAGCTAAAGCCACCTGTTATGGAGTAAATAATATCAAAGCGCTCCCCGTTCAGTGATTCGGGTGTAAGGTCTTGGGTCATCCCTTGGTAAAGCTTCAAACTCCCGTTGTCAATAGCAGATGAGTAAGTTTCTGCTGCTTTATTGAGCATACCAGCAGAGCCGTCAATGCCTGTTACCTTGCCTTTTGAAAGTAGAAAAGGAAAGTCATTACCAGTGCCACAGTTTACGTCTAATATATTTAAGTTGCCACCTAGGTGGGGGAGTATGCTATGCTCCATATAGTCGTACAGCACTTGTTTATGTAAATAATATAGGGTGTCTTTCTGGAGCAGGGTAGCATATTTTAGCGCATACTTGTCCCAGCCGTTATCATATTGAAAGTCAGCTATATATTCAAATGGCTTAAAAAGAGGCATAAATTGAAAAGTACTAATGTTTTGCCATAAAAAAACTGTTGCAAGAGTGTCTTTTGTTCTAAAATGCTGTTTTGAGTGACTATTTTTGGGTTTCATTGTTAGAAAATACCCGCCTTAATAGTTCGGCAATTTGAAGCTTAAACCCCTGAAAACACTAGGTTTTCAAAAAAAATAAAAAATATTTTCAAATTGTTTGTCGAATTGAAATATTGCCACTACCTTTGCAGTCCCAAATTTTTAGGGATAGAAGTTATTTATAAGTATGTCACAGCGTATCAGAATTAAGCTTAAGTCTTACGACCACAACTTGGTAGATAAGTCTGCAGAGAAAATAGTAAAGACTGTACGTAACACAGGAGCAGTAGTAACTGGTCCTATTCCGTTACCAACAGAAAAGAAGATCTTCACTGTATTGCGCTCACCGCACGTTAATAAGAAAGCACGTGAGCAGTTCCAATTGTCAACGCACAAGCGTCTTTTGGATATTTATACATCTTCTTCTCGTACAGTAGATGCACTTTCTAAGCTTGACTTGCCGAGTGGTGTTGAAGTAGAGATAAAGGCGTAAGTTAATTTGGTTCTTTAAAATTAGAAAAACGGCTAATCCCGCACTTTTAAAATAAGGTTTCGGGCGCTTAGCTTAAATATATAACGATGAAAGGTATTATTGGTAAAAAAATCGGCATGACTAGCGTGTTTGATGCAAATGGCAAGCAAATAGCTTGTACTATCATCGAGGCAGGTCCATGTGTCGTTACTCAAAAGAAAACCGTAGATACCGACGGTTATAGTGCACTTCAGATTGCTTTTGGCGAAGCGAAAGAGAAAAACACGCCTAAAGCACTTCTAAATCATTTTGCGAAAGCAAATACATCTCCCAAATCTATAGTTAAGGAAATCCGCAATTGCTCTATTGAAAGAGAAGTTGGCGACGAAATTACATGCGAAATCTTCGAAGAAGGTGAGCTTGTTAATGTTGTTGGTACTTCTAAGGGTAAGGGTTTTCAAGGTGTTGTAAAGCGTCATGGCTTTGCCGGTGTTGGTGAATCTTCACACGGCCAGCATGACCGTTCTCGTGCGCCAGGTTCTATAGGTGGTTCGTCTTACCCAAGCCGTGTATTCAAAGGTATGCGTATGGCAGGACGTATGGGTGGCGATCGCGTAAAAGTGAAAGCGCTTAAAGTAATGAAGGTATTCCCTGAAAAGAACTACATCCTAATTACGGGTTCGGTTCCAGGGCATAATGGTTCAATTGTTTTAATTCAGAATAAGTTTTAGTCATGCAAGTTGACGTATTAAATAATAAAGGCGAGAAAACAGGTCGTAGTGTAGATCTACCGGACGAGATATTTAATATCGAGCCTAATGATCACTGTATCTATCTAGCGGTAAAGCAGTATTTAGCTGCTCAACGTCAAGGTACGCACAAGACTAAAACTCGTGCAGAGGTTCAAGGTTCTACTAAGAAACTTCACCGTCAAAAAGGTACTGGTGGTTCTCGTAAGGGTAACATCCGTAACCCATTATATAAAGGTGGTGGTGTTGTTAACGGTCCTGTTCCTCACGATTATAGCTTCAAGTTAAACCGTAAGGTGAAGGATTTGGCAAAAATGTCTGCACTTACTTACAAAGCTCGTGAAAACAAGCTTTTCATAGTAGAAGACATCAAAATGGATGCTCCTAAGACGAAAGACTTCGTGGCAATGATGAATAGCATTCAGCCAAACAACCCTAAATCTCTATTCGTTATACCTGAGGTTGACGAAAATCTAATATTAAGCAGCCGTAACGTAGACAGAAACAAAACTGTTGTGCTAAGCGACGTTAATACCTACGACCTGACAAATGCTCAAGTCTTAGTATTCACAGAAAGTGCTGCTAATATGTTCAACGAGATCGTTGCAGAGACAGAAGAAGCATAAAATAAATAAGAATAATCATTTCGTAACTCGAAATATATAGATAATGAAACCAGCAGATGTTTTGGTTAAGCCAGTAATAACCGAGAAAGTAAACCTTCAGATGGAAGAAGAAGGTCGTTATACTTTCGTGGTAGACAAAAAGGCTAACAAATTAGAGATAAAAAAAGCTGTTGAAGAGTTTTACGGTGTGCAAGTGACTAATGTGAATACTATAGTTGTACCAGGTAAAAGTAAAACACGCTTTACGAAAGCAGGATTTATTGATGGTGTTAAATCTTCTTATAAAAAAGCAATTGTAACTCTTGCAGAAGGCGAAACGATTGATTTGTTTGTATAAGAACATAATAAAGAAATTAGAAAATGGCATTACGTAAATATAAACCGGTTACACCCGGAGCACGTTGGAGAATAGGTAACGCATATGCTGAAGTTACCACAAACGAGCCTGAAAAGAGCTTATTAGAACCACTTACAAGTACTGGTGGTCGTAACTCTAGCGGTCGTCGTGCAATGCGCTACATTGGTGGCGGTAACAAAAAGATGTATCGTATCATCGACTTTAAGCGTGACAAGAACAATGTTCCTGGTACAGTGAAGTCTATCGAGTACGATCCAAACCGCTCTGCATTTATCGCATTGGTAATATACGCAGATGGTGAAAAACGTTACATCATTGCTCCTCAAGGTCTTGAAGTAGGTGCAGTAGTAGTAAGTGGTGAGAATGTTGCTCCAGAGGTAGGTAATGCATTACAACTTCAAAACATGCCTTTGGGTACTGTAGTTCACAACATCGAATTACAACCTGGTCGTGGCGCGGTTATAGCTCGTTCTGCTGGTACTTATGCTCAGCTTAGTGCTAAAGAAGGTAAGTATTGCATCTTAAAGATGCCTTCTGGTGAGTTGCGTAGAATATTAGGCGTATGTATGGCGACAGTTGGTACTGTTTCTAACAGTGACCACCAACTACAGTCAATGGGTAAAGCTGGTCGTGTACGTTGGAAAGGTCGTCGTCCTCGCACAAGAGGTGTTGCGATGAACCCTGTAGATCACCCAATGGGTGGTGGTGAAGGTAGAGCTTCAGGTGGACACCCACGTAGCCGTACCGGTAAATATGCTAAAGGAGAGAAAACTCGTAAACAAAAAAGCTCTGATAGACTAATCATTCAGCGCAAAAACGGTAAGAAACTATAATTAAGGTTTCAAACCTAACAACGATAATTATAAACTGAAAGTTTTAGAATGGCTCGTTCAATAAAAAAAGGTCCTTACGTAGAAGCAAAATTGGAAGGCAAAGTCCTTGCAGTTAACGAAGGCAATGCAAAGAAAGGCGTAATCAAAACTTGGAGCCGCCGCTCTACAATTACACCTGATTTTGTAGGTCATACATTCGCAGTGCATAACGGTAACAAATTCATACCTGTATATGTAACGGAGTATATGGTAGGTCATAAGTTAGGTGAGTTTGCACCTACTCGTAACTTTAGAGGACACTCTGGTAGTAAATAATATTTAAGTAAAATAATCGGTCCATCTTCTGGTGAGGCCAAATAGAAATAAATAACAAAATGGAAGCTGTAGCTCGTTTACGTAACTATCCTACATCGCCGCGCAAGATGCGTCTTTTGGCTGATTTGATACGTGGTATGGATGTTGAAAAAGCGCTAAACACATTGAAGTTTAGTACTAAGCACCCTTCAGTGCCTTTAGAAAAACTTGTACTTAGTGCAGTAGCTAACTGGGGCAACAAGAATGAAGGTATAGATGTTGCTGATGCTAATTTGTACATCAAAACAATATTTGTAGATGGTGGTCGTGTTTTGAAACGTATGCAACCTGCACCGCAAGGTCGTGCATATAGAATCAGAAAGCGTAGCAACCATGTTACTGTTATTGTAGATAGCCGTAACCCTGTTGCTGCTCCGGTAGCAACTGAAACAAACGAAGAAAACTAAAACATTCAACTAATTTAATATATAACGAATGGGTCAAAAAGCAAATCCTATAGGTAACAGGTTGGGAATCATCCGCGGATGGGACTCAATGTGGTATAGCTCAAAGAAGGATTATGGTCAGAAACTAGTAGAAGATCATAAAATCCGTACTTACCTGAACGCACGTATCAACAAAGGTGGTGTTTCTCGCATCGTCATTGAGCGTACTCTAGGTAAACTTATTGTTACTATACATACTTCTAAGCCTGGTATCATAATAGGTAAAGGTGGTTCTGAAGTTGATCGTATCAAAGAAGAACTGAAGAAGTTGACGGACAAGGAAGATGTTCAGATCAACATTATGGAGATTCGTCGTCCTGAACTTGATGCACAGATCGTTGCTGAAACTATAGCACGTCAATTAGAAAGCCGTGTTAGTTATAAGAGAGCTATTAAAATGGCTATCTCTACTGCAATGAGAATGGGTGCTGAAGGTATCAAAATTAAAGTTGGTGGACGTTTGAATGGTGCGGAAATTGCTCGTTCTGAAGAGTTTAAACAAGGACGTACTCCATTACATACATTCCGTATGGATATCGATTATGCATCAGTATTTGCATTAACTGTATACGGTAAGATCGGTATCAAAGTATGGATTTGTAAAGGTGAAGTATTAGGAAAGCGTGACCTTAACCCTAACTTCTCAGCAGGTTCTGATCGTCGTGGTGGCGGTGAGCGTAGCGGAGGAAATGATAGAGGTGGTCGTGGACGCGGTGGACGTGGTGGACGTCGTAATTAATAATATTTGTAGAGCAACTATTAAAATATTGTAACAATGTTACAACCTAAAAAAACGAAACATAGGAAAGCCCATAAAGGTAGAATCAGAGGTAACGCACAACGTGGTGCTACTATTGCATTCGGTTCTTTCGGACTAAAAGCATTGGAGCCTAAGTGGATTACAAACCGCCAAATTGAGGCAGCTCGTCAGGCAATGACGCGTCACATGAAGCGTGAGGGTAACGTTTGGATCAGAATATTCCCTGACAAGCCTGTAACTGCTAAACCAGCCGAAGTACGTATGGGTAAAGGTAAAGGTAGCTTGGATTACTGGGCAGCTGTAGTGAAGCCGGGACGTATTATGTTCGAAATGGACGGTGTTCCGAGGGCAATAGCAGAAGAAGCATTAAGACTTGCTGCACAAAAGCTTCCTATTAAAACGAAATTTGTTGTTCGTAGAGACTATAACGGAGCGTAAGCCATTAGTGTTAGCGAACTAAATAATATTAAAAATTTGAATCATGGCCAACACAAGTAAATCGCAGGTTCAGGAGTATAGCTCAATGGATGATCAGGCATTAGCTGACAAGATCACGGAAGAAGAGGTAAGACTGAAGAAATTGAAATTCAGCCATGCTGTTAATCCAATAGAAAACCCGCTTGTAATACGTCAATTACGTCGCAGCATTGCACGTATGAAAACGATACAGAATAGCAGAACATCTAGTTCAAAATAAAAGTTTTAGAAATGTCAACAACGACTGAAACAAAAACAGAAGCAACGAATAAGCCTTTATCAAGAAGGTTTAGAAAATCACGTATAGGTTTAGTGACTAGTGATAAAATGGATAAAACCATCACTGTTACAGTTTTACGTAAAGTAAAACACCCTATATACGGTAAGTTCGTTAAGAAGTCGAACAAATTCCACGCTCATGATGAGAACAACACTGCTGGTGTTGGTGATACAGTACGTATCATGGAAACTCGACCTTTAAGCAAAACTAAGCGCTGGCGCCTAGTAGAAATAATTGAAAAAGCTAAGTAATAGAAATCTTAATATAATAAGATGATACAACAAGAATCAAGGCTTAGTGTAGCCGACAACAGTGGAGCTAAGGAAGTACTATGCATCCGTGTGTTAGGTAACTCTGGACAAAACTATGCAGCTATTGGAGATAAAATAGTTGTTACTGTAAAAAATGCATTACCTGGTGGCGGTATGAAAAAAGGTACTGTTTCTAAAGCAGTTATCGTTCGCACTAAGAACAAGTTACGTCGTAAGGATGGTTCATACATCAACTTTGATGATAATGCAGTAGTTCTTCTTAACAACTCAGATGAGCCAAGAGGTACTCGTATATTCGGACCAGTAGCGCGTGAACTACGTGATAAAGGCTACATGAAAATAGTTTCATTAGCACCAGAAGTATTGTAAAATATGTTGTACCTTTGCAGCCCGTTTTCAGATGGGTATGTATAGAACAACTTTTAATCTATAGTAATTGTGAAAAACAGATTTCAACCAAAATTCAATATCAGAAAAGGCGATAATGTTATCGTTATAGCTGGTAATGATAAGGATAACAACACACCACACAAGGTTTTGGCTGTATATCCACACGCTGCTCGTGTATTGGTAGAAGGTGTAAATATTGTTACAAAACACCTTAAGCCAAACGCTCAGAACCCACAAGGTAGCATCGTGAAAGAAGAAGCACCTATACATATATCTAATGTTATGCTTTGGGATGCTAAAGCCAAGTCTGCTACACGTATCAAGCGTGAGCGTACTAATGGAAAAATTGTTCGTATATCTAAAAAGTCTGGGGAGGAAATTAAATAATGGAAACTACAGTATACAAGCCTCGCTTACAGAAGCAATATAACGACGAAGTTGTACCAGCTTTGATGAAAAAGTTTGGCTACAAAACAGTTATGCAGTGCCCTCGTTTGGTTAAGATATGTCTTAACCAAGGTGTTAAAGGTTCAGTAGCAGATAAGAAATTGATCGATGATGCTGTGAAGGAGATGACAATGATCTCTGGTCAAAAAGCTGTGCCAACACTTTCTAAGAAGGATATCTCAAACTTTAAACTACGTAAACACATGCCTATCGGTTGTCGTGTTACACTACGTAGTACTAAAATGTATGAGTTCTTAGATCGTTTTATCGCTGTAACACTACCACGTGTACGTGACTTTAAAGGTATCAATGATAAATCTTTTGACGGTCGTGGTAACTACACTATGGGTGTTACTGAACAGATCATCTATCCGGAGATCGATATTGATAAGGTAAACCGTATCAGCGGTATGGACATCACTTTTGTGACTACAGCTAATACAAATGAAGAAGCATACGAATTACTTAAAGAATTAGGTATGCCATTCAAGAACATAAAAATCGAAAATAATAACTAATTATAAATGGCTAGACAATCAGTAAAAGCCCGCCAACGCAAACGCGAAGCAATGGTAGCGAAGTATGCTGAAAAGCGTGCTGAACTTAAAGCCGCAGGAGATTACGCTGCACTAGACAAATTACCGAAGAACGCTTCTCCGGTACGTTTGAAAAACAGATGCCAGCTTACAGGTCGTCCTAAAGGTTATATGCGTCAGTTCGGTATTTCACGTAACGTATTCCGCGACATGGCTTTAGATGGCAAAATACCAGGTGTTCGTAAAGCAAGCTGGTAATTATTAAACGTTGTAAGGTCAACCTAACTTTTTTGAAACCGACAACAAACTTTATTTACAAACTAAATTAGAAAATGGTAACAGATCCAATAGCAGACTATCTTACTAGAGTACGTAACGCGCAAATGGCACGTCATCGTATCGTAGAAATACCAGCTTCAAAGGTTAAGAAGCGCATGACTGAAATTTTGTATGACAAAGGTTATATCCTTAAGTACAAATTTGAAGACGATAATAAGCAAGGTGTTATTAAGATAGCGCTTAAATATGATGCACAAACTAAAGAACCAGCAATAAAATCTTTAGAGCGTGTTAGCCGTCCTGGTCTTCGTCAATACGCTAAGCCAAGTGAGATCAAAAGAGTGATTAATGGTTTAGGTATTGCTATAGTGTCTACATCTAAAGGTGTAATGACAGATAAAGAAGCTAAGGCGCAGAATGTGGGTGGTGAAGTATTGTGTAACATCTATTAATAATAAAACAGTAATTGATACATTAAGCCGTGCCTATACTAGGCTGACCGGTCGATTGCTATCATAACAATATAAAGACTTAATAATATGTCTCGTATAGGTAATAGTCCAATTTCAATTCCAAGTGGTGTAACTATCACAGTTGCTGAGGGCAATGTGGTTACAGTAAAAGGACCTAAAGGTGAATTAAAAGAAACTATCGATAGCGATATGGTTCTTGAAGTAGCTGACGGTACTTTAACTATCAAGCGCCCGTCTGAGCAGATCCGTCACCGTGCAGTGCATGGTTTAAGTCGTGCTCTTGTTGCTAACATGGTTACAGGTGTAACTGAAGGCTTTAAGAAAGAGCTTGACCTTGTAGGTGTAGGTTATCGTGCTGCAGTTCAAGGTCAGACTTTAGATATGTCTCTAGGTTATTCTCACAACATCGTGTTTGAACTACCTAAAGAAGTTAAAGCTGAGGCTGAAATGAAGAAAGGTGTTCCTCCAAGAATTACGCTTGAGTCTATAGATAAGCAACTTGTTGGTCAAGTAGCTGCTAAGATCCGTAGCTTACGTAAGCCTGAGCCTTACAAAGGAAAGGGTGTGCGTTATGTTGGTGAATACATTCGTCGTAAAGCTGGTAAGTCTGCAGCTAAGTAATAAGGTTTTATCAGCTGCTTAGTAATAAGCACTGTATTAATATAAACATTAAAAATCTCGGCAGCCATCCCACAGGGGTGAGCCCGTAACATAAAAAGTAAATAAGATGTCTCTTGATCAAAAAGTAGTTCGTCGTCAAAAATTACGCTGGCGTATACGTACCAATGTAAAAGGTACAGCACAAAAGCCTCGTATGTCTGTATTCCGTAGTAATAAGGATATATACGTACAACTTATAGATGATGTAACTGGTACAACATTGGCTTCTGCTAATTCTCGTCAGAAGGATATTGCTGCACAAAGTGGTAATAAAGTAGAAAAGGCTGCTATGGTGGGTAAAGCAATTGCTGCTGCTGCTAAAGAAGTAGGGGTAGAACAATGTGTTTTCGACCGTGGTGGTTACTTATACCATGGCCGTGTTAAATCATTAGCTGACGGTGCACGTGAAGGTGGATTGAAGCTATAATTATTATTTGAATTTTATATAATAAAGATAATGTCTAACTCAAATACAAATCGCATAAAAGCTGGAGATCTTGAACTAACGGAGAAAGTAGTTTCGATAAACCGTGTTGTGAAAACAACTAAGGGTGGTCGTGCTTTTAGCTTCTCTGCATTAGTAGTAGTAGGAGATGGTAAAGGTGTTGTAGGTCACGGTCTTGGTAAAGCGAAAGAAGTACAAGAAGCAATCACTAAAGGAATAGATGATGCTAAGAAGAACTTGATCAAAGTTCCTGTTATGCACGGTACTATACCTCATGCTCAGCTTTCAAAGCAAGGTGCTGCTAAGGTTTTAATTAAGCCTGCTGCACACGGTACAGGTGTAATTGCTGGTGGTAGCATGCGTGCTGTTTTAGAAGCTGCTGGTATCACTGACGTACTTACAAAGAACCTAGGTTCTGCTAACCCACAAAACGTGGTTAAAGCAACATTTACTGCTCTAGCAACTTTGCGTGAGCCTGTTAAAGTAGCAAGAGATCGTAACGTAAGCCTTAAGAAAGTATTCAACGGATAATATTCGTTATACACTTTCAAGGTATTTTATAAAACTATTGAATATAAGTAGCGTCATGGCTAAGTATAAAGTAACACAAATCAAAAGCGGTATTGATCGTCCTGAGCGTCAAAAGCGTACACTTGTAGCATTAGGTCTTCGTAAGCTTAACGCTAGTGTAGAAGTAGATGGCGATAGCGCACACGTAATGGGAATGGTTAAAAAAGTTAGCCATTTAGTGAAGGTTGAAGAAGTAAAATAATTTTTTAAACATTTGCGAGCGGCTTTACATTCCGCGCAAGTCCAAAAAAGTAAAATATGCAATTACACAATTTAAAACCAGCAAAAGGCGCTACACACAGAACTAAAAGAGTAGGTCGTGGTGAAGGTAGTGGTCTAGGTGTTACAGCTGGTAAAGGTAACAAAGGTCAACAATCTCGTGCAGGTTACAAGAGCAAAATAGGTTTCGAAGGTGGTCAAATGCCTTTGCAACGTCGCTCTCCAAAGCGTGGCTTTAAGAACAGAAACCGTATTGAGTATAAAGTATTCAACCTTAATCAAGTAGATGAGCTAGTAGCTAAGTATGGTATTGTGGAGTTTTCTTTAGAAAATTTGTATATCAACGGTCTTATTGCTCAAACGGATCTAGTGAAAATATTGAGTAACGGAGAGATCAAATCTAAGGTTACTTTTAAAGTAAATGCTGTAAGTGCTAATGCCAAAAAAGCTATCGAAGCAGCTGGTGGTACAATAGAGTTAGTATAACAAGCAAAAAATCTTAAAAGACGCATTTGGAGAAATGCGTCTTTTATCGTTTATTCGCAATTCATTTTTGATTAACATTAGTCCCTGTGAAGAAACTAATTACAACGCTTAAGAACATTTGGAGCATAGAAGAGCTACGTAAGCGTATTTTATTTACCCTAATGCTTATACTAGTTTACCGTGTAGGTAGCTTTATAACATTACCAGGAATAGACCCTAACAAATTATTATTAGAGGGTAGTCAACAAGGTCTTTTGGGACTATTTAACATGTTTGCAGGTGGTTCGTTCAGTCGTGCCTCCATTTTTGCATTAGGTGTTATGCCGTATATCTCGGCGTCTATCTTTATGCAGTTGGCTGGTATAGTTGTACCACAAATTGCTAAACTACAAAAAGAAGAAAGCGGTAGAAGAAAATTAAACCAGTGGACACGTTACCTGACTGTTATCGTAACAGCTTTTCAGGCAAGTGCATATGTAACTTACCTACTTAACCAAAGTGGTGGTGCTATAGTTCAGGAATATCAAGGTGTTCTATTCTGGTTGTCTACAACAGTAGTACTTACAGCAGGTACATTATTCGTAATGTGGTTGGGTGAGCGTATTACTGATAAAGGTATTGGTAACGGTGTTTCTTTATTAATCATGGTGGGTATCCTTGCCCGTCTTCCAGATTCACTAGTTCAGGAATTTGCAGCTAAAAACTTAGGTGGTGCAGGTGGTCTTTTGATATTCTTGATAGAGATGGCTTTCTTCATTGCAGTCATAGTAGGTCTTATCATGCTTACACAAGGTGTACGTAAAATACCTCTAAACTTTGCACGCCGAGTAGTAGGTGGTGGTAACACGGCTCGTGAGATAGCTGGTGGTGCTCGTGATTTTATTCCGTTGAAAGTGAATGCTGCTGGTGTAATGCCTATCATCTTTGCTCAGGCTATCATGTTCATACCAGCTACATTAGCAGGTTTTGCAGAAGGTAATGAGACTGCTTCAGGTTTTATAGCTCAGCTAAGAGATAATACCTCTTTATGGTATAATGTAGTATATGCTATACTAGTTATTGCATTTACTTATTTCTATACAGCTCTTACTGTGAACCCTACAGAGATGGCTGATAACTTAAAGCGTAACAACAGCTTTATACCAGGTGTAAAACCAGGTGAGCCTACAGCAAACTACATTGCTACTGTAATGGATCGTATCACACTTCCTGGTTCAATATTCCTTGCGCTAGCAGGTATACTACCGGGTATTGCAGCTCTATTTGGTATTACAAGAGGTTTTGCAGACTTTTTCGGTGGTACTTCAATGCTGATCGGTGTAGCTGTAATCTTAGATACATTACAACAAATTGAAAGCCACTTGTTAATGCGTCAGTATGATGGTTTGATGAAAACTGGTCGTATCTCAGGACGTAAGCAAGCAGCTTCTGTATAAAAAAAATACTACTTTGATATTTTTAGTTTATAATGATTCACATAAGGACTAAAGAAGAAATCGAAATAATTAGAAGAAATGCCTTAATGGTAACTGCCACCTTAACTGAGGTGGCAGCTTTTTTGCGCCCAGGTATTACTACTAGATCTATAGATGAGATGGCCGAAACCTTTATTCGAGATAATGGAGGTATACCTTCTTTTAAAGGTTATGGACCAGAGTATTCGCCATTCCCGTCGTCTCTATGCATTTCTGTTAATGAAGCTGTTGTGCATGGTTTCCCAGGCGACTATGTGCTAAAGGATGGTGATCTAATATCCGTTGATTGCGGGTTTTATAAAGATGGCTATCATGGAGATCATGCTTATACATTTGCGATAGGTGAGGTTAGTGCGGAGGTACTTCAGTTGATGAAAGTAACCAAAGAGGCGTTGAGGCTAGGAATAGTACAAGCAAGAGAAAACAATAGAGTAGGAGATATTTCTAATGCTATTGAGCGATATACGGCAAAAGAGCACGGCTATGGCGTAGTAAGGGAGCTTGTAGGGCATGGAGTAGGTAAAGAACTACACGAAGATCCTCAAGTGCCAAACTATGGTAGAAGAGGATTTGGTAAGCGTTTGAAAGCAGGTATGGTGCTAGCGATTGAACCTATGATCAATCTTGGTTCAAGAGAGATAAATAGCTTAGATGATGGATGGACCATTATTACTGCAGACGGTAAACCATCGGTTCATTATGAGCATACTACACTTGTCGGTAAAAAAGAAGGAGAAAATCTCTCTGATTTTGGACCGATAGAAGATGCAGAAAGAGCTAATAGTGAACTAAATACAGGACATTTAGTCTGATCTAATCCAACTTTCTAAAAGTTTATTTGCCTTTTTTGCAATCAGTTTTGAAGGGCTATTGTATTTTATGAAATATGATTGTATTTTGATGTCGTTATATTTCAAATAGTTAGACAAGTCTGATTAACTCAATAACACAACAATAATGAAAAAAATAATTTGTTCGCTCCTGTTAGTCTCTACAAGCATTTTTGCTCATGCGCAAATAAATGCACAAGATCTAGAGCTTGGTGTACATGGAGGTATTAGTAGTAACGGAGACGCTGTAGGCAATATGCCTTACAAAGGAGATATCGCTACATTTAACTATAGTGGTCACTTGTCTATTATATACCACATACATAAGAATTTTCAAATAGGCTTTGAAGGAAGAGTTACTGAGTTGTCTCGTATGACAGACTCTGTTTACCTTAGTCCATATAAAATCCCTTTTGGTGCGGATGGTAAAAAGATGGTATATGCTAAGTATATGGTTTCAGGTGCTTTCTTAGCCAATTTGCAAGCACCGGTAGGTACTAAAGGTGGTTATGTTTATGCTGGTGGTGCTGTAGGTTATGGTACAGGAAGACATAAAACAAGAAGACTTAATGATAACGAAAACTACCGTACTCCAGATGGTGGTGAAGGTATGGTTTTCGGTGGTCAAGTTGGTTTTGTTATGGGCTTGTCTAAGTATGTAGGTCTTAATATTGAAGGTGCATACAGATCATATACCCTTAATTATGAAAATAACGAAGTGCCTTTATTAACACCTAAAGAGAAGTTGAGCTTTACAGTTACTGATGTTTCGGGTACTATTGGTTTAAGATTCAGAATACCATATAGCCAAGAGCGTCATGATATGAAAATGCCTGCTTTTGCTGCTCCGTTAGGCAAATAGAATACATTGTTTTAATCATTTGATACATACGTAAAGTGCGCTACAATTGTAGCGCACTTTTTTATTTCAGCATGTTTTAAATGTATTTGTTGCGATGCTTATTAATCAGCTGTAGGAGCTAGTTTATCTTTTTTCTTATTGGCATATATCAGTAGAGCAATACCTCCTAGTATTAACCCAAAAGAAATGATCTCTGCCTGTGTTGGGTGTAAGAAACCCCAGTCGTATTTGAAGTTGACGCGCATTTTCTCTATAAAGAAACGCTCTAGTCCGTTAAATATGAGGTAGGTGCCAAACATTTGCCAAGCATATTTCAAACGTTTTCTTATTTGCCATAAGATGAAGAAAATAATGATGCCTAATGTAGTTTCGTATATAGGTGTAGGGAATACACCTACAGGTAAAACACCACAATACTTACCAGTACAGCCCAATATTTGCATACCTTCATTATGAATATTGTGCTTATAGTTCATCGCAAACATCCAGTCTGGTAGCCAGCTAGGCGCTTGAACGTAAGAATAAGGGACGTTTTGTAAAGAACCGAACTCTCTTGTAAAATAGCCTGATGCTTCTTGTAATCTCATTTTAAACTCTGCTAATGTTGCTGCTTGTAAAGAACCATCAGGTAGAGAGATATAGGCGGCATTTAATATGCCCCAGTCGCCATCTCCGGCTACTTGGCAACCAAGTCTTCCAATACCATAAGAAAGTATTAAGCCAGGCGCTGTTGCATCGCAAAGGTGTTTGAATGGGATACCTTTCTTTTTTGAATAGTAGTAGAGCGCTGCTGTAGCTACAATAAGACCTCCGTAAAAGGTTAAGCCAGAAGAAGAGAATAAATTGGCTATAGGGTCTTTAAGGAAGTCTTCCCATGTCTCTAGTGCATTAAAGACTTTAGCGCCAACTAGGCCGCCTACAGCGGCTATAAATACTATTTCAAATACTCTCTGGTGAGGGTAGGTTGCTACTTTACGTTGTTCAGGTTTAGGTAGCTCCTGTTTTTTCTTGTCTGAATACTTCATGTATCCAAACAAGCCTGCGCCTAGAATCCCTACTATTAAGTTGCCTTTAGTCGACAGTAGAAACTCCAGAGGGTCGGGCGCTGCTTCAGCAATATTACTAAAGAGACCACCAACCTTATAGCCCAGTATAAATCCTAAAATGATAGAGACAACTAAGTCTGATGTTTTTAATGGTTCCCCAACAGTTATGGTGCTGTATGTGGGATGTAGCAACCCTTGTTTTTCTTTACGTTTAAGCTCAGCAGTGATGGTCCATGCGGCAACTATAAAGCCCATAGCTACCATAAAGCCAAACATTTTAAAGATGCTAAGCCATTCAGGGAAATCAGTATTAAATATACTTTCTAGAAAGAATTCGAAATCTGGATACATAATCGTTGGTAAAAGTAATAAATAGATACGCTACTTCTTTGACCTATGGCAGAAGCATTTGTTATATTTTTTCAATAATACTTAGCGACTGCTGAATCATTTTCTCTATTGCAGCATCTGCATCTTGTGAAGTTGTTTCATCGGCTCTGTTGGCTACTACGGTGCTTATTGATACGCAATTATGACCTAAAATCTTGCTAAGTCCATAAATAGCTGACGTTTCCATCTCGTAATTAAGTATTTTTTGTCCTCTACTGTTAAAACTCTTTAGTGCATCCAATAAATAGGGTAGGCTTATGTTGCCTCTTAGTTTTCGTCCTTGAGGGCCATAGAAACCCGGACATGTAGCTGTAATGCCATGAATGTACCCTTTAGTAAAGTGAGAGAGTAGTCTTACAGGTGCTTGAGCTATGTAGGGAGTGATGTATTTACCTGATAGGTTATTATGCTGTATAAATTCGTTTAGAATAAACTGTTCGTCTGTATTGTTATCATAGTTATAGTAGTGGAGTAAATTATCCATACCAATTGCATAGTTGCTTACAATAAAACTATCAACCGGTATATCTGATTGCAGGCTACCGCATGTACCTAGTCTAATAATATTAAGCTTCTTTAGTTCAGTGTTAATGGTTCTTGTTTTAAGGTCTATGTTGGCTAGGGCGTCAAGCTCGTTTAAAACAATATCTATGTTGTCAGGACCAATACCTGTGCTAAGAATAGTTAGTCTTTTTTTGCCAATGTATCCTGTGTTGGTAATGAACTCTCTGTTAGAAGATCTATGCTCTATTTTATCAAAATATTGGGCTACTTTTTTTACACGATTGGGATCGCCTACCGTTATAATTGTATCGGCTATTTGGTCTGCTTTTAAGTCTAAATGATATACAGCCCCACGTTTATTGAGTAGTAATTGAGATGCGCCAATAGTATCGTTAAAATGACTCGGCATAATTCTAATTTCTTTGCTTGTAAAGAAACGATTTTTTACTACATTTGCAATCCCTTGTGGTCGCGTGGCCGAGTGGCTAGGCAGAGGTCTGCAAAACCTTCTACAGCGGTTCGAATCCGCTCGCGACCTCCAAAAGGCTCCTTTTAAAAGGAGCCTTTTTATTTTTTGTATGGGTAGCTACCATAAAAATCATACATTTTAGCGCTCAGGCTTTTAGCATAAGGTTTATAGTATAGCGGAAATTTTTTAGAGGTATATAAATAGCTTTCTGCCGGGTGTTTTAAGGCACCTCCGTATACATTATTAGAGCCATTAGGTAAGGGGAGAGGTAGTTTATCAAAGTTGTGATCAAATACTACAAGGCGTTGTTTGTATTTAGTAGTCACTGAATAGTTAGAGGCAAAAAAATCATCTTTTTCATCATCCTTTAAATTGTCTGATGATTTCTGTATCGGGTAGCCAAATATTACAATTTGAAAATCAGTTGCTCCGTTTTCCAGTACTGTATTTTTAACGGGTTGCAAGTTCTCATTGAGTAATATGCCGTCAAACTCTTTTTTTCTGATATGCTCAATATTGCTGTCAATATAATAGTATACAGGGCAGTAATAAAAGTTATCATTAAAGTCCCTAACCATTTTAGTTAAGATACTATCAGTATCTTTTTTTAATAGCTGTATATCATCCGTCTTTTTTCTTTCTTGTAGGTACGCCAGCTTGTTCTGATTGGTGAATA
Source organism: Flavipsychrobacter sp. (assembly GCA_041392855.1). Taxonomy (NCBI): domain Bacteria; kingdom Pseudomonadati; phylum Bacteroidota; class Chitinophagia; order Chitinophagales; family Chitinophagaceae; genus Flavipsychrobacter; species Flavipsychrobacter sp. The sequence goes on from JAWKLD010000001.1 coordinate 321,462, forward strand.
GTTGTACTAAGATAGCCTTAGGTGCTTTTTCATCAGCTTTTGCTTTTTTGCGTTTAATGATTTGAGCATTAGCACTGCTCATCAATAGCAAGCATAGTATCGTAATGAGGTATTTCATATTAAACCCTTAGTTAAAAGTTGTTGTATAAAGATAGGGCATTATTGAATGTTAGACATGATAAAGCCCTTCTCAAAAAGAGAAAGGCTTTACCGATATTCAGTTTATTTACAAAGCTATTACAAAGAAGCGGCTCTTGTATTTAGCATGTCAAGAGTTTGTTTGTAAGAAGTAGCTCTTTCTGTATCTCCTGATTGTTGTGCGATACCATACATGATGTTGATAAGCGTTAAGTCTCTCTGTACATCACTGCGCATAGATTCTCTACGACTATCTTTTATAGACATGATATAATTAATATCATCTTCTGCATTTTTTACCAGTCTGTCTGCTACAAAACGAGCTTTTTCTTTATTGCCAATGTTGTAGTAGGCTATAGCCATAAAGTATGCTGTAGCATCATATAGGTAAGAGCTTTCGCTAATGCCTTCTTTAACCTTATCGAGCACTTGCTCGGCCTCTTTTATTTTACCTTCATTAGCAAGTAGCGTAGCTATACGGCTACAGTTGATCCTGTAGGCTGCAAACATGATACGGTTCTTTTCATCAAAGTATTCCTCATCCGTATTTGCATTACCCCAATCATAAGTATTCATGAATAGGTCATAACTCTTCTCTACATTACAGCTACCAAGGTCTTCTGGTCCTTTAGGGCCTACATTAATAACTCTATAAGGAAGTAGACGATAAATAACACCTTCTAGACGCATATAATCCTCAAGACCTACATAGTTGTCACCAGGCAACATGCCACCAAAGTATATTGGTCTTTCCCATCCTTCCGCAGCAATAGCAGCAATGATATTAAGTGTAGCAATATCATCTTTATATGCCACATCCTTAGGGAAGGTGAAGAGGATATCTGTACTGATGTTAGATGTGTCTTTAGCTGCTACCAAGCCTTTTTCTATCAAGGTTTCTTTACTTAACGGTGGTATGGTAAAGTTCTTAGTAGGGAAGAAGTTTTCATTCTCTCCATTCGTCATCTGCAGTTTAGCTTGAGGTGCATCACTTATCACAAACTTACATATCTCAGACAGGTCAAAATATCTATCATCAGGTACTTGTTGCGGCTTGTAGTAGCGTAGGTAGTTTCTTCTATCGCCTAAATAATGCTCTCTTTTCCATATCATAGGTACAGGAGGTGCATCATTTATCTTGTTGTTCAGCTGGTCTATATACCAGTCTATACCTAGTAAGCTCATGTTTACTATACGCACGTCTGTTCTCACACGCTCTACTTCTTGTAAGTACCATAGCGGGTAAGTGTCGTTATCACCAAATGTAAATAGTATGGCATTCGGCTCACAAGACATTAATACATTATAGGCAGTATTGTGTGCCAAGGTTTTCTCAGAGCGATCGTGGTCGTCCCATTCTTCTTTGGCCATTAATGTTGGTACTGCCAATAGGCAAAGTGCTATAGCAAGATAGCTACCTGCAGATCCTTTTAAGAATCTTTGGAACCAATGATTCACCATTAATACACCCAAACCTATCCATATAGCAAATGCGTAGGTAGAGCCTGCAAATGCATAGTCACGCTCACGTGGTTGTAATGGTGGCATGTTCAAGTATATAGCAATAGCAATACCTGTAAAGAAGAATAGTACTAAGGTCACTAAACCATCTTTCTTATTCCTGTTGAATTGGAACACGATACCTAATAAACCCAGTATAAAAGGAAGTAGGTATAATTCATTTCTAGCCTTGTTGTTAGAGTATCCATCTTGTCCTAGATCAGCATCTCCAAGTCCTCTAATGTTTTTATCTAAGAACTTGATACCAGATACCCAGTTTCCCTTTTTAGGGTCTCCTTGTCCTTCAAAGTCATTTTGTCTACCGGCATAGTTCCACATAAAGTATCTCCACCACATCCAGTTTATCTGGTAGTTAAAGAAATACTTAAAGTTGTCGCCACCACTTGGTTTTTCTCCTTCTGCTAACCCTAGGTAGTTCTTATAAAATCTAATGTGTTGTGGATCGTTGTAATCCCAAATACGAGGGAAGAAACGACGATTAGCTGCATCGAATTGTGGTTCTACTTTTGTGCCTACCTCTTCGTAGAAGTCTTTACCATCCTTTGTAGAGCGAGCATATTTTTTACCTTTTTCTTTGAAATCATAAGGGCGGCTAGTAAAGTCAGGACCAAATAATAATGGTTGCTGTCCAAACTGCTCACGTTGGATATATGATACAAGGCTGATCGCATTATCAGGGTTGGTCATATCAATAGCTACATCTGCTCTAGAGCGGATCAATGGAGCTAGATAGCTGGAAAAACCAATAATGATAAATACCAAGCAAAGTAGCCCGGTGTGTAGTAAGTACCAGCCTTTGCGTTTAGCAAAGATCAATAGCCACACCATAACTGCAATAAGTAGCACTATGAATGTAAGGGCACCACTATCGAATGGCATGCCAAAGCTATTCACGAATAATTTATCCAGTTTAGCTGCTAGTATAGGTAAGCCTTGTAGGATACCAAACTGTACTAAGCCTAATAAAGCACAACCTATAAAGAATGCAATAACGGCACCTTTACTACTAGCTTTATAGCGGCGGAAGTAGTAAACCATTGCCAATGCAGGTATAGCCAATAAGTTCAATAAGTGAATACCAACAGATAGTCCCATCATGTAGGCGATGAATACCAGCCATTTATCTGCATTAGGTTGGTCAGCAATATGTTCCCACTTAAGTATTGCCCAGAATACCAATGCTGTAAAGAAAGAAGAGGTAGCATATACCTCGCCCTCAACGGCAGAGAACCAGAAGGTGTCTGAGAAGGTGTATGCTAATGCTCCTACAAGACCCGCACCCATTATCATAAGCACTTGGTTACCTGTAGGTTCATCTTCTCTATTGCTCACCATAAGGCGCATGGCAAAGTGTGTAATGGTCCAGAATAGGAATAGAATAGTTAATCCACTAGCTATCGCCGACCATGCATTGGTCATCAATGCTACATTCTCCAAGTTAGAGCCTGCTAAAAGCCCAAACATGCGCTGTATCATCATAAATAATGGTGCGCCTGGAGAGTGACCTACCTCAATATTGTAGGCACAAGAGATAAACTCACCACAGTCCCAAAAACTAACTGTGGGTTCCATAGTCATCAAGTATACTATGGTAGCGATAGCGCCGGTTATTAAACCGGTAATGTTATTGACTTTGCGAAAATTCATGCAGCTGTTATTTGACAGGAAACAAAAATAGAAAAATACGGTTACGCACCTATATTGAAGCTAGGAATTAACATATTTCTATAGTTGTTAATTATATATATTACTGTACGGTTAATAATTTTTATAATAGTAAGTGGTTAACACTTTTCAGTTTTTCAGCAGATAATACTTGTGCCAATTGTATTTCTCCTACTTCTCTTAGGTTATTTGCAATGCTATTAGCCTCATTTACAGCGTCTTGACTATGTATGAGCCAAAGGTAGTCTAGCTGTTTTATCTCGGGCATTAGGGTCTCTTTGTCTACTTTTAACTGATAGAGGGCATATTTGGTGGCACAGTCCTCCATTTGGTACTCGTACAAAGAAAAGTAAGTAGGCTCACCTTTTTTCTTTTTGTAGAGTACATCGGCCTCTGCTTCCCTTACAAAGTTGTAGCCAAAGTACTTGTTGATCATCCAGCAAAAGCGATAACCAGGTAATGCACTTACAATGCCTATTAATGCTGTGTCGGAGAAAAAATCATCCTCAACAGCGGTCATATCTAAGACTAATTTTGCCATTAATACTTATTGGCTACTAAATTACCTTTATATAGTGGAAAGAAAAACATATAAATGTGAGTGTAATGTGCATACATTTTTAATGAAATAATGATATTCTCTTTCTACTTTTGTAGCTGGAAAAGCTAATTAAGATAATTTGTCTTAAGGAGCTATTTTATTTTTATAGATAATTCTTTTTTATGATTGATGTTTTGCTAGGACTACAGTGGGGAGATGAGGGTAAAGGTAAGATTGTAGATTTTCTTGCGGCTAAGTACGATATAATAGCTCGATTTCAAGGCGGGCCAAATGCAGGGCACACTTTATATGTAAATGGTGAAAAGGTGGTATTACATACCATCCCGTCAGGTGTATTCCAGTCACATTGTTTAAATCTAATAGGCAATGGTGTCGTAATAGATCCTGTAACATTAGAAAAAGAAATAAAACAAATAGTAGCGCTGCAACCAGATCTGTTGGAGCGTTTATACGTTTCTCGTAGAGCGCATCTTATTGTGCCTACACATAGGGCACTTGATGCGGCATCAGAAGCAGCCAAAGGGAATGAGAAAATAGGTTCTACACTTAAAGGTATCGGGCCTGCTTACATGGATAAGACAGGACGTAATGGCTTGCGTGTAGGAGATGTACTAAGCAAAGACTTTGATAAAAAGTATCAGCAGCTTAAGGATAAGCATCTGCAATTGCTTGCGCAGTACGACTATGAGGTTGATATTACGGAATGGGAGCAAGACTTCATGAAGTCTTTAGAGCAACTAAGAGCATTGCAGGTTGTAAATGCAGAGTACTGGTTGGATGATCATATGAAGGCAGGCAAAAAGATATTGGCAGAAGGTGCACAAGGTAGCATGCTTGATATAGACTTCGGTACTTATCCATTTGTTACATCTTCTAATACGATATCAGCAGGTGTTTGTAATGGATTAGGCGTAAGACCTTCGGCTATAAAGGAGGTTTATGGTATCACAAAAGCATATTGTACAAGAGTAGGTAGTGGTCCGTTCCCTACAGAGTTGCACGATGAAGCTGGCGAGGAGTTGAGAAAAGCAGGTAACGAATTTGGCGCAACAACAGGAAGACCACGTAGGTGTGGTTGGGTAGATTTTGTTGCCCTTAGATATGCTGTAATGTTAAGCGGTGTTACTAAGCTGATTATCACTAAAACAGATGTTTTAGATGGCATTAAAGAGATAAAAGGTGCAGTAGCCTATAAAGTAGATGGAGAGGAGACAAAAGAGCTTCCGTACGATTTATGCAATACGGATGTGGAGCCTATTTACAAAAACTTCCAAGGGTGGACAGAGCCTATAAGTGCATGTAAAGAGTATAGCGAAACACCGCAAGTATTTAAAGATTACTGCAATTTTATGGAAGAGTATTTAGAGACTTCAATAGGTTATATCTCTAACGGTACAGGAAGAGATCAGCTTTTCGAAATGGGCTAAGGGAATTTAAACTATTTTTTCTAAAAAAAATATTTGGCAGTTTCGAGAAATAGTTAAAATATTACATTACTAATTCATTGTGATATGAGCTCAGGCCAAAATAAAAAAACAGCAACTAACAAGAGTGCAAAGACAAGCACCACTAAAACTGCCGCGAAGAAGGCTAGTGCCCCTAAATCGAAAAGTAAAAAAAGTCGTGGTGACTTCGATGATGATTTTGATTTAGATGAAGACATGGATTTCAACTTAGATGATTTCGATAGTGATTTTGATGAAGATGAGGAAGATGATTTTTATTAAAAAAACTTAGCTATTGCAGAGAGAAAAAAAAACGTACACTATCGCTAAAGGTCAGTTAGAAGATGTAAAGCTTCGTATGCTGAATTGGGCATCCCAATTCAGCATTTTTATGTATCTGGATAGTAATAACTATACTGAAAAATATATGCAATATCATTGCTTAGCAGGTATAGGTTGTACTACTTTTTTAGACACTACGGATGCCGATGCTCTTGATAAAATACATGCATGGCATAATGAAAATAAAGACTGGCTTTTTGGAAATATCAATTATGATTATAAAAATACACTAGAGCCAAAACTGCATTCTGCAAAAGAGAAACGTATTGATTTTCCGGAAGTATACTTTTTCAATCCTACTGTTGTATGTTCTATTAACTTGGGCAAAAATCAACTAGCGATTGAAAGTTATGATATAACACCAGATGAGGTATATAATGCGATGATGCATTTGCCTCCTATGAATGATACTCCTTTGCCAAAAGTTACGTTTAAGCAAAGAGTAGAAAAGGAACATTACCTGCAGACTATAAACCGTTTGAAGCAACACATAGCAGATGGAGACTGCTATGAAATAAACTACTGTACAGAGAGTTATGCTGAAAAAGTAAGTCTTACTCCTCGTACCGCTTTTAAAGCTTTGAATAATATTTCTCCTGCACCGTTTTCTGCTTTTTATAGATATAAGGATAGCTACATGATGTGTGCCAGCCCTGAGCGGTATTTACAAAAGGAAGGCGCAAAGGTAATAGCGCAACCAATAAAAGGAACTGCACCTCGAGGCTTCGATGAGCAACGAGATGAAGAGATCATGGCGGCTCTTGCAGAGAGCATTAAAGATCGTGCTGAGAACGTAATGATAGTAGATCTGATGCGCAACGACCTAGCACGCAGTTGCAAAGTTGGTAGTGTACAGGTTGATGAACTGTTTGGAATATATACTTTCCCGCAGGTGCACCAAATGATAAGTACTGTGAGTGGCGAACTTAAAGATGATGTACCTTTTACCGATGCTATAAAATATAGCTTCCCGATGGGGAGTATGACCGGTGCTCCTAAAATAAAAGTCATGGAGCTGATAGAACAATACGAACAGTCTAGAAGAGAGCTGTTTTCGGGGACTGTAGGATATATAAGTCCTGACGGTGATTTCGATTTCAATGTCATCATCAGAAGCTTGTTTTATAATGCCGAAACTCAATACTTATCCTTCCAAGCGGGAGGAGCAATAACCTACGACAGTATGCCTGAAAAGGAGTACGAAGAAATGCAACTAAAGTCTTGGGCGATGGCTCAGATCTTCCAGTAGAAATGTTACGTTTTGTTATAGTTTTAAACTGTATGTTTCACTTGAGTGGCTAAGTGGCTGATAACCAATCTTGCCCTTTTTCAAAATGTTACGTTTTGTTACAACGTTAGTACTGTGTTTTCTGTTTTTCATAGTGATGAAACATTGTTTTATATATAGCAAAAATACATAAAAATAACATTTTTGTAAAATCTGTTTTTCGAAAACTCTGCTACAAGAAATTACCCCTATCTTTAAGTGATGATAAAAAAGCTACCTATATGGCTGGTGTATAGTAGAGTAGTAGCGGGGCTGCTGATACTGCTACTGGCATGGCTGGGTGCGGAATGGAGTAGAGGGGTGATAGTGGCACTGATGGTGTATGGCTTGATATCCGATTTTTTTGATGGGTATATAGCGCGTAGAGTAGGTGTGTCGGCAGAGCGACTACGACGGCTAGACTCTACGGTAGATCAGTTCTTTTGGCTGGCAGTGATGCTGGGTAGTTATTGGCTCTCGCCACAGTTTTACAAAGACCATTGGCTGTCTATAACATTGCTCATAGGGCTGGAAGCTGCAGCTTACGTTATCAGTTTTGTACGTTTTAAAAAAGAGGTGGCTACACATGCGCTTGCCTCCAAGCTATGGGTGCTTACTTTGCTCTTTACTTTTGTAGAAGTGGTGCTAAGGGGCAACTCCTCTTGGGTGTTTACGATATGCTTTTGGGTGGGGGTAGTATCTCGGCTGGAAATAATTGCGATACTACTGCTCATAAAAAAGTGGGTAAACGATGTACCCACTATATATCATGCAATACAGTTGCGCCAAGGCAAAACCATTAAACGCAACAAGATCTTTAACGGTTAATGCTTACTGCAATACGCAGTTAACATGGCTTACATTACCTCTACCCGGATTGTCCTTCTCACATTCTATCTTTGCTTCGATCCTATCCTTCGTAGTTATAGTAGTCGTTGTGTTTTCATTATACCTTAGGTCGGTACACACACAGCTATAGTTTTTCTCACAAGAACTGAACAAGCCCATTGCAACCACGGCTAATAGACTAAAAGCGAAAGACTTTCTCATTTATAAATAGGTTTTACTTTAGATAATACCTTAAAGCTAATAATAAATATGTTTTTTTGCTACCCTTTGGGTAATATTTGCCCGAATGCCTGTGGGTTAAGCTTTTGCTTATAATTATAACAGAGTGTAGCTATAGTATTTCTGCTATTAGGAATATTCTGAACGCTATTTTATTTTGTACTAAAATTCACCCTATTATGAAGTCTTTTATCATTATTCTATCGCTACTATTCACTACCGCCATTGCGCCCAATGTTCAAGGGCAAACTGCCGAAGAAGTACATATTGTAGGAGAGCTAGTATCTTGCCCAACAGCAGAGCTGAAAAAAGTAGGTGTTGTAAATATTGATGGACTTGATGCGATGAGGGATAGTAAGAAACTATTGGCTAAAGCAACTCAAAGGGCTAAAGAGCAGGGTGGTAATATCTTAAAGGTACGCAAACTGAAAACGCCTGATGGGGGGAGTGCTGCTTATCGTATAGCTGCTGATGTGTATTATACCGCTGACCTGAACGCGTTTATAGCGCAAAAAAAACAAGCAGCCTCTACTGCTGTGGAAGCACTACTGCCAGATACTGCTTCTTATGCCTTGCTCTATGTGTACAGACCACATGCATATACTTCTGCTGCCGCCCGTTATAAAATATATTTGAATGATACGCTGGCTTGCAAAGTGGCTAGTGGTAGCAAGCATATTTTAAAGCTATATCAGCAAGGAGCTACAAAGCTTAACATCAAAGGAAGGGGCAATACAGATGTAAACATCAACATCACACATGGTAAGGTTTACTTTTTACGTTGCGATGTATCCTTGCAGTTTAAGGAGAATAATGCATTTAAAACTACACAGGTATTCACGCTGGTAGACCCCTACCCTGGATGGGAGGAGTATAATGGTTTTAAAGGAAGAGACGAGTAGTGCCTTGATCGTTTACTCAGGCTGTAGCTCGCAGTACACACCTGTAGTACCGTTGGGGTCACTAGGGTTGTTTTGCTCGCACTCGTGTCTGGCTTCGCTCCAGTTCTCGGCTTTTATTTCTTTGGTGTTCGTCAGTATAATGCCTCTGTCGGTACACACGCAGTAGTAGGTCTTCTTTTTGCAGGCAACAAGGCTGCTGCTAAGTGCAAGCACAGCAATAACAAGTAGGGCTTTTTGCATTATCGTAATTTATAGGTTGTGTAAAGATGAGTGAAAAAGGAGCGCAGTTTATGCGTCTCCTTTTAGTTGTTTTATTTCTTTTTCCAGTGCTTCCAGTTTTTCTTTAAGCTCGCCAATAGGCTTCAGGTAGTTACCGTAGTCTAGTCCGCTCACTACAGTACCACATTTATCGCAGCAGATGTAGATAACATTGTAGATATATCCTTTTACACCTTCTTCAATAGCGCCAAAGCTCTGGTTCTCGCATTTAGGACAAGTAGGTTTTATCATGAGTTCTGTTTTTGTTGTATTTAGGCTGCGAAGATACAAGTATCGCTCGGGCTGTGCAAAGGCTTGCCTGTTGTTTCTTGATCCGGATCAATGGTATTGTTCTACAAGGGTAAGACCTTTGCCTTATGAAACCTTTGATCGTACTAGTAGCCGTGTTTTTAATAACTGCATTGGTATTGAAGCTGACCAACAAGCTCGACTGGGCGCTGGCAGGGCGCGTGGCTATGGCAGCTATGCTTTGCTTTACAGCTATAGGGCATTTTGCCTTTGCCGATGGTATGGCTATGATGGTGCCCGATGTAGTGCCGTTTAAAAAAGAAATGGTGTATGCTACGGGTGTGTTGGAAGTGCTCTTTGGTATAGGCTTGCTCGTGCCTTCCTTGAGGGTATATACAGCATGGGCATTGATCGCATTTTTGGTGCTGATGCTGCCTGCTAATATAAAAGCGGCTATAGAGAGGGTAGACTATCAGAACGCTACCTATACGGGTGCGGGCTTGGGGTATTTATGGTTTCGTGTGCCACTACAGGTAGTGTTTATTGTGTGGACGTACTTGGCTGGGGTGAGGTAGTTTCGTCGTTACGAACCGAAGGGCGCAATCTTGTTGAATAATCACCGTCATTTCGAACCGCAGGGAGAAATCTCCTGAGTATTTGCAGTTTGTTCTGTCCTTTCTTTGCTTGTCCAAAGAAAGAACGATACCGAATCAAGTTCGGCACAGGCTTCAAAGACTCGAAAATTTATGACAGCCAAATTTTCGCTGTAGCCTTGATGGAACTCTATGCTACTGTGGTGCCAAGCTGTTGGCACTCGTCACTGCGAGGCACGAAGCAGTCTCACGAAACAGGGGTGTGGTCTTGGGATGGCTTCGTCGTTGTACTCCTCGCTATGACGTGCGAGTAAAGCTTAATAACCCATGTCATTTCGAACCGAAGGGAGTAATCTCCTGAGCACTTGCAAGCTGCTTAATTACTGGTATTTACGTTTTGATTGTACTACTTGAATGTTGTAGCCGTTCTCATGTCCTGTGCCTTTATCTTGTTTCATGGCTACTTCTAAGAAAAGCCATTGCTTAGGGTTGGATACTTTGGGACCAAGAATTATCTTCTTAATAAATGGTTTTACGTTTTTATTTGAATTGAGATACACTTTTTTTGGTTCTGCTTCTCTGTCAATTATTAAACGGTCGTCCCCTTTAGTAGCAAATTGTATTACACGTACTTCATTCTCAAAAGCATAGTCAGCACTTTTGAAGAAAAATCTAACTTCTGATAGCAGATGATAGATGATTTTGTTTATCGCTTTGTTCTTGTTCGTTTCTTCTGTTTTGTCTTTTTGGTCAATTAGTTTCTCTAGATATTTTTTTAATTCGTCAACATAGCCTTGTAGTTCTTCGCTTTTGTTACATTCAAATTTTTTCTCCGAATTGTCACGTGTGTTATAGTATAATACTCTATACAAACATTGTGGAGGCATTATTTGTTTTTCTGGTTTATTGCCTGTAAAAATATCTGGGTTTATAGCGTCATTTTCCTTCCCTTCAAAAGGGTCGAAAAAATCTCTGGATAATACAATGCTACAGCCTGCTGCTTCATTTTTGTTAGTATCTTTTCCATAAGTACGCCACATTACAAGTTCGTCTTTATGGTCTTTTGCAGGCAGATAACTACCTATATAAATGTTGTCCTCCTCCTCTTTATTAGCATGTTCAAAACACTCTTTGATGTTCTCTCCCATGTAGTCTAATAAAACCATTCCTTCTTGAGGGTCATTCATGTATACGGCGTTATAAAATCTATGTCGACTTTTTTTGTTAGATACTATTAGGTCAGCTACATTTAGTTTTGTATAATGAGCCACGAGATTGTCTTCAATAACCTCTTCGATATTGCCTGCAGCTATTTCCCTTATCTTATCTACAACATCTTGTTTTACTTTTGCACATATTTGCATAATGATATTGCTATCAAATTCATCAACCATAGCGTCATCAAGTATTCTAACAAAAAATTGAATTCTTGTATTGCTAGTATCTCTCTCTACTGTTTCCTTTCTTAGGGCTTTTTCTTCATTAATTTTTTCAACTGCACTCTTTAGCCAGTGCTTTGCTCGTTCATAATCAGCTTTTAGTTCTATGGCCTTATTGTAATCTTCTTTAGCTTTTCGGTATTCTTTTTTATAAAAAAAGCTAATTCCTCTATTAAGGTAATACAAAGGGTTTTTTTTGTCTAACTCAATAGCTTTTGTTTGGTCTTCAATAGCTTTCTTATAGTCTTTTTTATTACCCCAAGCATTTCCTCTGTTGCCATATGCCTCAGCCAGGTTAGGATTCAGCTCAATAGCTTTATTAAAGTCCTCAATACCTTTATCATACTCCCTCTTTTCATTCCAAGCAAATCCCCTATTACAATAAGAAGAAGCAAGACTCTTATCTAACTCAATAGCTTTATTGAAGCTCTCAATAGCCTTGTCATACTCTTCTTTTTCATTCCAAGCAAATCCACGGTTATCATAAGTAGACGAATTATTAGGATCTAGTTCAATCGCTTTGTTTAAATATTCAATCGCTTTATCATATTCTTTATTTTTGTTTTGAACAATACCCTTTTTATGGTATAATTTTGCACTATTATGCTTTTCTAAAGTGGCGTCATCTAGCAGCTCAATAATATCATCATACTTCTTTTCTTCATAAAGTTGCTCAGTTAACTCAATCAACTCCTCCGTACTCATATCATTTTTATCCTTCGCCATAGGTGGGTGTATTTGTTCCTATAAAGTTGCCCATAAACCACTCCCCACGCAAGGGTGAAAACACCCATTTTAAACCCACTCCCATATCACGGTACAATGCACTATCTTTGAGGGTAGAAAAATATTAAGGCGTTATTGCTTTAGTCTCGAACTGAAAACTGGTAATTTTTAATGACACGAGATGAAGTAAGAACGCCCACGTTAAGCGTGGGCTCTCTTATTCGTGTCAAGGTATACCAGTACCCCAGTTCGGTAAGTTGAGTTCCACGTTTTTTTGGTGGTACTCGTATTAGCGTCATTCATGAGAATATGAAAACTGGTACTTATATGGCAACCATCACCACCCGCTTTGCGGGTTTCGCACACGCAGCCGAGGAGCTGTCGGCCTACGGCAAAACATTAGAGGTCTTCATCATTGCCCTGCGCACGGGCGAGGTCATCCACCACACTCCCAAAGATGCAAAGGCATTTGAGCAATGGCTACAAGAGCACCGCATCCGCGATGTAGATAAGGGGTAAGCATTGTAATTTTTTTTTGACAATGTCCTCACACATGGGGCAAATGTATCGTTATGTATAGTTGAGTAAAGTAATAGTCAGTTTGCTTCAACGGGCGTCCTGGCGGGCTCTGGGTGATAAGATGAACATCTTAATTACACAAACAAACATATTGCGTAGAGCCCCCGGACAACTGTTGAAATTTTATTGTGTCAAAAATGAATTTTAATCCCATTATAATATTTGAATGCCTTGCACGTTATCAGCATATAGAGCTACTTGGTAGTAGCAGTAAGCCCCACTGTGTGATTAGATAATCGTTTTATTAAAAGGTATTTATGTTTCGTTCTGCTTATCCATGCAGTTTAGGGCTGTTGTTGTTTTTATTGTTTGTCACAAAGGCTAAGGCACAGCAATTTATTGGTCTCGGCAATCCCGTTACTTCTATTCAGCTACTGCCTTACAATCCTGCTTATGTCAATAGTGCTGCTACGGGTATTGAGGTCAATATCATTTCAGGAAGTGTGTTGGTAGGCAACAATATGTATGGAGCCTCGCGAGGTTTGTTAGGGAAGTTGGCTAGAGAAGAAGATGTTGATGCGGTAGAGGGGGTAGACTATTTCAAAAAGAACAACAAACAAATAAAACGCTTGTGGACCAATGTAGATGTAGTAGGGCCAAGTGTTTCTTTCATGGTGAAAAAGAAATATCAGGTCGGAGTCTTCACGCGTTTTAGAACTATAGTACGTGCAGGCGGTGTTACGAGCAGTACTTTTGATACACTCGTAAGCGTGAACCTTGACGGGGCGAGACATAGTCTTACTTATAACAACACAGGCGTTGCGGCACATGCCTTTAGTGAGTATGGTGTCAGCATTGGTAAGAAGATAAAAGAGGAAGACCATTATCAATTATATGGTGGTGTGAGCTTAAAGTATCTTTCGGGGATGATGGCTATAGCGGTAAAAACACCAACGGCCACCTACGAGCGCCAGAGTGATTCTATTATTTATGCAAAGGGTACAGTCAACCTGTTCTTCACTCACGATGATCCTCAGGCTATTGCCAGTAATTTAGGAGCAGGCTCGGGATGGGGTATAGATATTGGCGCACGCTATGTGTATTACGACAAAACAGAAGCAGAGCTAGGCTGGGGGGAGAAAAGAAAATACAAATGGAGTGTTGCCGCATCTATAACTGACCTAGGGGGAATTACTTATAGAGGTGCAGATGGTAGCGGTAGTTACAATGTAAACATACAGAATAAGGGAGCCTCTGCTTTTGAATTTGAAGAATCGGAACAAAAGGTTTCCTTTTTCCTGAATGATGATTCTGTACGTACCGTCATTGCTAAAGAAAAGGATTATGATAAAGCATTGATATCTCTGCCTACAGCATTTAGGCTGAGTGGAGATTATAATGTCACGGATAAGTTCAATGTAAGTTTCAATTCGTTGATCAATCTTACTTCCAATAAATCGGATCTGTATCGCCCTGCCTATGTGGGTTATGCCAACATTACACCTCGATACGATCTGTCATCATGGTTGCGTGTGGGTATGCCCGTAACATTCACCCGACTAAGAAGTGTGGATGTAGGCACGGTCATCTATGCAGGTCCATTGTTCGTAGGGTCTACTACGGCTATTACTTCCGGTATTATCAACAAGAGCGTCAGCAATGTAGATGCCTATGCAGGGTTGGCGTTAAAGCTTTATCCAAGAGTGCGTGAGCCCAAGCAGGCAAAGTCTAAGACTAGGTATTATAGATCTTCTAAAGGACTGTTTAAACGCAGAGGTGCAAGCGATGTAGCCTGCCCGCCCAATAGTAAATGGTAGTGTCTTTATTTAAGGATAAGAACTCTAGTATTGACTATACGATTACATTTCTATTACAGTAGTTATTAGTATTGGCATGTTATTTGGTTTGTGTAAAGAAACTTATTGCCTATGTTAACACGCGCCTTATTATTGAGTTTACTTTCTCTTATTCAATTGCAAGTTTTTGCTCAAGAAGAAAAAAGCAAATCAACACCACAAGCCAGTAAGTATACATTGAAGGCAACTCTTTCTGATTTGCTATGGTCGAACACGGGAATACTTCCTATAGGTTTAGAAACTAAGGTGCATGATAAGATAGGGGTTACTGTAGAGGCAGGCATACCGTTGTTTTATAAGTTGCCAATTTTTAGAACTGAATATGCAAAGACCATTAAGTCTGATATGCGTTTTGGGCTAGATGTACGTTACTACTTTTATCAAGGTCCTCGTCATTGGGGCTATGTAGGTGTAGATGGCAACTATAGAAGGCAAAATTATCGTTATGAAAATGGTGGAGATTTTTATGGACCCTCAGGAGGGAAGACTTACTTCTCTTCTGCAGATGTTTTGAAACAGGTGTATACTTTTAACATCATATTTGGTGCACAAGTAGCTATGGGTAGCCGTTTCTTTTGGACTTTTCAAACGGGTCTAGGTGGTAAGGCGGTTAATCAGGTCTTTTATAATTTAGAGAATAAAGTTAACAATATTTATTTGGATAGGTTGACATTACCTATAGGTAGTGGAGAGGACGGTATGGAGCAAGATCTCTTTTTTAATCTTCCATGGGCTATTAGATTGTGTTATAGTTTATAAAGGAGTGTGATTGAAAATTGTTTGATGTCTAATTATGAGATTATGAGAAAAGTGAGCGTCTAGTATCACTTAAAAGAAATACTATTACAGTTCTATTACAGAAGTCGTTAGCATTGGCATATTATTTGGTTTGTTTAAAGAAACTTATTGCCTATGTTAGCCCGCACCTTATTACTAAGTTTACTTCTTTTTATTCAATTACAAGGCATTGCTCAAGAAGAACGTGAAGGTAGTATTATAAGACCTCAAGCAAGGAGGCTAACGATCAAAGCAACATTATCAGACCTGGTATGGGCAGCAGATGGAATATTGCCTATAGCTATTGAGTATAAGCCCTATGCACGGGTTGGTATTACAGGAGAGGTAGGCATCCCATTGTTTTATACTATAAGTGATGAGGGAAACTATAAAGGGAAAACTATAAAAAACGATATAAGGGTAGCCGCAGATTTAAGGTCTTATTTTTACCGAGGTAACCCCCAAGGTAAAATCTATTTACAAAATTATGTAGGCTTCCATGCATCTTACAGAGCACAAAACTATTCATTACCAAACGGTGCTAGTGTAATTGTTGGTGATGGTAGCGAAAAATGGATTGACAGTGGGGATGTATTTAAACAAGTATATAAAGCCAATATTATAATAGGGGTACAAATTCCCTTTTCTAGACGTTTATTCATGAGCCTGCAAGGGGGCTTGGGTATTAAAAATGTACGCCAAGATTTTAAAAATGAAGGGATATTATCCAGAGCCTCAACTCATACTCAAAAGTTTTTTACACCTATTAGGAATAATGAGGATAAGATATATAACAGTAGCGTGTTCTTTCTTAATCTTCCCGTAGCTATAAGGTTGTGTTATGCCTTATAATAATTGGTATGAAAAATAGCCCTGCAATACAGGGCTATAAAAAGACGGTTACTTGTTGTGTGCTAGTTGATGGTCAAGTCGCAGTCTCCATTTGGGTGGAAAACAGCAGATACGTTCAACACAGGACACCCACCATTACAAGTTGCATCTACATTTACGCAACCAGAAGTAAGTAGAGGTAGGGCACAGTTTCCTTTACTCATTTGTATATGTGTGCCAGTACAGCCACCTCCGGGAGCTTGGGGCGAGCAGAAGCCTGCTTGTCCTACCAAACCATATTCCCAGCTATAGCCTGCAGGTATAGCAGCACCTCCATTTTGTGCAGGATATAGAATAGCAGCATCGTGGGTCACTATTGTGTTTCCGGGAACAAGTGGAGATGTTGGCGTTACAGCTTGTTGAGCGCCACAAGCAGCATCTCTACAATGAAAATCTACATAAACGCTACAGGGTGTTTGGTTGTCAATTTTAAGAATTTGAGATTGTGCGCTAAAAGAGGCAAGTATGCCTACGGCAAGAGAAAAGAATAACTTTTTCATGTGTGATTGGTTTAGATTAAAGAATAAATAAATATAATATTTTTATTCTTTATGAGCTAATCGTGCATTATAGTTAATACAAGGGTAATGTAAGGAAGCGCTATGCCATTCTATAATATCCTTCCTTCTCCACCTTTTGTGGATAACTGCAAGGTTCAAGACTTATCGTTTTTCGTTATTTTGTGAGACACGCGATAGGCTAGTGCTTTTATGAAATTCTCACATCTACATAACCATACGCAGTTTTCTTTGCTCGACGGAGCATCGGCTATTCCCAAGCTTTTTGATAAAGCAATGGCAGACGATATGCCCGCTATGGCAATGACCGATCATGGTAATATGTTCGGTGCATTCCAGTTTGTAGCACAAGCTTGGAAGAACACCAAAGTAGTGGGTAAAGATGAGCATGGTAATGACATTAAAGAACCCGTAGTAAAGCCTATTGTTGGTTGTGAGTTTTATTTGGTAGAAGACAGGCACAAGCGTCAGTTTAGCCGTGGGGAGAAAGATGTGCGTTATCACCAACTACTCTTAGCAAAAAATGAGGTGGGGTATAGAAACTTGGTGAAGCTATGTTCGCTGGGTTATATGGAGGGGCTTTATGGTAAATATCCCCGTGTAGATAAGGAATTAATATTACAGTATCATGAAGGGCTTATAGCTACTACTTGCTGTTTGGCAGCTGAGGTGCCACGTACTATTTTGAGAGAAGGGGAAGAGGAAGCGGAAAAGGTATTTAAATGGTGGCTAGACCTATTTGGTGACGACTACTATGTAGAGCTGCAACGACACGAGATACCAGACCAGATAAAGGCAAATGAAGTGTTGGTCAAGTTTGCCAGAAAATACAATGTGCCTATCATAGCGTCTAACGATAGCCACTATGTAGACCAAACAGATGCCAACGCGCACGATATACTATTGTGCATCAACACAGCAGAGAAGCAAAGCACGCCAAAGATGAAAGACTTTGACGATAGCGGCGTGAAGAATAAGGATGCTCGTTTTGCTTTTTATAACGATCAGTTTTATTTCAAGAAGACAGCAGAGATGTCTGCGCTTTTTGGCGACCTGCCAGAAGCTATAGGCAATACGCAAATGATAGTGGATAAGGTAAAACCTTTGAAGCTGGAGCGAGATATATTACTGCCTAACTTCGTAGTACCCAAAGAATTCAACGAAGATCAAGATGCTTATCTAGAGCATCTTACTTGGACGGGTGCAAAAGAACGATATAAAGAAATAACCCCTGAGATAGAGGAACGACTCAACTTTGAGTTGTTTACCATACGTACTATGGGTTTTGCGGGTTACTTCCTCATTGTAGGTGACTTCATACAAGCGGGTAGAGATCTTGGTGTATTGGTAGGACCGGGTAGAGGTAGTGCTGCGGGTAGTGCAGTAGCCTATTGTATAGGTATTACCAATATTGACCCTATAAAGTATAACCTACTATTTGAGCGTTTCCTGAATCCGGAGCGTAAGAGCATGCCCGATATAGATACGGACTTTGATGATGCGGGTAGGCAGCGTGTAATAGATTACGTAGTAGATAAGTATGGTAAAAATCAAGTAGCCCACATTGTTACCTATGGTACTATGGCTGCTAAAATGAGTATAAAGGATGTAGCCCGCGTGCTGGATCTGCCATTGCAAGACAGTAATGCCTTGGCAAAGCTAGTGCCTGACCGTCCCGGTATCTCTTTAAAACGATTGCTGAATGCACCTATTGATGGTGATGGTAGCTTGAAAAGTAAAGAAGGGCTTGGTAGTGAAGAGCTGGAAGGAGTAACTAAGCTACGAGAGATACATACAACGCCTAATAACCTTCATGGTGATGTGCTACGTGAGGCGGAAAAGCTAGAAGGCTCGGTAAGAAATACGGGTATACATGCTGCGGGTATCATCATTGCCCCTAAAGATCTAACGGACTTAATACCTGTTGCAGCGAATAAGGATGTAGAACTACTTATCACTCAGTTTGACGGTAGTATCATTGAAGATGCCGGTGTTATTAAGATGGACTTTTTAGGATTAAAAACCCTAACCATCATTAAAGATGCATTGGCGCTTATTAAGCGTAACTATGATATAGATATTGATGTAGATACATTACCTCTTGATGATGAAAAGACTTTTGAGCTTTACCAAAGAGGGGAGACCAACGCAACTTTCCAGTTTGAAAGTGCGGGTATGCAGAAGTATCTGCGAGAACTAAAACCCGATAAGTTTGATGACCTTATTGCGATGAACGCCCTGTATCGTCCGGGACCTTTAGAATACATCCCTAACTTCATCAGGCGTAAGCATGGTGAGGAGGAGATCACCTACGATCTTCCTGAAATGGAAGAGTACCTCGAAGATACCTATGGTATTACTGTATATCAGGAGCAGGTGATGTTGCTCTCGCAAAAGTTGGCAGGCTTTAGTAAAGGTGATGCCGACGTCTTGCGTAAGGCAATGGGTAAGAAGAAGAAAGATGTACTGGATAAAATGAAGATCCAGTTTGTAGAAGGAGCAACAAAGAAAGGACACCCTGAAGATAAACTCAATAAAGTATGGACCGACTGGGAGGCTTTTGCACAATATGCCTTCAATAAGTCTCACTCTACCTGTTATGCTTATGTAGCTTATCATACTGCCTACCTTAAGGCACATTACCCAGCAGAGTTTATGGCTGCGGTACTCAACAACCAGAACAATATTGATAAGATAAAGTTCTACATGGAAGAGTGCCAGCGCATGGGCTTGCAGGTACTAGGTCCTGATGTGAATGAGAGTTTGAAAGGGTTCTCTGTTAGTCAGGAGAGTGTTATTCGTTTTGGGATGAATGCGATAAAAGGAGTGGGTGAAGCAGCGGTGGAAGACATTATTAAAGAGCGTGAGGAGAATGGCAAGTTCAGTACACCTTTCGATCTGGTGTCAAGGGTCAACCAAAGAACTGTTAATAAAAAATCGCTTGAAAATCTAGTTTTGGCAGGAGCATTAGACTGTTTTGAATCGTTCCATAGAGCACAATATTTTTATGCGCCTGCTACCGATCCTGTAACAGGCTTGGAGCGGATGGTGAAGTTTGGTAATCAGTTTCAGGCCAATAGTTCTATGGCAGCTAATAGTCTTTTTGGAGAAGCAACTATGCCTGAAGTAAAACCGCCTGATATACCTAGTTGTGAGGCTTGGACATTGCCTGATTTGCTTAACAGGGAAAAGGATGTAATTGGTATCTACTTAAGTGCGCATCCTTTAGATGGTTATAAGTTTGAAATGAAGCACTATGGATTTGCCAATATTAGTGATATTGATAAATTTCAAGGTAAAACAATAAGAGTGGCAGGTTTTGTGACAGATGCTGCCCATATGACCACTAAGAAAGGCAGTAAGTTTGGTAAGCTGATGCTTAACGATTATAGTGGGCATATAGAGGTAATGTTTTGGAATGATGATTATGTGCAGTACAATAACTATATAGATAATGGGCAGCAGATAATGATACAAGGTGTGTATCAGGAGCATCGTTTCAGGCCTGGTGTGATGGAGTTTAAGATACAACGAGTGATGCTGCTAGATCAAGTGCGCAAGCAAATGACCAAACGTATTCATTTGAAGGTATGGTTGGATAAATTGAATGATGAAGTGGTGGACTATTTGTCTACGAATTTGAAGGAACACCCTGGTAGTACGGAGTTGATCATGCAGGTTTTTGACAGGGCTGACGATATGTCCATCAAGTTGAAGACAGGAGGGCAGAAAATAGAAGTTAATAATGATCTAATATTATTTTTAGAGGAACATGACGATATGAAAGTGCAGCTTGAAATAGCCTAGAAATGGCATATATGTGGGTTATTTATATCGCTATCATGGCCCTCTATTGTTGCTCTAATATATTGGTCTTATTTTTGACATCTGGTAATTGATAATTCTTTTAATAATTAAATAAAAACGTAACAAATGGCAGCTGTATATACTGATGCAAATTTTGAGGAAGAAGTGCTTAAAGCAGATAAGTTATCTATGATCGATTTCTGGGCTCCTTGGTGTGGGCCATGTTTGGCGATAGGGCCATCAATTGAGGCTTTGGCTACAGAATATGAAGGTAAGATCAATGTAGGTAAGGTGAATGTAGATGAGAATCCTAACTTGTCTATCGAGTATGGTATTACAAGCATACCGGCTGTTTTGTTCATCAAAAATGGTGAGGTGGTTGATAAGGTTCCTGGTGCAGCTCCAAAAGGTGCTTACGAGAAGAAGATCCAACAACACATGTAATTCTTTGTTTTGCATAGAAAAGCCGACTTTAATAGTCGGCTTTTTGCATATAGGTACATTGAAATGACAATGAAAGTTTGAAATCGTAAGTAGATTTTACTAGTATTACCACTCTCTTAAGAAAATATAGCAACGGAATGTTACAATCATTACCTGAAATTACGGATCCTATTTATGTAAAACCGGAGTCTTATTCGGCGGTAGATAAGTTTTTCTTGAAGTATATAAAAGATGAGCGCGACCTGCCATTTGTATACCTTACGATCAAGATCACGTTGGTGCTTATTCCGTTAGCGGTGTTGTTATATCTGCCTTTTATTACAGGTTGGTTATGGTGGGTGTTGGTATTTGCTTATCATTTCTTCAACAACTTTACCTTCAAAGGGCCTTTTGGGTTGATGCTACATTGTACTAGCCATAGAGTGTTGTTTAAGAGAGAATACAATCTTTTAAACCATTACCTGCCTTGGGTAATAGCGCCATTCTTCGGACATTCTCCTGAGACCTATTACACACACCATATAGGTATGCACCATGCAGAGGGTAATATGGAGGATGATGAGAGCACAACCATGCCTTATGATAGAGATACAATAAGTGGTTTCGGGCATTATTTTGGTAAGTTTCTTTTAGTAGGTATCTACCATTTGTGCAACTACTTCTTTATGAAGAAGCGCAAGCGTTTATTAATGCGCTCTATTAGAGGAGAGTTGTTGTTCATCGCTTTTTGTGTAGGCATGAGTTTTGTGAATTTCCCAGCTACACTGGTGGTGTTTATTATACCGTTCTTCTTGTATAGACTAATAGCTATGATGGGCAACTGGGCACAGCATTCTTTTATTGATCCCGCAGACCCTGCTAATGATTACAGGAACAGTATTACCTGTATTAATACAGGGTATAACCATAAATGCTGGAATGATGGGTATCACATCAGCCATCATGAAAAACAAACATTACACTGGACAGAACATCCTGTTTACTTTAAGAAGACCTATCAGAAATATATAGACAACAATGCTATAGTTTTTGATGGCATACACTTTCTGCATGTGTTCATTTATTTGATGGGTAAGCGCTATGATCTGCTTGCCAAGCACTACGTGAATATAACAGGTAAGTATAAAACGGATGAAGAGGTAATTGAGTTCTTAAAATCCAGAACAAGGAAAGTACCTTTTAATTCAGGCAACCTAGCTACTAGCTAAAGTTTAGTCACTTTCTTCTTGGCCAAATTGTAGGCGGTAACCATTGTTGTCGTAGATAGAGAATTCTCTCATGCCATAAGGGAGGTTGCTTATAGGTTTGCAAACTTTTACGTTTTCATTGATGTCTTCCCAAAGCTCATTGATGCCGTTCACATAGATATAAAAGCTACCTGTAAAACTAGTAGTGTCAAATTCTTCATCCTTAGGTAAGGCTATCATTATTTGCACACCACCTCTGCTCAAGTGTCCCCAGCCAAGTTCTAGATCCAGATTGTCTAGTTTGAAATTTAAAACCTTAGCATAGAAGTCGGCTGTTTCTTGTAGGTCTTTTGTCCAGATAATGGGTGTTAATTCTCTTAGTCGCATACAGTTTGCTTTGTTAGCTGCAAATTACTAATTAACTGTTTATTTCTTTGTTTTTGCCTCTTGTTCATCAATAAATAATGCTTCGTATAAATATTGTTTCAGCAGGTCTGCATCTATCTCTTTTGTATTGTAGAACTTTTTTGTTGCTATTTGTTTTCTTCCTTCTTTGTTGAGATAGCCAACATCGTCGGTTATTTTCTGCCCATTACAAAACCCTAATACAACAACATTTGTCTCTTTGATGCCGCCCCATGGTACGCTTGCAGGCCATATAAAAAAGACTCTTTTGTGCTGATAGAAATAAGGAACATTGTAGGCCAGTTTTTCACGACCGTTAGGCATGCACTCATGGATTATTTTGCGGAGTACAGTTACGATCTTTAGTTCTTCTTCCGGCAGGTAATCTAGGAATTCCTCGATGTTTGCAAAAGAGACGTTTTGAAATTTGTTACCCACTATTATTCTTTGTTTAGAGATTGTAGTACAGATAATAAGAGTGCACCACTTAAGCGTTTTTTATAATCAGGGTTTATATATTCAAAAGATATCTTGCCTTCTCGGTCGGTAATGAAGATTGAAGGTACGGGAAGGTAGCCTTTATTTTTACCATCGGAGTAGGTTGCTAGTCGCTCCAATTGCCTTTCGCTAGCCTGAAAGGCTATGCCCATAGCTTTGGTCAAGCTACCATCACCGTCTGATAGTAAAGTGTACTTTAGTTCATTCTTATCAGCAGTTTTGTTGAGTTCTTCATGAGTATCTGGGCTAATGGCTATAATTCTATATCCGGTAGCAAGTATTTCTTCCTCCAGTTCGCCAAGAGCACTCAGATGTCTATTGCAATAAGGGCACCAGCCTCCACGGTAAAAGACAAGTATTGCAGGTTGCTCTTTTACCAGTTCTTGTATGTTTACAGCATTACCCTTAATGTCATTTAGTGTTATTGCAGGTATTTCAGCCCCAATTAATAGTGGACACACTTTATTAGCAGCAGGAGCTAGTTGTGCATTGGCACTGGAGAAAGAGAGTAGTGTTATCAATAACAAGAATAGTTGTTTCATAAGCCGCAATATCAATTAAAGTAAGGAGTTGACCAACTAAGCGGTTAATAAAAGCAGAAGCAACAATAAAAAAGCCCTGACGAGCAGGGCTTAATGTTTAAATATGTTGGTTGAATACTTATTCAGTACCTTCTATTGAACAGAAATGTTGCTCGATAGCGCGTCTTTCAAGATGCTTCACTTCAAGCTCATAATATTTACATGCTGCTTTAGCATTGTCCTCGTTCTCTCTGATGGTATATCTTGCTGAAGAGTTGTCTACCACTTTACCGTCATCTTTCAATACTGTCTTTATAATGCAAGAGCATGTATAGTTTTTCTTACAAGAAGAAAATGACACAAGACAAATCAGCGCAATAACGGGGATAATTAAGATTCTGTTCATGAAAATTCTATACTTTATCGAATAAAAATAGCCTTAGTATTTGAAAAAAACAAGTGTCGTACATTAAGTTGATTTAGAATCTGATAATCTACATTGCCAAATTGTTTTTACACCTAGCATAAAAACGTTAATTTCGCCATCCTTTCAGAATAAGATAATATTATGTTTGAAAATTTAAGTGAACGCCTCGAAGGTGCCTTTAAGCAGCTAAAAGGTGAAGGTCGTATATCAGAGATCAATATTGCCTCTACAGTAAAAGAGATCCGCCGTGCGCTGGTAGATGCCGATGTGAACTATAAAATAGCGAAAGATTTTACCGATAAGGTAAAAGAAAAAGCATTGGGAGAGAAGGTGTTAACAGCCGTGTCTCCGGGGCAGTTGATGGTAAAGATCGTGCAAGACCAGCTTGCCGAGCTTATGGGGGGGAGTGAAGAGGAGCTAAATCTTACTCAAAAGCCTACTGTTATACTTATAGCAGGTCTTCAAGGTTCGGGTAAAACCACTTTTAGTGGTAAGTTGGCCAATTTTCTTAAAACAAAGAAAGGGCGTAATCCATTGCTGGTAGCGGCAGACGTTTATCGTCCTGCGGCTATAGATCAGCTACATGTATTGGGAGAGCAGGTGAAAGTGCCCGTGTATAGCGAGCGTGAGAATAAAGACGTAGTATCAATAGCTAATAATGCAATAGCTGAGGCAAAGAAGAACGGGAATAGTGTTGTGATCATAGATACTGCAGGTCGTTTGGCTGTAGATGAAGCTATGATGGCCGAGGTGAAAAACATTAAGGATGCAGTGCAGCCGCAGGAGATACTATTTGTAGTAGACTCTATGACAGGTCAAGATGCTGTAAATACAGCTAAGGCATTCAACGATAGGCTGGACTTCACAGGTGTAGTGCTTACGAAGTTGGATGGTGATACACGTGGTGGTGCAGCTCTTACTATTAAATATACGGTAGAGAAGCCTATCAAGTTTGTGAGTATGGGGGAGAAACTAGATACACTAGATGTATTCTACCCCGAGCGTATGGCACAGCGTATATTGGGTATGGGAGATATTACCACCCTTGTTGAGCGTGCGCAGGAGCAGTTTGATGAAGCACAGGCTAAGAAATTAGAAAAGAAGATCAGAGCTAATAAATTTGATTTTGATGATTTTAAAGATCAGCTGAATCAGATCAAGAAGATGGGTAATATTAAAGACCTTCTAGGAATGATACCAGGTGTGGGCAAGGCCATGAAGGATATTGACATCTCGGATGATGCCTTCAAAGGGATAGAAGCTATGATCAACTCTATGACTCCATTTGAGCGAAATAATCCGGATGCTATTGATGGCAATAGACGTAAGCGTATCGCTAAAGGTTCAGGAAAAGAAGTGGCAGATGTGAATGCCTTTATGAAGCAGTTTGAGCAAATGAGGAAGATGATGGGGCAGATGAATAAAATGAAGGGTGGTATGCCGGGAATGGGTATGAGAATGCCTTTTGGTAAACGATAAGTCAGAAAAAATCAAAAGTTTGGGATTTTCTATTTATTCCATACCTTTGCAGTTTAAATTTATTTACTAACGCAAATAATTTCTATTATTTATGGCGGTTAAAATTCGTCTACAACGTCACGGCTCTAAAAAGCGCCCGTTCTACTTTATAGTAGTAGCAAACAGCACTGCCCCAAGAGATGGCAGATTCATTGAAAAATTAGGTACCTACAATCCATTGACAGTTCCTGCAACAATTCGTTTGAGCAGAGAGCGTTCATTGCATTGGTTACAAAAAGGTGCTCAACCGACGAATACTTGCCGTCGTATTTTATCATTCAAAGGAGTTTTATACCTGAAGCACTTAATGCGTGGTGTTGAGCTTAACTTGTTTGATGAGAAAACAGCTTTTGAAAAATTCGAAGCATGGAATGCTGATCACGAGAAGCTAGTTGCTGAACGTGAAGAATCTCACCGTTTGCACAAAGCTGAAAAGCGTAATGCAGCTGTTGAAGAGTCAGTAAAACGTGTTGAAGAAAAAATGGCAGCTAAAGCAGCGGCAGCAGCTCCTGCAGAAGAGGCGCCAGCTGAAGAAGCACAAACTGAAGAAGCTCCTGCAGTAGAAGCAACTACTGAAGAGCCAAAAACAGAAGAATAGTATCTTATTAGGATAAAATAATAATGTACTAAGCATATTGATAAAGAGCAACGGTAATCGTTGCTCTTTATTTGTTATTATTGCCAAGTAAATGGATAAAAACTACGAAGAAGTATATCATAATGAGGAGCTGACCAACTGGTGGTTTGTAGCCCGTAGAGATATGCTCATGAAACTTTTTGCACAATATAAGATTCCTAAAGAGGCCAAGATATTGGATATAGGATGTGCTGGTGCAGTGTTTTTATTAGAACTGAAAAAACTTGGTTATACCAATCTACATGCGCTTGACTATAGTGCAGAGGCGATAGCCCAAGCTAAAAAGAACGGACTAGAGCATGCGCATCTTATGGATGGGCATTATCCGGATTTTGAAGAAGGGGCTTTTGATGTTATTGTTGCTTCGGACTCTTTGGAGCATTTAGAAAAGGATGAAGTGGCCTTGGCCAACTGGTCGAAGGTGTTGAAGAAAGGAGGGAAGTGTTTTATCCTTGTGCCGGCGTATAATTTTTTATGGTCGGAGCACGATGATATCAATTACCACTTTAGACGATATACAACAAAAGAACTGGTTGCAAAGTCGGAAAAGGCAGGCTTCTCTATCATAAGGAATGGCTATAATTATATGTTGCTATTCATCCCTACGGCTATATTCCGTCTATTGCAAAACCTATTGGGTAAGAAAGAAAAGGATAAGCAATCAGATAAAGGACAAATATTAATACTGCCTTCCTTTGTACATAAGTTGCTTGCGGGTTTTCAGAAAATAGAAAACAGTCTGAGCCGTATCGTAAGGTTGCCTTTTGGTGTTACTGCATTTGTTGTAGCAACAAAACGTTGATTTAATAGTATTTAGCTACATTTTCGGAATGTATGTTTTATATTAGTCTCTCTTAAAAAAACATACTTACCAAATAATACAGATTGTATGGAGCAGCTTATAAAGCCGGCAACCGATGAACAGGGCTACTGGAGAAAAATATTTCTAGGTCTAGGCGTATTGATCATGGTCTTGATGCCCTTGTTGAGTAAAGACTATGGGCAGACGGGGGATGAGTGGATACAGATAGAGTACGGTAAGGAGATCTATGATTACTTCTTTAACGGAGATAAGCAAGCGCTGGATTATTCGAATAAGTCATTACAGTTTTCCAACCAGGAGTATTACGGAGGTCTATTTGATTTCACTACACATATACTACACAAGTGGTTCCCTGTTACGGATATACTCACTTTCAGGCATTTCTTTAATGCTTTGTTAGGAGCTATATTAATGTTGTTTACAGGGTTGTTGGCAAGGCGTTTGAGTGGTAGGTGGATGATTGGAGTTATAGCACTATTGTTCATGGTGTTCTCCCCGAGGATTTTTGGAGAGAGTATGAACAACCCTAAGGATATTCCATATGCTACGGGTTTTATAGTAGGTATCTATTTTTTAGTGGCCTATTTGCAAGACCTGCCGAAGAAGGCCTGGCGTAATGTGATAGGTATAGGACTTGGCTGGGGGCTTGCCTTTGGTGTGCGTGCAGCAGGTGGTATTTTGTTATTGGCATACATGGGCTTGTTTACAGTGTTATACATAGTCTTAAATAAATCATTCAAGGAGTATCTGTTTGCTGATAATAAAAAAGCACTTAAGAAAACTGTATTGCATATAGTAGTAGCAGTACTTATCGGTTATGTAATAGGTCTTGTGTTTTGGCCATGGGGCCTGCAATCGCCAATATCTAATCCGCTTGAGTCACTTTCAGGAATGACCAACCGTGCTATTGTTATCTCTGTGTTGTTTGAAGGTAAGTTTATGAAGAGTACTGCAATGCCATGGTACTATGAGTTTAAGTGGATATTTATGACCAACCCTATCATAGTATTGCTAGGTAGTGTGTTGTTTCTACCCTTGTTTTTTAAGGCTAAGAAAAAGTATGGCTTATGGGCAAGTGGCTTGGTGTTATTTGGCGCAATATTCCCGTTAGTGTATATGATATACAAAAACTCAACAGTATATGATACTTGGAGGCACGTGTTTTTTGTATATCCATTCTGGGTAGTGGGTTCTTCTCTTGCCTTCGATTTAATAAGCGACTTTATAAAAAGCAAGCAGGCTAAAAATATTGTTTTTGGGATAGCTATTGTAGGGTTATTGCCAGCAATAATATGGACCTTTAAAACGCACCCAAACCAGTACGTATACTTCAATCCTGCAGCTGGTGGAGTAGAAGGTGCTTACGGGATGTATGATCTTGATTATTATCAGAATACCAGTAAGCAAGCAGCAGACTGGATAAAAGAGCATGCTGTGAAGCCTGAAAATGCAGAGCAAATATTTGTGAGGTCTAGCATGTCTGATGTAGGAAGATATTTTAGGGATAGTCCTGATAGTAATAGAATAGCGTATGATTATGCTAGGTTTGATGACCGTCATAGGCTTGATTGGGACTACTATATTAGTAATCCTCGATACATCTCATCCTATCAGTTGGAGAATAATGTATGGCCCCCTAAAAATGCTGTACATACCATAGAGGTAGATGGTGTGCCTCTGATCGCTATCTTAAAAAGAGAAAGCAAAGCGTCGATAGAAGCTTATAAAGCTTTTGAAGCGAAAGATTACGGTTTGGCTATAAAGTACTATCAGGAGCATTTGAAGACGGACAGATCTGATGAGAATATTTTCCGTTTTTATGGTATAGCTCTTGCGTCAGTAGGTAGGGTAGATGAGGCCATTGCTGCAATTAATGAGGCATTGCGTATTGATGGGTCTAACGCAGGTTTTTATGAGTTGCTGTACTACATGTATCAGTCTAAGGGCGATAGTGCTAATGCGCAGCTTAATTATAATAAGATGAATGCTGCTATACAGGCACAAAACGGTGAGTAGTAGATGGGGGGTAAAGAGCAAGTAAGCGGTAGAAGGCATTTTTATACGTTTGATGCATTGCGCTTCTTTGCTTTTTTCAAAGTGTTCTTACTGCATTTACCTATCGTAGCTTTTCCTTGGTTTAACTATTTAAAAGCCGGAGGAGGTATTGGAGTGCAGTTTTTCTTTGTGTTGAGTGGCTTTCTTATTAGCTATATCATACTTGAAGAACAAAAGCGAACAGGTACACTCCATCTAAAGAATTTCTTTGTAAGAAGGGTGTTGAGGATATGGCCGTTGTATTATTTGATGGTGCTAGTGGCTTATATAACCCCATATATTTTAAATAATGTACTGCACCTAAGTTCCTCTTCTACTGGGTATGAACCTCAACTATGGGTGTCTCTGACATTTTTAGAGAATTATAAGATGATGATAACTGGCACACATGCCAATGCTTCTCCTTTATCTGTTATGTGGTCTTTATGTATAGAGGAGCATTTTTATATTATTTGGGGGCTAGCGCTCTATTTCCTTAAGTTGAAGGGGGCTATGAGGCTTATTGTTGTTAGTCTTCTGGTCGGGGTTTTGTCTCGAGTTGTATATGTATGGCTGGGTATCCCCACTAGTGATGTGTTTACCAATATTGATCTATTTGCTTTAGGAGCGCTGCCCGCGTATTACCTTATTAAGTATCCTGAAAGAACTGAGGCTTTCGTTGATAAAATATCCCGAAAGGTAAAGTTGTTGTATGTCTTTTCGCTGCTAATTATAGTAACTATATGCTCGCAATATAATGAGGATAAAGACTTTATATTGCTTACTTCACTACTTGGTGTGTTGTTTGCAGGGTTAATTTTACTTACGCTAGGTAAAAAGAATGCCTTAAGGGTTAGTGATAAAACCGTACTGAGTAAGCTGGGGATATATACTTACGGTCTTTATTTGTACCATACGTTGGTTATCAACCTGTTGCTACAGATATTTAAAAAATATGATTGGGGGCTGGAGCAGTCGACCACTGCTGTAGTGTTTGTAGTGTTGGCTTTACTGCTGACTATAGTCATTAGTATGCTTTCTTACCACCTGTTTGAAAAACAGTTCTTGAAACTGAAAAAGTATTTTAGGAACGTTTCTTAATTACTGACAAAGACTACAATAGCAATAGCGGCATAGATGCAAATTAGTGCGGCAGTAATGATTCTTGTTCTTGTTTGGGCTTGTTTTAAAGGTATCTTGTAAGACATTCTTTTGCTTGATTTTCCTATTAATAATGGTTAGGCTGCTACACTATCTATCTATAACGTGTCATTGTATAAAATATTGTTAAAGGGGCAATATTTTTTTTCGTGCGGTAAAAAACTACAAATATGTTGCCAAACTCAAATTAGGCACTGAAAATAGAAATAGTTTTTACATAAAAAAAGAAAGATGCTCATTAAGAACATCTTTCTTTTAAACTAATATCTAAAAATTATAGGCTACAAGAACCTCCGCTGATCTTAGCTGCATTGTTCCAAGTGTCGCAAGCAGATTGAGCGTCTTTTTTCTTAACCTTAGGATAGGTGTAAGAAGCAGTAGTTGAACCATCTGCAGCTTTACAAGTGCAAGTGTAGTCTTTTTTACAAGATGTCATTGCCATAGCACCAAATAATGCCATAGCTGCGATTGAGGCGATTTTTTTCATAATAGATGAAATTTTATATTAATAAATAAAGGTTGACGGACTTGTTCCTTCTTTGATGATAACAAAGGTATATTGCACTAATAGCAATATATATACCCTTTGTTCGGTAAATTTTTATCAGTGCCAGCACGGATAATACTAGAGATTGAGTATGATTTTTTCTTTAAGAATAGGGTATAGTATTAGGAAATACTCCATAAAAAGGTGTAAATTGGATTCAGTTCTTTCAATTTTATGCCCCTTGTTTGCTGGCCTTGGAGAAAAAACGTTGGTTTTTTGTTAACATTTTTTGGCTAAAATCAATTTTTGGAATATTTTTTGCTATTTCCGACCTTCTGTGTATCTTTGCAGTCCCTTTTTTTGGGAGCTAGCTCGTGCACATTATAATATTGATTAATTTTTGTTGATATCAGATATGACCTATTCTGAAAGACATGTTCTTTTGGAGTGGGGATTTTTTATTTGAAAAACAAAGAAAAAAGGAGTTATAACATACTTATGTCATCAATACTACAGAAAAGAACTGCAACAGGTCGTGTAAATTTTGGTAAGATACATGATGTAGCAGCAACGCCTGATCTATTGGCTATTCAGCTTCAGTCTTTCCAGGACTTTTTCCAGTTAGAAACAACACCGGACAAGCGTGATAATGAGGGTTTATTCCGCGTGTTTAAGGAAAACTTCCCGATCACTGATACTCGTAACATTTTCGTGTTAGAGTTCTTAGATTATTTTATTGACCCGCCAAGGTACACTATTGAAGAGTGTATGGCTCGTGGGCTTACTTATTCTGTGCCTCTAAAGGCTAAGCTTCGTTTGAGCTGTAATGATGAGGAGCACGTAGATTTCGAGACAATTGTACAGGACGTATTCTTGGGTAATATCCCATACATGACGCCTAGAGGTACTTTTGTTATCAATGGTGCTGAGCGTGTTGTGGTTTCTCAGCTACACCGTTCTCCAGGTGTATTCTTTGGTCAGAGTACTCACCCTAACGGAACTAAGATATACAGTGCGCGTGTAATTCCTTTCAAGGGTGCTTGGATGGAATTTGCGACAGACATCAATAACGTGATGTATGCTTATATCGACCGTAAGAAAAAATTCCCTGTAACTACTTTGCTACGTTCTATCGGTTATGAAACAGATAAGGACATCTTGGAGCTATTTGGAATGGCTGACGAGGTTAAAGTAGATAAGAAGAGCATGGCTCAAAACCTTGGTCGTCGTTTGGCGGCACGTGTACTTCGTACATGGACTGAAGATTTTGTGGATGAAGATACAGGTGAGGTAGTGTCTATCGAGCGTAATGAGGTTGTTTTGGATCGTGATAGCGTGCTAGATGAAGATAACGCTGACATGATTGAAGAAATGGGTATCGATACGATCTTCTTACAGAAGGAAGAGGTTAGTGGAGATTTCTCTATCATCTACAATACATTGAATAAAGATACTTCTAACTCTGAGTTGGAAGCTGTTCAACATATCTATCGTCAATTGCGTGGTTCTGACGCTCCTGATGATGAGACTGCGCGTGGTATCATTGAGAAGTTATTCTTCAGTGATAAGCGTTATGACCTTGGTGAAGTTGGTCGTTATAAGATCAACCGTAAGCTAGGTTTGGATATCGACTTGGATACTAAAGTGTTGAGCAAGGAAGATATCATCTCTATCATTAAATACTTGGTACGCCTTACCAACGGTAAAGCTGAGATAGATGATATTGACCACTTAAGCAACCGTCGTGTACGTACTGTGGGTGAGCAATTGTTTGCACAGTTTGGTGTAGGTCTTGCTCGTATGGCACGTACTATACGTGAGCGTATGAACGTTCGTGATAATGAGGTCTTTACTCCGATCGACTTGATCAACGCACGTACACTATCGTCTGTTATCAACTCTTTCTTTGGTACATCTCAATTA
Source organism: Flavipsychrobacter sp. (assembly GCA_041392855.1). Lineage (NCBI taxonomy): Bacteria > Pseudomonadati > Bacteroidota > Chitinophagia > Chitinophagales > Chitinophagaceae > Flavipsychrobacter > Flavipsychrobacter sp. Next base: position 354,070 of record JAWKLD010000001.1, read on the forward strand.
TCTCAGTTCCTTGACCAAACCAACCCTCTATCAGAGATCACGCACAAGCGTCGTATTTCTGCGCTAGGACCAGGTGGTTTGAGTAGAGAGCGTGCAGGTTTTGAGGTTCGTGACGTACACTATAGCCACTATGGTCGTCTTTGTACTATTGAAACTCCGGAAGGTCCGAACATTGGTCTTATCTCTACACTATGTGTACACGCTAAGATCAACGAGATGGGCTTTATCGAAACACCATATCGTAAGGTAAAGGATGGTAAGGTTGATTTGAAAAATCATCATTACCTAAGTGCAGAAGAAGAGGATGAAGCAAAAATTGCACAGGCAAACATTGCTTTGGATGATAAAGGTGTATTTATTGAAGAGAAGATCAAATCTCGTCAAACAGGTGACTTCCCGATACTAGAGCGTGAAGAAGTAGAATTCATGGATGTTGCACCTAACCAAATCGTAGGTTTGAGTGCCTCTCTTATTCCTTTCTTGGAGCATGATGATGCCAACCGTGCATTGATGGGATCGAACATGCAACGTCAGGCAGTTCCGTTGATCATACCACAAGTGCCTATCGTAGGTACGGGTCTTGAGGCTAGTGCTGCACGTGATGCTCGTATACAAATACACGCAGAGGGTGAAGGTGTGATCGAATATGTAGATGCTAAAGAGATACACGTACGTTACAATCGTGATGAGAAGCAACGTTTGGTATCTTTTGAAGATGACTTGAAAGTATACACACTTACTAAGTATAATAAAACCAACCAAGGTTCATGTATTACATTGAAACCTTGTATCCGTCGCGGACAGAAAGTACAGAAAGGTGACTTCTTAACCGAAGGTTACGCAACTGTAAACGGTGAGATCGCACTAGGACGTAACTTGAAAGTGGCCTTCATGCCATGGAAGGGTTATAACTTCGAGGATGCGATAGTGATCAATGAAAAAGTGGTTCGTGAAGACTTGTTCACATCAATACATATCGATGAGTATGAGTTGGAAGTACGTGATACTAAACTAGGTGAAGAAGAATTGACTCCGGATATTCCAAACGTATCAGAAGAGGCAACCAAAGACTTGGATGAGAACGGTATTATCCGTGTAGGTGCTCAAGTAGGTGAGGGTGATATCTTAATTGGTAAGATCACTCCAAAAGGAGAAACAGATCCTACTCCGGAAGAGAAACTACTTCGTGCAATATTCGGTGATAAAGCTGGTGATGCTAAAGATGCTTCTCTTAAAGCTTCAAGCGGTACTGAAGGTGTTGTTATTTCTAAGCAGTTGTTCCAACGTGTGAAGAAAGACAAGAATGCTAAGGTGCGTGAGAAAGCACAAATGGAGAAGATAGAGAAGACACATGAGCAAAACCTTTCTGACATCAAAAATCTATTGTTAGATAAGTTGATGACGCTATTGAAGGATAAATCTTCTACAGGTGTTAGCAACAATTTTGGTGAGCTATTGATCAGCAAAGGTGGTAAGTTCAATGCTAAGACGTTAAGCACTATCGACTTCTTGAACGTTAACCCTCTAGGATGGACAGGTGATGATGAAGTAGATGAGTTGATCAATCAGTTATTGCACAACTACAATATCAGATACAACGAAGAGCTAGGCCGTTACAAGCGTGAGAAATTTAACCTAAGCATTGGTGATGAGTTGCCAACAGGTGTGTTGAAACTAGCTAAAGTATACTTGGCAAGTAAGCGTAAGCTGAAAGTAGGTGATAAGATGGCGGGTCGTCATGGTAACAAGGGTATCGTTGCTCGTATCGTTCGTCAGGAAGATATGCCATTCTTAGAAGATGGTACTCCTGTTGATATCGTTCTTAACCCACTGGGTGTACCTTCAAGGATGAACTTGGGTCAGATCTACGAGACTATCTTAGGATGGGCTGGTGAGAAGCTAGGAGTAAACTTTGCAACGCCGATCTTTGACGGTGCATCTCCTGCTGAGATATCTCAGTTGATCGAAGAGGCTGGTTTGCCTGCATTTGGTCACAGCTATCTATACGATGGTGAGACGGGAGAGCGTTTCGACCAGAAAGCAACAGTAGGTATCATCTACATCATCAAACTACACCACATGGTGGATGATAAGATGCACGCACGTTCTATCGGACCATACAGCTTGATCACGCAACAACCATTGGGTGGTAAGGCTCAGTTTGGTGGTCAGCGTTTTGGTGAGATGGAGGTATGGGCACTAGAAGCATATGGTGCTGCTAACATCTTGCAAGAGCTACTAACGTTGAAGTCGGATGACATCATCGGACGTGCTAAGACTTATGAGGCAATCGTTAAAGGAGACAATGTACCGAAACCAGGTATACCTGAATCTTTCAACGTATTGGTAAATGAGCTTAGAGGTCTAGGTCTTGAATTGAAATTTGATTAATAAAAATATCTCGTAGGAGCTACAATAGCTCCTACGTTTGATAATTATATAAGTTAATACAGTAAACGCTTCATAAAAATATGGCTATTAAAAAAGAAAACCGCCCTAAACCGGGTTTCGACAAAATTACCATTAGCCTGGCATCGCCTGATACTATTCTTGATCGTTCTTACGGTGAAGTATTAAAGCCAGAGACGATCAACTATCGTACGTATAAGCCAGAGCGCGACGGCTTGTTTTGTGAGAAAATATTTGGCCCTGTAAAGGACTATGAGTGTTATTGCGGTAAATATAAGCGTATCCGTTATAAGGGTATCGTTTGTGACCGTTGTGGTGTTGAAGTAACAGAGAAGAAAGTACGTCGTGAGCGTATGGGACATATCAAATTGGTAGTTCCTATCGTACACATATGGTATTTCAAGAGCTTGCCGAACAAGATCGGTTACTTGATGGGCGTTAGCTCTAAGAAGTTGGAAAGCATTGTGTACTATGAGCGCTATACTGTAGTACAAGCTGGTGAGGCTGAGGATTTGATCCGCCAGAAGTTGAACCTTAAAGATTCTGAATCTACTGATAAACAATTGATCACTGAAGATGAGTATCTAGAGATCCTAGAAACTATCTCTCAGGAGAACCAATATTTGCCTGACGAAGACCCTAATAAGTTCATCGCTAAGATGGGTGCTGATGCGGTACATGCTATCCTTAGCCGTATCGATCTAGATCAGTTGTCTTACGACCTTCGTAATGCAGCAGCTAACGAAACTTCTCAACAACGTAAGCAAGAGGCATTGAAGCGTTTGAGTGTTGTTGAAGCGTTCCGTGATGCTAATACGAGAGTAGAGAACAGGCTAGAGTGGACAGTGATGCAATACATCCCTGTTATTCCACCAGAGCTTCGTCCTCTAGTTCCTTTGGATGGTGGTCGTTTCGCGTCTTCTGACCTGAATGATCTTTACCGTCGTGTGATCATTCGTAACAATCGTTTGAAGCGTTTGATAGAGATCAAAGCTCCTGAAGTTATCCTACGTAACGAAAAGCGTATGCTTCAAGAAGCTGTTGACTCTTTATTTGATAATAGCCGTAAGTCTAACGCTGTGAAGGCAGAAGGTGGACGTGCTTTGAAATCACTTTCAGATGTATTGAAAGGTAAGCAAGGTCGTTTCCGTCAAAACCTTTTGGGTAAGCGTGTTGACTATTCTGGTCGTTCTGTAATCGTCGTTGGTCCTGAAATGAAACTACATGAGTGTGGTATTCCTAAGGATATGGCAGCAGAACTATTCAAGCCGTTTATCATCCGTAAACTTATTGAAAGAGGAATAGTTAAAACGGTTAAGAGTGCTAAAAAATTGGTGGAGCGTAAAGAAGCAGTTGTTTGGGACATTCTAGAGAATGTACTTAAAGGACACCCTGTTATGCTTAACCGTGCTCCTACGCTACACCGTTTGTCAATTCAGGCTTTCCAACCTAAATTGATCGAGGGTAAAGCGATACAACTACACCCATTAGTATGTTCTGCGTTCAACGCCGACTTTGATGGTGACCAAATGGCGGTACACGTACCGTTGAGTAACGCTGCGATACTTGAAGCTCAAGTATTAATGCTTGCTTCGCACAATATCTTGAACCCTCAGAATGGTACGCCTATTACGCTACCTTCTCAGGACATGGTATTGGGTCTTTACTATATCTCTAAAGGAAAGCGTTCTGAAGGTGATATGATCGTGAAGGGTAGTGGAATGACCTTCTACAACTCTGAAGAGGTGAATATTGCTTACAACGAAGGTAAAGTTGACCTTCACGCCTTCATCAAGGTGAAAGCAAATGTTCGTCAAGCAGACGGTACATTGAAAAATGAATTGATAGAAACAACTGTAGGACGTGTTATATTCAACAAATACGTTCCTGAAGATAACGGTTATGTAAACGCAATTCTTACTAAGAAATCACTTCGTGAGATCATTGGTAACATATTGAAGAATACCGGTATCCCTGCAACAGTTAAGTTCTTGGATGATATTAAGACACTTGGTTTCCGTAGTGCATTCCGTGGTGGTCTTTCATTCAATATTGAAGACTTGAATGTTCCAAACATTAAGGATGAGTTGGTAGAGTCTGCACAAGCAGAAGTAGATGAAGTTTGGGAAAACTATAACATGGGTCTTATTACAAACAACGAGCGTTATAACCAGATCATTGATATTTGGTCTCGTGTTGATACTCGTGTAACAGAAACATTGATCCATGAGATGGCAACAGATAAGCAAGGGTTCAACTCTGTTTATATGATGCTTGACTCAGGAGCTCGTGGTTCTAAACAACAGGTAAAACAGTTGGCAGGTCTTAGAGGTCTGATGGCTAAACCTCGTCGTAGTGGGTCTAGTGGTTCAGAGATCATTGAAAACCCGATCTTATCTAACTTCAAGGTTGGTCTTAACGTATTGGAGTACTTCATCTCTACGCACGGTGCGCGTAAAGGTCTTGCGGATACGGCTCTTAAAACGGCCGATGCGGGTTACCTAACACGTCGTCTTGTTGACGTAGCTCAAGATGTGGTAATTAATGAAGAAGACTGTGGTACACTACGTGGTACAACTACTTCTGCATTGAAAGATAATGAGGAGATCGTTGAACCATTATATGATCGTATACTAGGTCGTACATCACTTCATGATGTTATTGACCCGCTTACAGATGAGTTGATCATCGAAGCTGGTAAAGAGATCACAGAAGATGTAGCTGCAAGAATAGAAGAGAGTGCTATAGAGGCGGTTGAAATTCGTTCTGTATTGACTTGTGAGAGTCAAAGAGGTGTATGTGCTAAATGTTATGGTAAGAACCTGGCAACAGGTTACATGGCACAGAAAGGAGATTCAGTAGGTATCATCGCTGCACAATCAATTGGTGAGCCGGGTACACAGTTGACACTTCGTACATTCCACGTGGGTGGTGTGGCAGGTTCTTCTGCTATTGAGTCTAACTTGGTTGCTAAGTTTGACGGTACTGTTCAGTTTGATGGTCTTCGTACAACTACATACACTAATGCTGAAGGTAATGAGGTAGAAGTTGTTATTGGTCGTACAGGTGAGATGCGTGTGATAGATTTAGAGAATGATAGACTACTGAATACACATAACATTCCTTACGGTTCTAACTTGTTGATCAAGAACGGTCAGAAAGTGAAGAAAGGTGATGTGATCTGTACATGGGATCCGTTCAACGCCGTTATCGTTTCTGAGATAACTGGTAAGATCGAGTTTGAAAATGTAATTGAAGGTGTTACTTACCGTGAAGAAGCAGATGAGCAAACTGGACACCGTGAGAAAGTTGTTATCGAGACTAAAGATAAAACTAAGATCCCTGCACTATTAGTAACGGATGGAGACGAAGTGAAGTCTTATAACTTACCTGTTGGTTCACACATCATAGTTAAGGCTAATGATAAAGTGAAAAATGGTCAGGTAATCGTTAAGATACCACGTGTGATGGGACGTAGCCGAGATATTACGGGTGGTCTTCCACGTGTAACTGAATTGTTTGAAGCGCGTAACCCAAGTAACCCTGCAATTGTTTCTGCAATTGATGGTGTGGTTTCTTTCGGTAACATCAAGCGTGGTAACCGTGAGATCATAGTAGAGTCTCGTGAAGGTGTTATCAGAAAATATCTTGTTCCATTGACACGTCATATCATGGTACAAGAGGGTGACTTCGTTAAGGCTGGTAAATCATTATCAGACGGTGCGATCACTCCAAGAGATATCCTAAACATCAAAGGACCTTTCGCAGTACAAGAATACTTAGTGAATGAAATTCAAGAGGTATATCGTTTGCAAGGTGTGAAGATCAATGATAAGCATATTGAGGTTATCGTTCGTCAGATGATGCGTAAGGTTGTTATCGTTGATCCGGGAGATACTAAGTTCTTAGAAGATGATACGGTAGATAAGTTTGACTTCATGACGGAGAACGACTGGATATTTGATAAGAAAGTGGTAACAGATGCTGGAGATTCAGCTGAGTTCCACCCTGGTCAAATAGCTACACTTCGTGAGATACGTGAGGAAAACAGTACACTACGTAGAGCTGATAAGAAACTAGTTGAATTCCGTAACGCTGATTCAGCGACATCATCTCCATTATTGTTAGGTATTACTAAGGCTTCACTTGGTACTCGTAGCTGGATATCAGCAGCTTCGTTCCAAGAGACCACTAAGGTGCTTTCTCAAGCAGCTATCAATGGTAAGTCTGATGATCTAATGGGACTGAAGGAGAACGTTATCACAGGTAATCTGATCCCTGCGGGTTCTGGTATGCGCGATTACGATGATATAGTTGTAGGTTCTAAAGAAGAATTTGAACTATTGATGGCTAACCGTGATGTACTTCAGTTTGATGAGGAAGAATAATGCTATAATGACTATAGATACAAAAGGCTACTCTTTAAGAGTAGCCTTTTTCTTTTACAGAAACTATACTGATTTCTTGTTGTTATTCGTTAAATTAGTACTAACCTGACTAAAGAAAACGAAAATGAAGAGGAAACCTGTCATATACTTTCTGTTAGGAGCTGTTATTGCAGCTTCGGTATTTAGTGTTGTGGCTTTTAAAGTAAACGACAATGATGAAAATGTAGTAGAGGTAAAGAAGAACAAAAAGCTTCAATATAAATGGTATATCCCTGATATACCGGAACAGATAGAATTTGCGGGAGAACCAGTACCATTACATAGATGGGATGTAAGAGAACAGTTGGAAAGAGAAGTCCTAACCAACTCTTATTATCATACCAGTACGCTCTATATATTAAGGTTGCAGTCGCGCTATTTTCCTACGATTGAACGTAGATTGAAAGCGAATGGTGTACCAGATGACTTTAAATATCTGTGTGTCGCAGAAAGTGCTTTACGCAATCAGATATCAGGTGCTGGAGCTGTAGGCTTTTGGCAGTTTATGAAAGGTACTGCTCCAAGATATGGATTGGAAGTGACGAGTGAAGTAGATGAAAGGTATGATGTAGAAAAATCTACAGATGCAGCCTGCAAGTATCTAAAAGAGGCATATGAAAAGTTTGGTTCTTGGACTGCAGCGGCAGCGTCGTACAACTGTGGTCAGGCAGGATTTAATAAATTTTCCTCTTACCAGCAGAAAGATAATTATTACGATCTGTTGTTGCCAGAAGAGACCATGCGATATGTTTTCAGGATATTGGCGTTAAAACATATCATGAGTAATGCTAAAGAGCTAGGGTTTGTTGTGTACGATGATGATGCTTACCAACCTCTAGCTATAAGAGAAATTGAAGTAAAGGAAACCATTACTAATTTAGCAGATTTTGCGTTATACAATAATTCGAACTATAGAATGTTGAAGTTGCTTAATCCATGGTTAAGAGGTCATGCTTTAACTGTAAAAAATGGTAAGACTTATACCGTAAAGCTACCTGCAAAAAAATAAGATTATGCGCTATTTGCGTGCCATACTGCCATTAGCCATTACTTGCATACTGGTTTATTTATTGAACACATCAATGAAGAGTGGCCCTGCATTGGGTAAGTTATTAGATCCTGTTGCTGGTGTGTGGACAAATGCCGAACCAATTACAAAGGACTACAATAAGATTCTTGCGTTTGAACAGTTGGAAGGAGCATCTAAAGTGTGGTTCGATGATCGCATGGTGCCACATATACATGCCGATAATGAGCATGATCTATACTTTTTACAAGGATATATACACGCTATGTTTCGCCTGTGGCAAATGGATATGCAAACACGTGCAGCAGCAGGAAGAGTAAGTGAAATAATAGGAGCCAGAGGACTGAACTACGATAGAGACAAGCGAAGAAAAGGAATGGTGTATGGCGCTGAAAGATCGTTGAAGAAAATAGAAGCTGATAGTAGAAGCCGAAACATGTTGGAGGCTTACACGGCAGGTGTCAATCAGTTTATTAGCGAATTAGATCGCAAAAGTTTTCCTTTAGAATACAAGCTAATGAGTTTTGAGCCTGAGCCGTGGACGAACTTAAAAACGTCTTTATTGCTTAAATATATGGCCGACGATCTTACAGGTACAGTACATGATATTCCGCTTACTTATTTGAAGGGGCAGCTTGACGAGGCAACCTTCCAGCTACTGTTCCCAGAAAGGATGAATAACAGTACACCAGTAATTCCCAATAATACAACTCACACAACACCCTCAATGCAAAGACCTGCACAACCTGAAAGGGATGTATGGGCAACTCTGAATGATAGTCATTTTGATAAAAGCACAGACATAGATGGTAAGGGTAGTAATAACTGGGCTGTAAGCGGTAGCAGGACAAAGAATGGAAATGCTATTTTATGTAACGATCCACATCTTGGTTTGAACCTGCCATCTCTATGGTTTGAAGTACAGTTGCAGACACCAAATATGAATGTGTATGGAGCATCATTGCCAGGTGCACCTGGAGTAGTTATAGGTTTTAATGAAAATATATCTTGGGGTTTAACGAATAACTACAGAGATGTAAAAGACTATTATGAAATAGAAGTGTTATCAGATGAAACTTATATGTTTGATAACAAACCTATGAAGTATGATAAGAGAGTAGAGGTTGTAAAAATAAAAGGTGCTCCTGATTTCTATGATACGGTTAATTATACGATCCATGGCCCTGTGATGTATGAGCAAAAGTTTAAGGGCCCTAATGGTTTGGCTATGCCATTGGCTTTAAGATGGATGGCTCATGATGAAAGTAATGAGCTGTTGTCGCTCTATTTATTAAACCATAGTAGCAACTATGATGAGTTTGTTGAAGCCATACACTACTTTGAATGCCCTGCACAGAATATGTTATATGCCGATAAGAAAGGTAATATTGCTTTGTGGGGACAAGGCCAGTTTATCAATAAATGGGAAGAGCAGGGTAAATATGTAATGAAAGGTAATAGCAGTAGTACACTATGGGGAAGTAAAATACCAATGAATGAAAACCCTCATGTGCTCAATCCTCAACAAGGATATTTGAGTTCTGCTAATCAAATAGTAACAGACAGTACTTATCCTTATTGGTATAATGGAAAGTTTGCAGATTATAGAGCATGGCGTATCAACCAAGTATTAGATACTATGCATGCGGCAACTGTAGAAGATATGTTTGCACTACAGGGAGATGTTCATTCAATATTGGCAGAGAAAACATTGCTAGTAATGTTACAGCAAATAGATGTTGATAGTAATAGTAGTTATGTCAGCATGCTACAAGAGTGGGATTATGAGTTAGATGCAGAGAGTGTTGCTGCAACAGTATATCAAAAATGGTGGGAGTTGTTTTATAACGACTTGTGGAAAGCATATGAAAAAGTGCCTGAGCAGCTATATCCCAATACTGAAGTGACAATGCAATTGCTGATAGAAAATAAGTTGCCAACAGATAGTCTGGGAGTGTTATTGACCAATAGTTTTAAACGTACTATTGATTTTTTAGAGCAAAGAGAAAACAAAGAGTGGTATAAGGTAAAGAATACTACAGTTACCCATTTGTCAAAACTGCCAGCCTTTAGTTTTAGTAATTTAAAAATAGGAGGTTGGGGAAATACGGTAAATGCTTCCAAACAAAATCATGGACCTTCCTGGAGAATGGTAGTAGAGATGGGAGAAAAGATAAAGGCCTATGGTGTTTATCCTGGTGGTCAGTCAGGTAACCCTGGCAGTAAAGATTATGGTACGTTTGTGAACAAATGGGCAGAAGGTAGTTACTACGAGTTGTTATTTTTGCCAAATAATAATGAGCAGCAAAATGAACAAATAAAATATACTTGGACAACTGACGCTAAATGAAAAGACTAATAACCATACTCTCAACGGCTATATTGGCTTGGGCGGCATCTTGGCTTATTGCTTGGTGGATGATCGCAGCTATACCTTGCTTGGTAGCTTTTGCTACAAAGCAAAAAGTAGGTGTTGGGTTTCTATACGGTTTTGTGAGTATAGCATTGTTATGGTTATTCCTTATTTACTATGCTGATATGGGGAATGATGGTATTCTGGCAAGACGAATGTCTATTCTTATTCTAGGAACAGAAAGTAATAGTATGTTCATTGCCGTAAATGTATTACTAGGGGGTATCATTGGAGCTTTAGGAGGGTGGAGTGGCGCTTCGTTACGTAAGCTGTTCAACGATTAGTATTCATGCCCATTAAGATCCAACGTTATATAGCTTTCTTTTCTTTAATTCTCTTTTTTGGGAAGCTATGGGCTTGGTACCTAACACACTCCGTTACTATTCTTACCGATGCACTTGAAAGTACAGTAAACGTAATAGCAGGATTTATTGGCTTGTACAGCATTATACTAGCAGCCAAACCAAGAGATCTTAACCACCCTTATGGGCATGGTAAGGCAGAGTCAGTATCTTCAGCAATAGAAGGTGCGCTGATAAGCATTGCTGGTTTGGTGATCATTTTTGAAGCGATCAGTCAACTATTAGAGCCACAACCTATTCATCAATTAGATGTAGGTATATATATTACAGGTGTTACTGGAGTGCTTAACTTCTTTGTTGGCTTTTATGCAGAGCGAGTAGGGAAAAAGAAAAAGTCGCTAATAGTAGAATCGGCAGGTAAGCATTTGAAAACAGATGCTTATTCCACCTTTGCTATTATTATTGGTTTGTGTTTATTGCTGCTTACTGGTTGGCAATGGTTGGATAGTACTGTTGCATTAATCTTTGCAATTGTTATTATCAGAACAGGGTATCAATTGATAAGACGTTCTATGGTGGCTATAATGGATGAAGCAGATGTAGCAGTGTTGAAGGAAGTAATACAAGTGTTGGAAGAGAACAGGCAAGATGATTGGATAGACCTACATAATATGCGCGTGGTAGAGCAAGGACATAAAATGCATATAGATGCACACATGACTTTACCGTGGTACTATCAGGTAAAAGATGCCGAGGCAGAAATTCATCAAGTAGAAGATCTGGTAAAAGAGCACTTCCAAAATAAAATAGATGTTTTTATTCATGTAGATGCATGTGCGCCATATTCCTGCAAGCTATGTGCCTTACAAGACTGTAAGGAAAGACAAAGTCCATTTGTCAATAAGCTGGCATGGACAACAGAAAATATTTGGGACAATAATAAACATGGGAAAGAGGTCGCGAATTAGCCCTTATGGGTTTTCTCTTTCATAGCCTTCATCTACAAGCCAATCACCACTGTCTGCTGCTGCTGTAGCTAGTTCATCACATCTGTTGTTACCTGCATTATTAGCATGGCCTTTCACCCATTGGAATTTTATATTGTGTTTTTTGTAGTAGATCAAAAACTCTTTCCAAAGGTCAACATTCTTTTTATCCTTAAAGCCTTTTTTTACCCAACCAAATAGCCATCCTTTCTCTACAGCATTAACGACATACGATGAGTCTGTATAGATGATGATATTTAAACCATCCCTTGTTAGGTTTTTCAACGCAACAATTACCGCCAGTAACTCCATGCGGTTATTAGTGGTCTTTCTATAGCCTTGAGCAAACTCTTTGACTACAGCTCCCCATTTCATCACTATGCCATATCCTCCAGGGCCAGGGTTGCCACGGGCTGAGCCGTCAGTATAAATAATTAATTGTTGCGACATGAGTAGTTTGCTTAGTGTATATTTGCGTTCAAAAGTAAAGCGTCTGTGTCCAAAATAAAAGTTGCAGCTGTAAGTTATTTGAATACTAAGCCATTATTGTATGGAATAGAACGTAGTCAGATAAGGACAGAGATGGAATTGTTGTTAGACTATCCATCACAATTGGCAGAGCAGCTTATGTCGGGCGCTATAGACATGGCTTTATTACCTGTGGCAGTTATTCCAGATATTCCCAACGCAAGAATAGTAAGTGATTATGGTATAGCTGCTGATGGAGTAGTAGCATCAGTTTCTATTTTTAGTCAAGTGCCCTTAGAGCAGATAGAAACACTTTATTTAGATTATCAATCTCGTACGTCAGTTCGTTTAGCACAGTTACTTTTTGAGAAACATTGGAAGCAAACAGTAGAGTATAAGCCTGCTACAGAACATTATATAGATTATATAAACGGCACTACTGCAGGGGTGATAATAGGAGATAGGGCATTCAAACAGCAAGATAATTTTGAATATATATACGACCTGTCGGAAGCATGGAAGGCATATACAGGGTTGCCTTTTGTATTCGCAGCATGGGTTGCTAATAAAGATTTGCCGACAGAGTTTTTGGAAGCGTTCAATAAAGCAAATGCATTGGGTTTATCAAACATTGATGCAATAGTAGAGGATAACCCATTCCCGTATTGTGATTTAAAGAAATACTATACAGATAATATTCATTATTATCTTGACGAGGATAAAAAGAAAGGCCTGCAACAGTTTTTAGAACTGATACAAGCCTAAGAATATATTTCTTAAGAGTACTCTACTCTACAACTACTGCTGTACCAGATGTGTTGACCATAAGCATACTACCATTATGCCCAACTACTTCATAGTCTACATTAATACCGATAATAGCATTGCAGCCTAGCATTTTTGCTCTTTGAGACATTTCGCTAATTGCAGCCTCTCTAGCTTCCATTAATACACGTTCGTAGGCATCTGAACGACCTCCAATAACATCTCTTACATTTGCCAAGAAGTCTTTAAATATATTGGCGCCTAATATAGTTTCGCCAAAGACAAGCCCTTTGTATTCTTTTATGGTTTTGCCATCTAATTTGGGTGTAGTGGATAATATCATGATCTGTTTTTCTATAAAGTTAAAGTAATATCAGTATAAGCAGTTTTAATGGCAATAAACTTAAATTATGTTTAACAGCTAGTATCTTTACAGCAATATGGGAAAGGATATAACATTGGTGGAATGCCCTCGAGATGCCATGCAAGGTTGGGAGCACTTTATTCCTACAGAAAAAAAAGCAGCTTATTTAAATAGCCTTTTAAAAGTAGGGTTTGATGTATTAGACTTTGGGTCATTTGTGTCCCCTAAAGCTATACCTCAATTGGCTGATACTAAAGAAGTGTTGTCTCAATTGGACATGAGTAATACAAGAACAAAATTACTCGCCATAATAGCAAATATCAGAGGTGCTGAAGATGCGGTAGTATATGACGAGATTAGCTATTTAGGATTCCCTTTTTCTATATCAGAAACATTTCAAAAAAGGAATACGAATAAAACCATCGCTGAGTCATTGACACATGTAGAAAGTATACAGAATCTATGTGTGCAAAATAATAAAGAGATGGTGGTTTATATCTCTATGGGTTTTGGTAACCCTTATGGTGATGAGTATAATGCAGCGATCGCTATTGATTGGGTAGGTAAGCTAGCACAGTTGGGTATAAAGACCATTGCCATGTCAGATACTGTTGGAGTAGCTCAGCCGGCTAATATTGAATATATCTTCAATAGTTTGATCCCTGAATTTAAGGATATCAATATTGGTGCACATTTCCATTCTACAATAGATACTTGGGAAGAGAAAATACAAACGGCTTATAGTAGTGGATGTATGAGGTATGACAGTGCGATGAAAGGCATAGGTGGCTGCCCAATGGCAGATGATGACCTTGTAGGTAATATAGCTACTGAGCATATATTAGCTTGGGCTAAGAAGAATGATATAACATTACAGCTGAACGAAACTGCATTTTACGAGTCGTTGCAAATGGCTGCTGAAATATTTGTGTAATTTGTGCTCTTATTGAGGGGTTAGTAAAAGAAAAATAATGTCTACACACAACGAAATTAAGAAAGTAACCACCCATACGCTTCAGTGGATGAAGCAACAAGGGGAGAAGATAAGTATGCTTACGGCATACGATTATTCAATGGCCAAGATATTTGATGATGCGAATATCGATGTCATTCTTGTAGGGGACTCTGCATCGAATGTGATGGCAGGTCATGAGACTACATTACCTATTACACTAGATCAAATGATCTATCATGCCTCTAGTGTGATACGTGCTATAAATCGTTGTCTGGTAGTTGTAGACTTGCCTTTTGGTAGCTATCAGGGTAATAGTAAAGAAGCGCTTAACTCTTCTATCAGAATAATGAAAGAAGCGGGCGCACATGCTATAAAGTTAGAAGGTGGTGCAGAAGTAGAAGAGTCAATAAAAAGAATTATTAGTGCAGGTGTGCCTGTAATGGGGCACTTAGGGTTAACGCCACAGTCTATATACAAGTTTGGTACTTATGCCGTGCGTGCTAAAGAAGAGGAGGAAGCAGAACAGCTTATTAAGAATGCAAGATTGTTGGAAGAAGCAGGATGCTTTGCGTTGGTGTTAGAAAAGATACCTGCTAAGCTAGGTAAGTTGGTTGCTGATGAATTGAAGATACCCGTAATAGGTATAGGTGCAGGTATGCATGTTGATGGGCAGGTATTGGTGATGCATGATATGCTGGGTATAACCAAAGATTTCTCTCCACGCTTTTTACGTAGATATCTTGACCTATATGAAGATATAAAAGGAGCTACTGCATCTTTTATCAAGGATGTCAAGAGCCAGGATTTTCCTAATGAGAAAGAACAGTACTAATGGTGAATAAACAAGTGTGGTTGGAACTGCAAGAGCAGTTTAAAGAGAAAGAGGTGACATTGGTTGCTGTCTCTAAAAAGAAGCCTGTAGCAGATATTCAAGAGTTTTATGATCTAGGGGAACGTAATTTTGGAGAAAATTATGTTCAGGAGCTAGTAGAAAAACAACCGCAATTACCCGCTGATATCAATTGGCATTATATTGGGCATTTACAAACCAATAAGGTGAAGTATATAGCTCCTTTTGTACACCTTATACATGCAGTAGATAGTTTCAAACTCTTAAAAGAGATAGATAAGCAAGCTAAGAAGAATGATCGTGTCATCAATGTATTATTACAAATGCATGTAGCAGAAGAGGAAAGTAAGTTTGGTTTGAATGCTATAGGTATTATAGAGTTGTTAGATTACTATCAAGCTCAGAAAGAAGAGCTAAATAATGTAAATATCTGCGGGTTGATGGGTATGGGAACCTTTACAGAAGATGAAGCACAATTAAGAGCTGAGTTTTCTAAAGTACACGCCATGTTTCTCAATCTAAAGAACTCCTACTTTTTAGATAGTGCATATTTTAAGGAATGCTCTATGGGTATGAGTGGAGATTATAACATTGCCATAGAAGAGGGTAGTACTATGGTGCGTATAGGTAGTATGCTATTCGGTGCTCGCAGCTACTAACTCAGCTTTTTGTTCCCTGTTTTGTATCCACCTAAAGCCCAATACAGCTATTAGGAAGAATAGGGTTACGCCCCACCAAAGTGTATTGAAATTATAAGTGTCGGCTACCCAAGCACCTGTTGCAGGGCCAACTATTTGTGCTATAGCCCAAGACATGGTGTATAAACCTGCATATTGTCCTCTGTTTCTATTTGTAGTGCGTTGTATCCAAAAAGTGGCCATAAAAGGCAAACCAACTATTTCTCCTATACTAATTAATAGAATGTATATAAGAGCCACAGAAAAAGTGCCCGGTATTATATTAAGTATCATAAACCCAAGTCCTATCAATGCTGCACCAATAATGATATAAGTGAGTAGGGCTTTTCTGCCTTCCAGCATTTTGATAATTACCATTTCAAAAAAGGCAATAAGAATACCATTTATAGACATGAGTATGCCTATATCTCCCTCTCTAAGTGAAAGGTCTTGTTTGAAATATACAGGTATGGTTGTAAATATTTGAAAGAAACAACAAGCATAAAAGGTGTTGAATAGAACGAACATAAGAAAAGGTGTATCCTTATATGCCGACTTCTTTATTGGTTCTTTAACAGCATCTTCTTCTGCACCTTTATTTTTTGATGGAGCAAGTACTATCCATAATAATACACCTGCAAGTACATTAGTAAACCCATCTATCCAAAAGAGCAAATGATAACTTTGTGCCGCAATAAAACCACCTAATGCACCACCTACAGCCCACCCTAAGTTCATGGCTAACCTATTTAAGGTAAAGCTACGAGTGACGTTTTCTTTTTTGCTATAGTGTGCTATGGCAGCAGCATTTGCAGGACGAAATGATTCGTTGATCATGCTTAGGAAAAATGATGTGATACAAATACTTGTAAAACTTTCCATTTGCCCCAGTAAAATAAACATTAAGCCACCTCCCATAAGTGCAAAAAGTTGCACAAAGTAGAAGCCGAATTTATCAGTGAGTTTGCCACCAAGAAAGCCGCCTGCTACAGTACCAAGACCAAACACAGCTAATACAATACCTGCCTTAGCTATGCTCACATCTTTACTTTGTGTAAGGTAAAGCGTCATGAAAGGCATCACCATAGCACCCATTCTGTTAATGAGCATTACCAATGATAACCACCATGCTGAAGGATTTAACCCTTTATAGGCATCAAGATATAGAGAAGCGATCTTTTTCAAAACTAATGATGCAAATGTAGATTATTAGTCTAAATCTCTAACTAAGTATTTGGTGATAGTATTATTGATAGATTAGATTATTTGTAGTCTTCTACTTTTATTTGCTCTTTGCAAAAGAAGTATTCTCGCTCATCGTTGGAGGCTACGATAACAAGTCGGTTTGTTTTGTGTTCTTCTATCCAACTAGTGTATTGGCGTACACCATTTTGATCGAGGTTAGAGCAAGGCTCGTCTAACAAGAGAATAGGTGTGTCCGAAAAAATCGCTTGTGCTAATTTCACTCTTTGTTTCATCCCCGAAGAGTAGTCTGCGATAGGTTTGTCTGCTGCATCTTGCAAGCCTATGGTTTCAATAATGTCCTTTACAGACATGTTATTAATAGGCTGTTTGAATTTGAAATGGAAGGATAAAAACTCGCTTAGCGTAAGCTCTTCAATGATCTCTTGCCCTGGAGCTGCATATGCAATGTGTGGGAATATTCGGTTTACAGAAACGTTCTTATCATTGATGGCGTAATATACTTTGCCTACAGAAGGTGCTTGAATGCCAGATATGACACGCAATAATGTAGATTTACCACAACCATTAGGCCCTAGTAATGCATAAGTACTATTAGGAGAAAAAGAGTAATTGATATCCTTAAATATCCAATGACGCTGAAACTTTTTACTTATATGCTTAAGAGATATCATCAGTCAGTCGGCGTGCATAACCTTTCATAATACCACGTCCTGTTTCTCTAATGAAAGAAATGATCTCATCACGTTCATCAGATACTGGTATTTCTGTTTCTATAATGCTAAGCGCTTTAGATACATTATAACCACGTACAAAAAGGATACGGTAAATATCTAGTATGTGGTTTATCTGATTCATGTTGTAGCCACGTCTCTTTAAACCAATAGAGTTGACACCTACATAAGAAAGTGGTTCTCTTGCAGCTTTCACGTATGGTGGCACATCCTTACGCACCAAAGAACCTCCTGTTACGAAAGCGTAGGAGCCAATGCGTACAAATTGTTGTACAGCAGTAAGACCCGCAAGTACTACATTGTCGCCTACAGTAATATGACCAGCTAAGGTGGTATTGTTAGAGAAGATACAATTGTTACCCACAACACAGTCGTGTGCAATGTGAGAATAGGCCATTATAAGACAGTTATTACCTATCTGTGTTCTATTTCTATCTACAGTACCTCTGTTTATTGTTACACACTCACGTATAGTTGTGTTGTCACCAATAATGGTAATAGTATCTTCACCTTTATACTTTAGATCTTGAGGGATAGCCGAGATGATAGAGCTTGGGAATATTTTACAATTCTTTCCTATTCTTGCTCCTTCCATAATGGTTACGTTAGAGCCTATCCATGTGCCTTCACCTATTTCTACATTTCTATGAATGGTAGTAAATGGGTCGATCTTTACATTAGGCCCAATCTTCGTATCAGGATGTATATATGTAAGTGGATGGATCATTTTTTGTCTTTTGGAACGATTTGAGCTACTAATTCTGCTTCAGTAACAAGTTTATTACCTACATATACTCTGCCACGCATTTCGCATATGCCTCTTCTTATAGGGCTAAGCAATTCAAGTTTTAAAACCAATGTATCACCTGGTAGTACGCGGTGCTTGAATTTAGCTTTGTCTATTTTTAAGAAATAAGTATCATAGTTTTCTGGATCGGTATAGTTGTTTAAGGCTAAGATACCTCCTGTTTGTGCCAGTGCTTCTATTTGTAAAACACCAGGCATTACTGGATTACCTGGGAAGTGGCCTTGAAAAAACTCTTCATTGAAAGTTACATTCTTAACACCTACAACATGGTCATCGCTTAGTTCAATTATCTTGTCGATAAGTAAGAATGGGTACTTGTGTGGAAGCGATTTTTCTATTTGGTTAATATCGTATATCGCTTGTTGGTTAGGATCGTAATGAGGGACGTCTGACAGGTGTCTATTTTTCTTAATGAATTGCTTGATCTTTTTAGCAAATTCAACATTAGAAGCATGTCCCGGACGGCTGGCAATGATATGTGCTTTGATATTAAAGCCTATTAGCGCCAAGTCGCCTACTACGTCAAGTAGTTTATGTCTTGCAGGTTCGTTAGGGAAGTGCAATTGAATGTTATTCAAGATGCCTTCCTGCTTTACCTTAATGTTCTTCTTATTGAATACTTCAGCAAGTCTGTCTAGTTCTTCTTCGCTCACAACCTTGTCTACTACTACAATAGCATTACTTAGGTCTCCACCTTTAATAAGGTTATTGTCTAGCAAGTATTCTAGTTCATGTAAGAAGCAAAATGTTCTACATGGACCTATCTCATCTTTAAACTCTGTGATGTGTTTTAAGGTAGCATGCTGTGTGCCTAAAACTGGAGAGTTGAAATCAATAAGTGTTGTTATTTGATATTCGTTTGACGGTACTGCTAACATATCTACGTTCTTAACCGGATCGTAATAATGAATGTTAGAGTCTATCGTATAAACTATACGTTTAGCTTCTTGCTCTTGTACACCAACAGCTTCAATAGCCTTTATTACTTCATAAGAGCTACCGTCCAAAATAGGAACCTCACTGCCATCAAGTTCTATAAGTGCGTTGTCTATTTCCAGACCTATTAATGCCGCTAGTGTATGCTCTACAGTACTTATTCTAACTCCGTTTAGCTCTAGTGTAGTACCTCTCGATGTGTCTACTACATAGTCCACATCTGCCTTTATAATTGGTTTTTCGGGTAAGTCTACTCTTTGAAAACGTAAACCGAAACCCGGGTTAGCAGGTTTGATGGTCATGGTCACATTTTGCCCGGTATGTAAGCCTACACCTTTTAGGGTTACTTCTCCTTTTAGGGTTTGCTGATTTTGGGCTGATGTTGATTGCTGCACTGGAACCGTATTTTTTGTTGCTTCTTTTTTAGTTAATTCTTCTACACTCACGTTGTCATCAGATGTTTTGCTGCTTCAATAATGTCTTCAACTCTGCAATAGTTGCTTCCAAGTCATGAAGACGTTGTTGCATCTCAGGCAAATTTCTGAAAATTGCCTGACTTTTTAGTGAACTTTTATAATCAAATGCTGGAGAACCTGTTAGCGCACTGTTTTTCTGGGTTACAGATTTAGATAACCCGCTCTGTGCGTTTATTCTGGTACCATCAGCTATTTGTATATGGCCAACAATACCTACTTGGCCTCCTATGATACAATTTTTACCTATTCTGGTACTACCAGATACTCCTGATTGCGCGGCAATAACCGAATTGTTGCCTATCTCTACATTATGGGCAATTTGTATGAGGTTGTCTAGTTTTACACCAGATCTAATTATTGTAGACCCCATCGTTGCTCTGTCGATAGTAGTATTAGCACCTATCTCAACATTGTCTTCTATAACCACATTGCCTATTTGAGGTACTTTCTTATATGTACCATCTTTTTGTGGCGCAAAGCCAAAGCCATCACCTCCTATTACTGTGCCTGAATGTATCACTACATGATTGCCAAGTACAGAATGGTCATAGATCTTAACTCCTGAAAATATAGTGACATTATTGCCAATTGTTACATTGTCGCCAACATAACTACCAGGGTATATCTGTACATTATCGCCAATAGTTACATTACTACCTATGTAGGCAAATGCGCCTACATAGCAATCTTTACCTATTTTGGCAGTTTCTGAGATAAAAGAGGGAGATTCTATCCCTTTTTTACCCATTTGTGATATGATTTCGTTGTATTTCTCCAATAATAGCGCAAAACCGCTGTAAGCATCTTTTACCCTAATAAGTGTTGGAGTTATAGGCTTAGTGATCTTTAGATCATTATTAATGATAATAATGGAAGCCTTTGAAGAGTATAAATACTCCTCATATTTAGGATTTGCAACAAAGCTAAGAGAACCATTATCGGCTTCTTCAATCTTAGCCACACGACTCACTTTCGCTTCCGGGTCGCCTTCTATTGTGCCATTAATTATTGTAGCTACTTGTTGAGCGGTAAACTGCATGCTTTGATATTGAAATAACCCACAAATTACAATAATCTATTATCATAATATAGTTTTATTGCATTTGATTTTTATTAAAATTAGGGTTGAACATAGCAAATGTAGTTCTTATGAACGGGCATTGCAAGTGCCTGATTTACTATTGGGTTGTCAATTTGAGAAATGTCCTTAGTTTCTCCTGTTTTAAAGGCTATAGCTATTCGTTCGTCCTTGGTATTATAGGTATTATTAGACGTCTGTCCCTTGCAAATAAAGTAGTCTAACTCTTCCTCGTTAAAAGGTAGTTTTTTTCGTAGTTCTTCTCTTTTAGCTTCATAGTTATCATCTAGTGATTGGGAACTTAAGCTGACTTTGAATAATCGTCTGTTTATCAGCATCTTGCATAATTCGGAAAGTACGTTGTCCTCGCAGTTTTGCCATACTTTTATAGCGCTGAGTATATCAGAATCGTCTAATTGGCAAAAGGTTGTTATATGTTCCGTATTAGACCTGAACTCATTAGCATTGATCTTATTATATAAGAAGTGGAGTAGTGCAGGTGTAGCAAAAAGCTTTGTTCCGTTTTGTGCCAAAAATTTTGCCCTGCGTAGTATATTGATCAACAGTATTTCGGAGCTTAGTACCGTTTTGTGTAAATAGACCTGCCAGTACATTAATCTACGTGCGATCACGAATTTCTCAACGGAATGCACGCCTTTTTCTTCTACCATTAGTTCATTGTCCTTAACGGTAAGCATTTGTAGTATTCTATCGTAACCAATAACCCCCTCTGAGACACCTGTATAAAAACTATCTCTATTCAAATAATCCATCCTGTCCACATCTAGCTGGCTGGATACCAGTTGATGTAGGTACTTTTTAGGGTATTGGTGACTGAACACGTCCATTGCACTTGAAAGAGCACCGTCAAATTGCTCATTCAGTTGCTGCATGATCATGGCTGAGATATGCTCATGAGTAATACCATCTACAAGTGTATGCTCTAACGCATGAGAATATGGCCCATGCCCTATATCGTGCATGAGTATGGCTACTTTCGCTGCAATTTTCTCTTCCTCTGTTATTTCAACACCTTTTATTTTTAGCTCGTCAAGTGCACTACCCATTAAATGGCAGGCACCTAAAGAGTGTTGGAAACGTGTATGCACTGCACCAGGATATACCAAATGAGCTGTACCCATTTGCTTGATGCGTCTTAAACGCTGAAACCAAGGATGGTCTATTAATTGAAGAATTATTTGTTCCGGAAACCTGATAAACCCATACACGGGGTCGTTGATTATTTTCCCTTTTACACTCATGTTCTTTACTCGTCAAGTTTGTTTTGTTACCAATCTAAGGCTGGCATCTTTTCTTCTTCTTCCTGTTTATTTCCTGTAGTAGTTTCTATAAGCTCTTCAGCAAACACGTCAGGGTCTACCATTACTTCACAATCGTTGAAGTTTTCGGGCATTACAAATGTGGCCTCTTTGTTGATACCCGACTTAGGATCTTCTTGTAGGCTCTTCATAAAGTAAGCCCATATAGGTAATGCTGCTGCTGCTCCTTGGCCGTATTTCTCTGAGTTAAAACGTAGGTATCTATCATCACAACCTACCCAAGCACCTGCAAGCAGTTGAGGAGTATAACCTATAAACCAACCATCAGCTTGGTTATTTGTAGTTCCTGTTTTACCTGCAATGTCTCCCTTTACGTCATATTTATAACGCATCCTTTTCGCGGTACCAAATTCAACTACGCCTTGCATCATCTTTACCATTTTGAAGGCTGTGTTTTCATTGATTATTTCTTTCTGCACTGGTACGAAGCTTTTTAATACAGCACCGTTCTTGTCTTCTATTTTAGTGATGTATATAGGTTTCACGTTAGTACCACCAGTAGGGAACATAGTATAAGCACGCAGCATTTCATATAAAGAAATATCG
This sequence comes from Flavipsychrobacter sp., assembly GCA_041392855.1. Taxonomy (NCBI): domain Bacteria; kingdom Pseudomonadati; phylum Bacteroidota; class Chitinophagia; order Chitinophagales; family Chitinophagaceae; genus Flavipsychrobacter; species Flavipsychrobacter sp. The sequence goes on from JAWKLD010000001.1 coordinate 376,834, forward strand.
GGCACACCTAGTGCTATTGAAGGCACACGTTCTACTTTACTTTCGATACCACATAGCGCCACAAAGTCGGCAAAAGAATTAACACCTACCTGCTTAATGAGATATAGCGCAGCATTGTTCACTGATTTTGCCAAGGCTACCTTCATAGGTAAAGCTCCTTCTTTAGAGCCACCCGCATCATAATCTTTTTTGGTAGCAAAGCTTTGTGGTAGTGTAGACAACATACCACAAGGCGAAAATCCATTATCAACTGCAAGGCAATAGAGTAGAGGTTTTATCGTAGAACCAACTTGTCGTTTGGTATTTATGTTTACGTGATCGTATTGAAAATAGGTATGGTCTATACCGCCTACCCAAGCTTTTACTTCTCCAGTATAAGGATCCATAGCCATGAAGCCAGCTTGTAAGATCATCTTGGTATACTTGATAGAGTCAATAGGACTCATTGTTGTATCTACTTCGTGTTGTGCATTCCAAGAGAAGACCTCCATTTGTATCGGCTTCTTCAACTCTATCATTATTTTTTCATGAGTTAAGCCTTCCTCTTTTAGTGCTCTGTATCGACTAGAGCTTTTTATGGCATCGAGTAAATACTGCTGGTATTTATCCCATACTTTACCGTTGTTATAATTACGTTGGCTGGTAAAAAGCCCCTGTAGTTCTTTCATGTGCTTCTCTACTGCAGCTTCTGCATGTTGCTGCATATTAACGTCTAGAGAAGTATATATTTTTAAGCCATCCTTATAGATGTTATAGTTAGTACCATCGGGCTTTTTAAGTTCCTTGCAGATATTTTTTACTTCCGCCTCAACTACTTGTCTGAAATAAGGGGCGATACCATCGTGGTAGCTGATCTTTTTATAGTTAAGTACTAGTGGTTTCTCCTTATACTTTTTAGCTTCGGCTTGCGTTAAGTAACCATACTTCGCCATTTGGTTAATTACAACATTTCTTCTTTTGAGCGAACGCTTAGGATTGCGCTTAGGGTTAAAAGCAGTATTCGCTTTTAGCATACCTACAAGCACAGCAGCCTCGTCTACAGATAGCTCATTAGGTGGCTTGTTAAAGAAGGTAAGAGATGCGTTTCTAATACCATATACATTTCCTCCAAACGGTACTGTGTTGAGGTACAGGGTTATAATTTCATCCTTTGTAAGATTGTGTTCCAGCTTTATCGCCATTACCCATTCCTTCAGTTTGATGATAGGCATAGAAAAGACGGATTTCTTTTGCCTGCCAAAAAGGTTCTTAGCCAGCTGTTGGGTAATAGTGCTACCTCCACCTGCTTTACCCAATAGTATTACTGCTCTTAGTACGGCTTTGCCGTCTACACCGGAGTGGTCATAAAAACGGGAGTCCTCGGTAGCAATTAGTGCGTTGTATACGTTCTGAGAAATGTCTTTATATTCAGAGGTAGAGCGATCTTGTACATAGTATCTGCCAATAAGAGAGCCATCTACAGCATAGATATCAGATGCCAGGGCACTGCTAGGGTTCTCTAGTTCACGCATAGAAGGCATATAGCCTAATGCGCCCGAATTGATCAAAAGGATGATAAGAAAAAAGGAAACAATCGATATTATGGAACCGATCCATAATATACGTATTATTATTTTTCTTGCTCTATCAGATATAAGTGCCACTGGATAAAATGTTTTGACATAACAAAGCTAAAAAAATTAATAAGGTGTACCTGCTTATTATAGTTAAAGCTATTTTAATGGTTTGCCTCTTTTTCCACAGTATTATAGAAATAAGAAGTCATTTTGAATGGGTTTAAGAATCCTTTTAGTCTTTTACCTGCTTTAGTTTTATGACGTACTTGTTTAATGAATGGAAGTACAAATTCTTTAATTAATACTTGTTCTTTATCAGATAACTCTTGTTTAGCATACTTCTGTTTCAAGTACACATTCATAAAACTTGTAAATGAAGTGCCAAATGCAGGGTCTACTACTTGCTGAGCATATTGCATCGGTGTTTTTTCTCCTCTGGTTATCCCTGCAATGTGTAAATAATAAGAAACTGTCTGGTAGGCCCAGTAGGCTTTTTTATCGTAAGCTTGGGCTTTTTTGTACCTCATTTTAAAATATTGATATACCAGATAAGGCAGCAAGAGGATAATAACGAATACCCCTAATACTATTCCTGCTATAGTAAGTAGTATGGAAACTATTGATAGGTGCTTTTCAGGAGTAGAGATCTCGGTTTTGGCCTCTTCTGGTTGAGCATCTTCTCTTTTCAGGTATATCTCATCAATAGGCGTAGGAGATGGCAACCTGTTTAATAGTTGGCTACCCGTTTCATTTGGCCTTTTATTTACCTTTTTTATTGCCTCAGCATAAGATACTGCAGTTCCTGCATCGCCTTTTACGATATTATTTAGTGGTACAGCGATACTGTCTCTATATACTGCAGCTATCTTCATGTCTAGCTGTAAGAGCGTATTTGAGTCTACATCATATTCCTCGTCTTTAAATATCAGATGACGAACTTTTAGGTCAATTGTTTTTTTGATGGTGTCAATAGCTTCAACAACACCTTCTGTTGCCAACCATGCTCTTGGTGGCTGCATTGGCGGTGTGCCGTCGGGTTGAGGGCTTTCTTCTGCCTCACTGTTACCTACTGTAGTGTCAAAGTCTAGCCAGCCATACCCTGGGAAGTATACTTGTACCCAAGCATGTGCTTGGTCAGCATAATACCAGTACCATCCCTTGTTCTTATCGCTACGGTCTTGTGTTAAGAAACCTACAGCAATACGGGAAGGTATGCCTAATGAGCGCAACATAAATAAGGTGGCCCCTGCATAGTAAGCACAATAGCCTTGTTTGTTCTCGAATAAAAAGTACTGCAGTTTAGAAGCGCTAGGTATGTCCGGTATACCAGGATTGTCGGTATAGGTGAAGGTTTGGTTGCCTTCTTCATCTTTGGCTAAGAAGTAGTCGCGTATAGCCAGCACTTGGTCTACAGGTGTTTTAGCGCTTTGGGTAACATTTTTTGCCAGGTTAGCGATATTCTGAAACTTCTCATCGCTAGGCATATAGGTATAGTATGCCATAAAAGAGCTGTCTAAACCTTTGTAGCCTTTAGCCTTTCTTAAAACGCTGAATCGCTCTTCTTGAAATGCTTTTAGTTGCTCGTTCTCCGAATTGTAGATAAAATAAGCACTATTAAGCGCAGAGCTATAACTTTTAGTTCTATATGCTGATTTGAATTGGTCTCTAAAGTCTTTTTCTATAGTTATAGGTTGTACAAAGAAGCCTGTATGTGGTGCTAAATAAGTATTAGGGGAAAGCGACTTGTTATATATTTCCACTTCTACTACTTCTCTGAATTTGTCTTTCAAGCTGTTCTTTATCACAGAAGAATCTACCTCTGTGAAGAACATAGGTAATTTAGAAGGGTCAGGTTCAAAGAGGTCGTTATTGGGTAAGAAGGTGTCTCTTTCAAATGTTTCAGTAAGTGTATCGAACTTTGTATAATAAAATGCTGTGAGGTAAAGTGGGTTAGGTATATCTGTACCTTCGAAGAAGTTGTCGATATGTGCACAGAAAAGAAGCTCGTTACTTCTTCCCAAACTGCTCCTTAGCTTAGAATAGTCTTTAAGGTCAAAGCTGCCATCCTCATTTTTTTGGAGCATACTATTTTCGCCTTCCTCTCCCTGTCCTCCAAATTGAGCAACGGTTTCTTCTATTTCTCCTTTCATCAAATAGGTGACACTGCCAAATACCAATAATGCCAGTAAGCTAAAAAAGCTAAGCCTGCGAATGAGGAACCACCAAAAACGCTGTGATTTGTCTTTGTAGTTATAAATCTGCTCAGCTGTGAATATGATGTATACCGCATATAAAACTGCAGGAGCAAAAGAGTAGAGGAGCTTCTCTACAGTATCTACCTGAGCTTTTGCAATTAGTAGTATGCAACTTGTTAGTATTGTTGCCGCTACTATTATAGACCAGTATCGCAATCTTGTAAAACCATACCCAACAAACCAGCCTGCCAGAAATAGAATGGTAAATACCCTAAACTGTACGGATATAAAAAAGGCATCGAACTCACCAATGGCCATCGTGTCTAGTCCTTTGTAAATACTGTAAAAGACTATGGCCAATATGGCAAAGGTGATGGAAAAGCGAAAACGAAAAGAATAGACCAAGGCACTTATACCCATACCTGCTGCAAAGTATACAGACTGCATGACTGCCTCGTTTTGCAAAACGGAGTAGTACTCATTTGCATATTGAAGCAGGAAATAGCCTACAAAAGCTGTAGGTAATATCAGGAATATGAGTTTGGCCAGTAGTTCGTTTACAGGCGTTGCACGTTGTATGCTCATAAATACTTGAACCCTAAATTAGGGCAAAAAAAGCTGCAATACTGTTAAAAGAATTATAGCTTTTTAAGCTTGTATTTATAACGCCCGTCAGCTCTTTGTACGTTGAACTTTAGTCTGTGCGGGTTTATTGTTGCATTTTGCCCGTCGAAGTGCATGACTTGCCCTCTACCCGCAGATACATAAATATTAAGGAAGTAGGTAGTGTTGGTCGTATAGCCGTCATCATCGGTATAGGTATTGTTTACCTGTGTTGCATGCCATTCTCCCGTATAAGTGATGCCATTTTCAGAATCTATGATCGCAGCTTCATTCTTGTCGTTAAGCTGTAGTATCATATGTGCATATCGGTCGGTAATATTGGTAAATGTTACAAAACCATCATAGATGGTTACTTTTTCAAACCTGTACTGACCAACAATTCTATTGTGAATATTATCAGGTATGGCAGTTTTTTGACAGCTTGCAATCGTTAGTGCGATCAATGCTAATAAACCAAGTAGTATTTTTTTCATAGTAGCCCGTTTAGTATTATAAATGCAACAAAAAGCATGCTGGTTGTCTGCAGCTAAGTTAAAGAAAATATAAAGTGCTTATTTCTATATGTTATATCGTTTGGTCGTAGCAGATAGTTACAAGTATAAAGATTGGATTATTAGCAGCATCTTGATTAAATTTGCCGACTATTCAGGCTTATAAAGGCTTTAAGTTTAAATTTTTTAAAATGTTAGATAAGATAAAAGTAGTTACCGTTATAGGTTCAGGGCAGATGGGAAATGGTATTTGCCATGTTTTTGCACAGAGTGGATTTAATGTCCATATGATGGATATCAACCAGGCTGCACTTGATAAGGCAATGGTTACTATTGGTAAGAATATGGATCGCCAAGTAGCAAAAGGTAAATTGTCGGAAGAAGATAAAACAGCTGCACTAGGTCGTATTGCTACTTTTACTGATATGGCAGAGGCTGTTAAAGCTGCTGATCTTGTTGTTGAAGCTGCTACGGAAAATGTAAATCTTAAGTTGAAGATATTTGAAGACCTGGATAAGCATAGTCCTGCTAGTGCAATATTGGCTACAAACACTTCATCTATTTCTATCACCAAAATAGCGGCTAAGACCAGCCGTCCTGAAAAGGTGATCGGCATGCACTTTATGAATCCTGTGCCAGTTATGAAGTTGGTAGAGATCATTAATGGCTATGCTACTGATAAAGAAGTGACCAATACTGTGTATGAGCTATCTAAATTCATAGGTAAGGTACCATGTGTGGTAAACGACTATCCCGGGTTTATAGCCAATCGTATTTTAATGCCAATGATCAATGAGGCTATTCTTAGTTTGCAGGAAGGTGTTGCTGGTGTAGAAGAGATAGATACTGTTATGAAGTTGGGTATGGCGCACCCTATGGGGCCGTTACAACTAGCTGATTTTATTGGTTTGGATACTTGTCTTAGCATATTGAATGTATTGCATGATGGTTACGGTAATCCTAAATATGCACCATCTACTTTGTTGGTAAATATGGTAGAGGCTGGTAAGCTAGGTGTAAAAGCGGGAGAAGGTTTTTATACTTATACACCAGGTAGCAAAGAGTTGGTGGTGAGCGATCAGTTTAAACATAAAGGGTGGTAACACTACTTTTATAAAAAGAAAAGCCACCTGAAAAGGTGGCTTTTTTGTGTTGTATATTCGTGATTGAAATAAATATAGTATGCAAGAATTGGTAATAGCCTCTAACAATAAAGGGAAGATAAAAGAGATAAAGGAAATGGTAAATGGAATAAAGCTGTTGTCTTTGGCAGATATTGGTTTTACAGATGAGATAGAAGAGCCCTTTGATACGTTTAACGAAAATGCATATACTAAAGCTAAGACGATAAGCGACTACTGCGGAAAATCTGTTTTCGCCGATGATAGTGGCATCTGTGTGAATGCATTAAATGGTGCTCCCGGTGTGCATAGTGCTATGTATGGAGGAGAGCCAAGAAGTAATGAGGCTAATAATAGAAAGCTGATAGAAGCACTGAAAGGTGTTGAAGATAGGAGTGCTTATTATAAAGCAGTTATTTGTTTGATATGGAATGGGGAGACTCATTATTTTGAAGGGTATTGCCATGGCAGAGTTTTAGAAGAGCCTATGGGCGATGGTGGGTTTGGTTACGACCCGTTGTTTGTACCCAACGGTTATGATAAAAGCTTTGGTGTGTTGCCTCCCGAAGTGAAGAATAGCATTAGCCACAGAGGTGGGGCGGTGAATAAGATGGTGGCATTCTTGAAGACACAAATAGAAGGATAATGAAGTTTTCTATAGGTGATAAAATACTGGTAAAAGAAACAGAAGAGGAGGGGTATATCCTGTCTTTTATAGGCAAAGATATGGCTGAAGTGAAAGTTGGGAAAACAACTTTTCCTGTCTATCTGGATGATATTGATCATCCATACCTAAAGTGGTTTACAGATAAGAAAAAGAAAACGACTAAAGGAGCTTCTCTAGAACAATTGCCTGTAGAAAAACAGCAGCAAAAAAGACCACGACTAGCAAGAGGGGTATATTTATCTTTCTTCCCTGAGTTTAAGATCGAAGAGATGGAAGATGTTGTTGATAGTTTGAAAGTGCACCTGCTCAATGAACTTCCCTATGAAATACAATATCAATATTCCTTGAATTTTGCAGGAGCAACAGAATTTAAACACGAAGGTAAGTTACAAGCCTTCGGGCATGTGTATTTGCATGCTATTCCTTTTGATGATATGAATGATAGTCCTCGTTTTGTATGGCAGGTAGATAACCTAGAAGAACCCGACATGCAGCCTGAAGAAGGTGTATTGAAAATAAAACCTCAAAAACTATTCCTACATATACAAGACGCTTTGGCTAATAATAAGCCTTCGTTCAGTTACCTGCTTTTCGAAGATTTTAAGGCTTTTAGTAAAGAAAGGTTTCAGTTGCAAGAAAGGAAACAAGTAAAAGCTCAGATAACCACTAAGGTGCTTGCAAAAGAAGAACCAAAATACGAGTTGGATCTACATATAGAACAGTTATTGCCTGGTTATACAAGTCTTACCAACTCAGAAATAATTGATGTACAAATAACTGAGCTAGAAAGATATCTTAGGTTGGCGATCAATAATCATCAAGAATATATGGTGGTTATACACGGAATAGGTAAAGGGCGGCTAAGAGAAGAAGTGCATAAAGTATTAGCTGGTATACCTGAAATATTTAGCTATGCCAATGAGTGGCATAGTAAATACGGCTTTGGAGCAACAGAAGTAAAGTTTAAGTATTAAACCTTACTTCTGTCGTAAAATTTATAAGCTAGATACCTTTCCTTGTTGCAATAGTTGTCCATTTTGTGATATTCTGTAGAGATATATGCTTGGCTCTAGTTGTATCGCTTGCTCTTTTTGGTCTATCGTTCTTTCCATTACTTTTCTGCCATCAATTGTAAAAATAGATAGTAGACTGCCAATTTGATTTGAAGTTTTTATTTGTATCAGTCCTGACCTAAGGTTGATGAATTGAAAAGCATCATTGTTATTGGCTATTGTATTTATGCCTACCGTACCCAAGTCGACGGTGTCTGTTTTACGTTCGCTGAAACAACTGTTGGACGCAGTAAGTGTAACAGAAAACTTGGCTTTGGTTGCATACATATGTGTAGGGCTTACTTGTGTGCTAGTGTTGCCATCTCCAAATGCCCATGTGTTATTTGTTGCTTTAAGGGAAGTGTTTTGAAAGGTAACAGTATTGTTTACGCCAACTGTGTGAGTGAAGTTGGCACGAGTATAATCTCCATATTGTTGCCACTGGCTTAAGCTGTCTAGCGTAACCTTTTGTGTATAGTATTGTATTTTTTGAGCATCAGTTGCATTAAGTCCTCCATAATAAGTACTGCCGATTGGTGTTTTATGAAATATAGAAGCATAAAATACACAGGCTGTAAGGTAAGTGCCTGCTGTGCTTGGGTGAGATTCGTCTGGCTGGTATAAATCAATGCTAGAAGCACTATCTCTTAGTACCTTCCACGTAGCGCCAACAGGTGCTACAACGGCATTGTTGTCTTTCGCCATTTCCATATAGCTTTCACGCAAACGTTGTTGCATGCCAGCATAGGTGCATATTGGCGGGTAGAATTGACAGTTGGCGGCATCCCCATTCTTTCTACCCCATGTCATGTAAAACATGGTTTCAGTGCAGGCATGGTTTTGCTTTATAAGTCCTTCCAGTGTTTTGGCATATGGGTAAACATCGCTGGCAACTTGTGTGGGAGAAAAAGAGGGTCTTTGGCTTTGCTCTTGTAATACAACTACGTCCCATTTGGCTTGTTTAATAGCATTTAGCGTAGTAGGGTCGGTGCTATGCCCTTGAAAGGTAAACCCTCCCGGTGCTATTTCTGTTACAACTAAAGTGTCTCCTAAGTTTTGTGCCAATTGTTGCAGCACTTGTGTCATGCCAGCAGTATAGCTATTACCTATGAATAGGACTTCTCTTTTAGTAGCAGTAGCAATATTAGAAAATAGGACAATTGCTATAATCAAGGGCAAAAATGATCTCATTGTATATTATGTTTATTTCTTTAAAACTCTTATTTCGACCCGTCTGTTTTTATTCGCATCCTCAGGTGTTTTTTCTTCAGCCACAGCAGGTCTTCTTTTCCCAAAACCAACATACTTCAAACGTTCTTTTTCTATGCCTTCCGCTATTAAGTAATGATATATAGCCTTAGCTCTATTTACTGATAGTGCTAATTCAAATGTGCCTTCATCAAGTGCATCAGGTGCTGTAGGTCTTATACAGCATACATGTCCTTCTATTTGTACATGTATATTAGGGTTGGCTTCCAAAGCTTCATAGAGTAAGCCTAATTCTTCTAAAGAAGATTCCCTTACCGTATGTCTTCCTGCGTAAAAGTAGATGTTCTTCAATACAAAGGTTTCTCCTACGGCTACATCCTTAAGCTGGTCTTTGATAGTGTTTTCGGTAGATGGTTTTATGTCAACAGGTTTAATAGACGCTTTTTTTACTACAATAGGTTGGGCTTTTTCACTATTTAAAACAACGTCTACTCTTCTGTCAGGTGCAAAACCTTCAGGTACTTCATTGTCTCTGGGTATTTCTCCTTTCCCTTCGCAGAGTACTATGTTTTTAGTATTCAGACCAATGTTCAGCAGATGTTGTTTTACACTATTTGCTCTTTTTTTAGATAAAAGAGCATTGTAACTGCTGCTGCCTAAGTAATCAGCATATCCAACTATGATTATTTTTTTTCCGTCTTCTATTATCCGGTGATATACCAGTGAATCTAACTGATGGGTGCTAACTGTGTTGAGTTTAGGGTCATCTAAATGGTAGTACAGCCTGATAGTATCTTGAGCATTTATGGAGTAGGAGTGTATGAAGAGGAGGGTGAATAGAGCTGGAAGAAGTGGTAAAAAAGTGCGTCTACTCATAAAGTGCTTGTTATTACTATAAAATACAAAATAAAAACATTCAATATAGGAAAATTACTAACATGTGTGGATTTAATATCTCTTCAGTGGTTAGTGAATACGTTATTTTCGAATAGTACCAAAAGTTCATATTCTTATGGAAGACTCAATTACAATTGACAACATGCTTTGGTTTTTGGTAGGCTTTTTAGCAAGCGGTATGGCAGCCTTATTGGTTTTCGGCTGGTTGAAAGGTCAACACTTTAATAGAGAAGAAGACCTAAAGATGAAAAGAAGACATAAATAAAAAGCTATTGCTTATCACCAAAGTAAAAATGTTCCTTGTATAAACCTGTAACATGATCGTACAGGACGTCTAAAGAGCTATAGCCAACAAGGTTTTCGTGTACATGCTGTTGACCACGTACATGAATTATTGCTTTAGACACATCAGCAATATTTAATAGGTATTTTTCACCTTCCTGTCTATAGGAAGTAACATATACTTTAAGCTTATCGTCTTTGGCTGTTTTGCCATTAATCTTAATGACATCATTATAAAATACGAATTTACCTTCCTCTTTTAAGGGGGATAGTTTTAGTTCGCCAATAGAGCTTTTTACCATGTTTGCTGTCCCGTTTGTTTCTACTAATTTATATAAACGTTTTTATTGACGCAAGTTAAGGATATGCTATGAAGTAATATTCTTCATTGTTCTTGTATAGGCTTACAAATTCCTCTTCTGTAAGGCAAGGTCTGTAGTCTAGCCAGCGTTTCATGGTTGAAATTCGTAAACCATAGCTGCGGAGTAATGAAAATAATTTGTCAGGAGTAGAACCATAATAGTCAGATGCGCCAAGCCCATGCTCAAAAATAATAGTAGGTTTCGCCCTTTTTATGGTTTTTGCAGCGCCTTCAAGCACTTGCAATTCTCCTCCTTCTACATCGATCTTTATAAGAGTAGGGTTGTACGTTTCTGGTATGATATTGTCCAGTAGTTCGGTCTTTACGGTAATGATGGTGTCTTTTTCATTAGGCCTGTCATACTTCCTCTTTTTCAGGCCACTATAAGAGGGGTTGGATATTACATAATTAAAAGAAGTTTCACCGGTGGTATTACTTAGCGCGAGTCCGTGTATGTTACAGTTTTTTAGATAGGCATACTTCTCTACAAGGTTCTTATACATGTCTGGTATGGGCTCAAAGGCATGATGTGTACCATTAGGAGCATATTGAAGCATGGTGTCCAATACTTCTCCTTTATGAGCTCCTACATCAATGCAACAGCTGTTGAAAGAGCATACTTTCTTGATCACTTTGTTAGTCTGCTTATCGTATTGCTGATTTTTAGTAAAAGCAATCGGGAGTTTCTTTATCAGCTGTTTTATCTGTTCTTTCATTCAGTAGGTTATTACCAAGTGGTACTATTTTGGAGCAACAATATTAGTTTTTTATCTCCATACTCAATAATTAACAAAAAAGCTGCCAGTTTTTTGGCAGCTTATCAATTGAGGTTATTATAATAGTTAGTTATTGTGGGACGTTGACAAATTGTCCATTGGTTATTTGATAGGTTTTGGTTCCGTCAGACGCTGTAATAGTAAATTTACCAGTTATTTGGGTCCCATTAATTGCAGTAACTTCTACAGTCCCAGATTGTCCTTGTATATTTTTATTGCCGTTGGTGATAAAATATTGAAAACCAGCTTCCCCTGCTTTTGGGTTGGCCGTAATATTATATACACCTGTTGTAGTACCATAAACGTCTAGTTCTATATTTTTATAGGTATTACCTGAGCCTTCTTCCCAGTATATTCTATTTCTATTGGTTAATACCTTCCATGTAGCGTTGTGGCTTTCGTTTGTGCCATCAAGGTCAAAGCATAGGTTCATCCCATTGCAGGCGGTGGTTGTTGGAGTTGCAGGGGTAGTCGTGTTGCTTTTCTTGTTGCATGCAAAAATGGCTACAGTCATCATTAAAATGGTAGCAAACAATATGTTCTTTTTCATAAGTATATTCTTTAATTGTAAAGGTAGTGGTACTACGTGCTTGACTTTTTACCTGTATCTTGGTAATTATAAATACGGGTTGTTGGGTATTTATTTTTAGCTGAACTTGCCGTAAATAAATAACAGTTTGTAAGTACAACTTAATATTGCAGCATATACTATGAGTAAGATGATAAAGCAAATAGAGCTGGGGCTCTTAACGGTTAAAGATTATGAGGGACTACTGGCAGCTATGAAAGCAGCCTATAAGAACTGGGATGGTGCTTATTGGAGTTTGGCTGCCATAGAACGACTTATCAAGCGTTTTCCAGAAGGGCAAATTGTAGTGAAAGTGGATGGTAAAGTGGTAGGGTGTGCCTTGTCATTAGTGATTAAGTATGACAAATTTGGAGATAATCATAATTATAAAGGTATAACAGGTAATTATACATTCAGCACACATGATATGAAAGGGGATGTGCTTTATGGTATCGAGATATTTATACATCCTGACTATAGAGGACTGAGGTTGGGTAGACGAATGTATGATGCAAGGAAAGAATTGTGTGAACAATTGAACCTTAAAGCAATTGTGTTTGGCGGTCGCATACCTCATTATCATACCTATGCAGGAGAACTGACTCCCAAGGAGTATATTCAGAAAGTTAAGAACAAAGAAATATTTGATCCTGTACTTACTTTCCAGTTGTCTAATGACTTTCATGTAAAAAAAGTTATTAAGAACTACATGCAAGGGGATGACGAGAGCCTGGAATATGCAACCTTATTGCAATGGGATAACGTTTACCATACCCCAAAAACAAGAAATCAATTTAATGCAAAAACCTATGTGAGGTTAGGGTTGATACAATGGCAGATGAGACCATATCATTCCTTGCAAGAAATGTTTGAGCAGCTGGAATATTTTATTGATTCCATAGCGTCTTACAATAGCGATTTTGCTCTGATGCCTGAGTTGTTTAATGGACCATTGTTAGCAGAGTTCAATCAGATGGGGGAGGCCGAGGCTATGAGAGCACTGTCTCAATACACGCCGGAGATCAAGGATAAGTTTAAAGAATTGGCCATTACCTACAATGTAAATATCATCACTGGTAGTATGCCTAGCATGGAAGGGGATGTTATGAAAAATGTAGGCTACCTATGTCATAGAAATGGCAACGTAGAACAATATGAAAAGCTGCACATAACACCTGATGAAGCAAAGTATTGGGGAATGCAAGGTGGCGACTTTTTGAGAGTATATGATACTGATGCTGGTACAATAGGTGTGCTTATATGTTATGATGTGGAATTTCCTGAATTAGGAAGATTATTAGCAGAGCAGGGAATGCAAATATTATTTGTTCCTTTTCTTACAGATACACAAAACGCCTACATGCGTGTGCGCTGTTGTGCACAAGCAAGAGCTATAGAGAATGAATGTTTTGTTGCTATTACAGGTAGTGTGGGCAACCTACCTAAAGTAGAAAATATGGACATCCAATATTCTCAATCAGCGGTATTTACGCCTTGCGATTTTGCTTTCCCAGCAAATGGTGTAAAGAGTGAAGCAACGCCTAATACAGAAATGATCTTAATAGCCGATGTGAATTTGCAGTTGCTAGACGAGTTGCATAGCTATGGTAGCGTTAGGAACTTGAAAGATAGACGTAAAGATTTTTACGATTTGAAAATTGTAAAAGGGAGTTAATCTAACCTCCATCTTTTTTCTAGTACTTTTGCTCACTGATATAGATAAACAACCTTTTTATGACTGATTTTTTGAACCAAGTTTTTCTTGGTAATACGGTGAAAACATGGCTTTCGGCAGTTGGTCTTTTCTTGGTGGCGTATATACTGGTGCGTGTTCTTAAAAATATTGTCGTTAGCTATTTAAAAAAGTTGTCAGAGAAAACAGAGACTACTTTTGATGACTTTTTAGTGGAGGTCTTAAATAGATCTATAGTTCCCGCTGTATATGTAGGTTGCGGGTATTTGGCATTTACATATTTAGAGTTCTCTGATAAGGTACATAATGCTATCAAAATAGCATTGATGTTTGTATTTACGTTTTATGCTTTACGTATTGTTACCTCCATTATTAAATATTTTGTTTATAAATCGCTGGATAACTACGATGATAGTGAAGTGAAGAAGAAACAAGCAAGGGGTATGCTTGTTATCATCAACGCTGTTGTTTGGTTTCTTGGTTTTGTATTTTTGTTAGATAATTTAGGGCATGATGTTACAACCATTATTACAGGTTTAGGTATAGGTGGTATTGCTATTGCACTGGCTGCACAAACTATACTAGGAGATCTGTTTAGCTATTTTGTCATTTTCTTTGATCGTCCTTTTGAGATAGGTGATTTTGTAATAGTAGATGATAAATCGGGTACAGTAGAGTATATAGGTATAAAAACGACACGTATCAGGACATTGAAGGGAGATTTGTTGATATGTTCTAATACCGATCTTACCAATGCTAGATTACACAACTATAAGAAGTTGGAAAAAAGAAGGGTAGTTTTTACTGTTGGTGTGCTATACGAAACCACACAAGAGCAAGTAGAAAAGATACCTTCAATCTTAAAGAAAATAATTGATGATGTTGAGGATGTAGACTTTGCCAGATCTCACTTTTCCAACTATGGTGCTTTTAGTTTAGACTTTGAGTCAGTATATTATGTTAATGCCAACGATTATGATGTGTATATGGATAAGCAGCAGGAAATATATACTAAAGTGTTCAAGGCATTTAATGAAGAAGGTATAGGTTTTGCATATCCTACTCAAACAGTATATATGGGTAAGGCCGATGTGGCTAGAGGAAATGCATAGAGCTATTTTTCGCCCTTTTTGCGTTTGCCTCTTTTAGTTACTGTTTTCAAATTGTTTTCAACAATGCTCCAGTAACCATAAACTTTTGTTGTTGATTGTTTGCGCAGGTCTACACCTACTTTTTCAGCAATATACCAGCAGAGTTCGTAGCCAAAATCTTTATTCAGCTCATCTACTTTTGTATAGGAGATATCGTCCATGTATTGCAGTATGGTTTTGCCAAGTAGGGCTTTAGTTGGTTTTCTTTTACTAGTATTATAAATACGGATAAGCTCTGTGCAGCAATCTTCTACAATATTATTGATAATGTCTTTGTCGTCGTCGCTGGACTGTTCAATAGTAGGTAGTAGGTCTCTAAAGTTATGGTACTTGTCTATCCACCTGAACTTTCGTAATTGTTCTATGATCTCCTCTTTCTCCATACAAGTGTATAAAGCTACTGCTAGTATAGTTTAAAGTTTTGTGCGTCTACTTTTTAATTGCTTTGTTGTGTGGTTGTACAGCCATTCGTTACCCATAAAAATATACCAAAGCATCATTAGTTTTTCTCTGACTAAAAAAAGCGTCTTGCGGAGGAAAGTAAAACTTTTAGGGAAAGGTGCACCTTCAACGCTATAATGGGCAATAAAACGAGAAAATAGATAGTCGGCTCTTTGCTTATGAAAGCTAGAAGTGACCACTATAGCACTGTTATAGTTGAGCTGTTTCATGAGTCTCACACTATATAGCGCATTTTCATAAGTGTTTCTGGCTTTGCGCTCAAGGATAAGGGATTCCGGAGGTATCTCGTTTTTAATACAATATGCAGCCATTACTTCAGCTTCGACTATATTGTTGTGTACGGCTGCACCAGACACGATTATTTTTCGGGCAAATCCATATCGGAAAAGGTCTATGCCTTTATCTAGTCGAGAAAGCAAAACATCATTAAGGGTGTCCGTGCTTTTTACAGGGTAGCCCAATATGACAATAACATCAGCTTGCATCTGCTAAATATACGTATTGTGATATGATGTTGTGTATTTAATTATACCTTTACGAAAGGTAAACGACTCCAAATCTCACAAAGAACTATAAATGTTTCAGCAGATAGGTTTTTTTTATAGAGACTGTAAACGCCGTGTGGGCAAAAGGTGGCTTTTATGGCTGTTTGTATTTTTTTCACCTGCTATAGTTGGCATATTTTGGTACCGTTTTGAGCGAGGAATGTTTCTCACCTTTGGGAAGCTATATAAGGGTATCAGGATACTATTCATTCCTTTAGAATACCTGTTCCAGTCGTATAGTAATATCGATATACATTATCAGGCAGATATTGCAGGAGGGTTAGCGGTGTTGCATCCATCTATTGGTGTAGTTATTTCAGGTAAGGTAATAGCCGGAAAGAATTTGACGCTTACAGGTGGTAATACGATAGGTATTAATAAAAAGACTAATTGGGGTGACTTTGTTATAGGGGATGATTGTATACTAGGAGCAAATGCAACAATAATGGGAGGATTAAAAATGGGAGATGGTATAACAGTAGGTGCAAATGCTTGTGTGACCAAGTCTTTTACTGAAAATGGCATAAAACTTGCAGGTGTTCCAGCTAAGATGTTGCAGATAATAAATTAAAAAATGGTAATTTTCCATTTTATGTGTAAAAAGGGAAACTCTATCGTCTCTTACTAGTTACTAAGTTACTATATGTTTAAAGAATATATTGTAGAATTTACTCCTATATTATTAGCTATTCTATTTGCTTTATATGCATATTTCAAATTTGCAGCTATTATAGCATCGGGTTTAAACCGCAATTATATTCAGTTGTTTCTTGTTTCTCTGTTCCCTTTCAGCAAATCGGTAATAAGAAATACATTTCATGAAAAGCTGAAACGTTATTACAAGAAAAGCAATAGGCTTAATTATGTGTTCTACATATTGTTTTTCATTGTTATCGCATTGTATTTACTGATGAGTATTATATAATACCATTTAAGTTTTTCTTTTACAACAATACGCAGTTAACTTTATAAGTATAAAATATTTATAATGGATATTCGAGTTATAAACCTCGAAGAGAAGCTGTCTTCTTTTGATACATACTGGGACCCTCACATTATAGGTGAGCTTAATGGTCAACATGTAAAGCTTGCTAAATTAAAAGGTGAGTTTGTATGGCACAGTCATGAAAAAGAGGACGAGCTTTTTCTTGTTGTAAAAGGAAAATTAAAAATAGTATTAAGAGATAAGGTCCTAGAGTTAAGAGAAGGCGAAATGGTTATTATTCCCAAAGGTGTTGAACATAAGCCAATAGCAGAAGAAGAGGTGCAGGTGTTGCTATTCGAACCTGTAAGTACTATTAATACAGGGGATGTTCAGCACGCTGATTTGACAAAATCTCAGCTAAAGAAGATATAAGGAATAATTCCTCCAAACGGGCTTCTGTAGTATTTGATTGGTTTATATATGTGTAGGATGTTTTATATATTCACATTAACTAAAACTAAGCATAATGGTAAACATCAACTTTCTTGTTACTGCTCTAGCAGCATTGATCCCTCTTATAGTAGGTGCTATATGGTACAATCCGAAAGTATTTGGTAGTGTATGGTTAAAATCTACAGGCTTGTCGGAAGAAGAGCTTAAAAAAGCAAATATGGCTAAAGTATTTGGTCTTACTTATGTTTTTAGCCTTTTGATAGCAATTATTCTAAACCCGATAGTAATACATCAGTTTGGATTTCAGTCTATGTTAATGGGTGAAG
The DNA here is from genome assembly GCA_041392855.1 of Flavipsychrobacter sp. Taxonomy (NCBI): domain Bacteria; kingdom Pseudomonadati; phylum Bacteroidota; class Chitinophagia; order Chitinophagales; family Chitinophagaceae; genus Flavipsychrobacter; species Flavipsychrobacter sp. Next base: position 394,188 of record JAWKLD010000001.1, read on the forward strand.
CGGATCTGCTAACAGAAGGGTCTGAAGCAAATCTTTTCTTTACAACTACATTAGAGAAGTATGGTACTGCGTTTAGAACATTTAAACATGGTATGTTGCATGGCACGATCAATGGGTTGTTGTTTGCTACGCCAGTTATAGGTATTGTAGGTTTGTTTGAGCGAAAAGGGGCTAAATACATTTTAGTACATGCAGGTTATTGGATTCTTACATTAGGACTTATGGGAGGTGTTATTGGTCAATTCCCATAAAGTTGTTTATAGATATTGTTTGAAAGAGGCTTGTCTCAAGCCTCTTTCTTATTATCAGAAAGTTAAAGTCGAAAGTAGTGTAGTTAAGTTTCCTTAAATTAGTATGTTTTAAATGAATGGAAAGATGAAACAGTTATTACTAGTAGCCTTATTATTTATCACGAGCTACGGCTATGGTCAAGAGCTATTGCCTAATTGGTATGTGTTAGAAAAAGGAGCTTCAGTAGGTATTTTAAAGCCGGGTATTAATGATCTGATAGCACATCTAGGCACAAGCCAAACAGGTCAGATCAATAGAGAGGAGATCAATAAGGTCAATGAAAAACTGGTCTACAAGCCAGGGCATACTATTTTGGTATATGCCGATGCAGGTGATGGGGTTTTTATGGCTACAGACGTAGAAGGTAGAACCCTTTTAGTAAAAGGCTCAGTAACCAAGGCGGAGTATGGAAAGGGGTGTAGTCCTGCTTATGTGCAGCGAAATATGCAAATAGCTGAAGGCGACTTGATAAAAGCAGGCTCTTATGTTTGGGTAAAGCGTATAGAAGGAGATAAGGCTGTAGTGCAATATGCCAATAAAAAAGATCTAGCAGTTCCTATAAATGTACTTTACATAGTAGATGCAACTGCGAAAGATATGATGAAGGATATCATAATGAAACCTGTGAGATAGTGCTCTATTTTACATTCCCCTTACTACCGTAGGGTACAAGTAAGTACAAGTATAGTACTCTGGCATAGCGCATAGACCAAGGTTGTAATAGTAGTACTGTTAAGGTACTTGAGGCCATGTAGTAATAGAAACTATTGTCTTTGTAAGACAGTCCGAAAATAGGCCAATACCAAAGTATATTCAGGAAGAAGATAATAACAGTTAAAGCATAGTTTATGCCAGGGCCATTATTGGTTTCTGTTACCATTTTCATATTGCATACAGCACATCTGTCTACCATGTAGGACAACTCCTTTAAAGGGAAAACGCTTTTGTTTACAAATGAATCCCCTTTTCGACAGTTAGGACATTTCATTTTTGCCATACTAAGAAGTAGACTCGGCTTTTTGCTGCTAGAACACATACGGGGTGAAAGTACAAAATATGATTTACTGAAAATGCTATGTGTTTAAGAATAGTTAAACTGGATTGATGAAACGTAGTAATAAGGCGTTTCTAGTGTATATTTGATGGTATAGAGTAACCTAATAAAATAGAAGAATATGGAAGTAATAATACAGTCAATAGACTTTACAGCAGGAGAAGAACTGGAAGGGTATGTAAGGGAGAAAATGCAAAAATTAGATAAGCTGGACGATAAGATAATAAGAGCTAGAGTTAAGTTGGAGAAAGGGCAAGGTAGTACTAACAATCATTTATGTGATGTAAGACTGGAAGTGCCGGGCAATGATCATATTGTCAAAAAAACAGGCAACTCTTATCAGGAGGCTTTGCTGGTAGCTATTGATACATTGCAGGATGTAGTAAAGCGCAGTAAAGAAAAACAGAGTTAGGTTGTTGTTTGATATAGCTACAAAAAAGCCACACTGTTAAGTGTGGCTTTTTTAATACCTGATTGTTATTGATTATTCTCCTTCTTCATCGCCTTCGTCGGTAGAAGCATCAGCTTCACCCATACCCATCATTGCATCGATCTTAGTACGGAAATCTGCATTTTGTTGATAGGTCATCGCCATTTGCTGAAACTTCATAGCATCCATACCGCTAGCACTAACCGCTTTTTGCATTTCCATGCCCAGCTCTTGTTGAATTGAGTTGGCTTTAGTAGCTACAGCCATAAAAGCGGTTTTCTCTTCTTCGCTAGCACCACCAAAAGTTTGGTCGCCTTGCTGTGCTGCCATAGCCATGCTTTGGAATTTATTCATATCCATGCCTGACTCTTGTACGGCTGTCATCATCTTCTTTTGAGCGTCCATTTGTAATGGTAGGGTTTCTTTATTGATAGCTACAAACTGCTCTATATCATCATCAGTATAGTCAGCTGCTCCACCTTGAGCCATTACGGCACTAGTTGTGAAAAGCAAAGCTACTGCAGTTAATAATGTTGCTATTCTTGTTCTCATTCTCTTGATGTTCATATTTAATATAAAATTTAGAAAACAAAGCTAATGTAATAATTGTGAGATGTAAAAAAATTATTACGGCTGTTTCAAAGGGTATTTATACCCCTAGAAGGATTGTTTTATTACCGGATAAACAACTGTAAGTCAATTATATTTTTGTGGTAAGCTATAGAGGCCCTCATTTATTATTCTACACCATTAAAACAATTTAAGACTATGTCACACCATGAGCAGGTGTTTTTAAGTGCACCTAAGTTTTTAGACATCAACCACAAAAAAGATAAGATCAAAGATTTTGTAAGGCTTTATGTAAAGGGGCAAGGGGTTGTCACTTTTAAATTAAAAGAACAAGCGCCATTTGACTTGACGATCAATAATCCAACAGACGATGGTGTTGAGGCTATTAAGATAACTGTCACGGCTGAGAAGGTTGTTTTTTCTCAATGCAAATCTGGTAAGTGGGAGGATATGAGTATTCATGGAGGAGGTTCGGAGCTAGGCATCGATAAAGACCCTGATTGTGTTTATTGGTATAGCATCGATTATCACAACCGTTATTTGCGATATGGTAAAGGGGAAGTACGTTTAAACACAGCTTTGGCATCGCAGCATTTACAACAACCTACGAGTAGTAAAAAGAAAGACGAATATGCTTGGCTAAACGAAGTAAGGAAAGTGGTTATCGATCATAATGTTATTCATCCACTACGTGTTTGGAGAGACCCTGTTGTGATAGACCCTCCACTAGCTGTTGTAGATAGGAATATGATCGCTATGGATGATATCGCTTTAAATAACTGTACTGTTCCTGAAAACCTGACAGCTGTTTGTCAGCAACTATATGCTAACGTTGGGGGGCAAAATTTTCAACTCAATACGCCAGACTTCCCATTTTTTGTTGACGCCGTGGAGGCAAGTATCAAAAGTCCTAAAGGGTGGTGCTACAAAACATTAAAGGAAAAGGAAGGCGAGTTCGGACCAGGCAGTGACCCAAAGGAAAACTATTTGCGCATTACTATGGGTGTGAATCAAGGAGACTCGCCTGGCATACCTTATGTTATGGAAATATGGCCTCCGGGATGTTATTCGCCAATACACAACCACGCAAGAGCCAATGCTATAATACGAGTATTAAGCGGTGAAATTAATGTGAGTCTTTATCCAATGTTATCCAAGTATCATGAGGTGCCATTTATGGATATCAACTTTAGAAAAGACCAAGTGACTTGGATATCTCCCGAGCTTAATCAAACACACAAGCTGCGTAACCCTAACGAGAGTGGTCCTACATGTATTACTATACAGTGTTATACCTATGCAAAAGGGAATATGGAACATTATGAATACTTCGATTTCTTAGATGAAGAAGGCGATATACAGCAATTTACTCCCAATTCAGATTGTGGTTTCCTGGAGTTTAAAGCCATAATGAAAAAAGAATGGGAGGATGGTACTACGCGTTGATCTTGTAAAGTCCTATCACCATGACTATCTAAGGCCACTATTATTGAGTAGTGGCTTTTCTGTTGTAAGCATAGTAAATTGCAGGCTATGGCTAATAAGGTAAAGGAACTTTTTAATAGTTGGGCTGGTGCTGAACGTGGTGAGCGTATGGCAGCCGGGCATGATGTTTTGGTAGAGCATATACTACAGTTATGGAAAGGAGATGATATAGAAGCATTGCTGGATGTAGGATGTGGTAATGGTAGAGCATTGACACTAGCTAAGGCAATTGGTGCCAAGCATTTGATAGGAGTAGACCTAAGCGATAAGATGATAGAAACGGCTAAGCAAAACTTGCCCGAAGCTCAGTTTTATAATACACCCATGCAAGAGTTACACATGCTGGCAGATAATAGTTGTTCACATATTATGTCTATCGAAGCGTTATATTATTTGCAACAACCTATAGATGGTTTGAAAGAGTTGAGCAGAGTGTTGATGCCTGATGGTAAGATAGCTATAGCAATAGATTTCTATAAAGAAAGCATCGGGACGCATAGTTGGTCAGCAGCATTGGGTTTCGAGTTGAGTTTGTTATCAGCAGACGAGTGGGTTGCGTTGTTTCATGAAGCGGGTTTTAAAGGTGTAACTGCATCGCGAATACACCGTACAGAAAATATAAAAACAGAAGAAGCATTTGATCCTTCTCCTTTTTTCACCAGCTATGCTATGTATCAAGACTATATAAATGCAGGAGCATTGCTATTATCAAATTAGTTATATGTATAGTTAGTATATTTAGATATACATAAACCTCATATTATGCAAAGATCTCTGTTATTTGCCTTTCTTTTTTCTTTTCTATTTATCGCTAATGGTTGTGCGCAAGGAGACATTGATAAGTATCCATTACCCAAAGGATGGTATAAAGCAGGAAGTGTGCCTAGCAAATATGCTATGGGTGTGGCTGATAGTGCCGGTAGGCAAGGAGGTAATGCTGCTACGATACAGTCAATAAAAAAAAGAATTACAGGTTTTGGTACACTAATGCAAACAAGTATGCCTGATAGCTTTTTGGGTAGACGAGTAAGGATGACTGGCTATATGAGATCTGTAGAGGTAAAAGGTTGGGCTGGATTTTGGTTGAGAGTAGATAAAAATGATGGTAGCAGGGGGCATAGCGCATTTGACAATATGTATGATAGGAGAGTGGTAGGCACCACAGACTGGAATAAATATGAAATAGTATTGGACATAAATGAAAACACAAAGCAACTGGCATATGGCGCGTTGTTAGATGGAACGGGGCAGATATGGTTTGATGATATTGAGTTTGAAATAGTAGATGAAACTGTAGCTACGACAGGTAGCCGTAATAAGGTGAGCAATACTGATTTTGAAGAATGAAGCTCATCTTAGTGTGTAAAGAATAAATATGTCATTCTAATTTTTATCTTCATACTCTTATATGTATGCTAAATATATAGATAGAGTAAAGCTGTTTTTAGGCATTGTTTTCTTTTTATTTATGCTTTTTGCCAACCCTTTTGGGCTTGAAGCAAAAGCTGCTACCTCACTGGCTATAGCTACACTTATGGTTACATGGTGGGTGAATGGTGCATTGCCTATGCCTGTAGTAGCATTGTTGCCGCTGATACTATTTCCCTTGTTTGGTATAGCGGGTATGAAGGAGTTAGCCCCCTCTTATGCTAACCCCATTATCTTCCTTTTTATGGGTGGGTTTATGATAGCACTGGCTATAGAAAAATGGAACCTGCACAAACGTGGTGCATTATCCATCATCAAACTAACAGGGACTAGCGGTAATAAAATAGTACTCGGGTTTATACTGGCATCGGGGTTAATGAGTATGTGGATAAGCAATACAGCTACTACTATGATGATGTACCCTATAGCCCTAAGTGTTATTAGTGTAATGGAAAAACATAGCACCACTACAGGGAATATCAAGCACCTTAGTGTCTCGTTATTGCTAGTCATTGCTTATTCTGCCAACTTTGGTGGTATAGCTACTATAGTAGGTACACCACCAAACGTAGCTTATACGGCTTTCTTGCAAGACAAGATGGGTATGACCATACAGTTTGCCGACTGGATGAAATTGTGTGCGCCTATATCTTTACTGTTGTTGGGTATACTATATATTGTTACCACAAGATTCTTATATCCCAACCGTATAAAAGATGATGCAGCCGCAAAACAGTTGATCAACTCAGAGTTGAAGCAGTTAGGCAAGCTATCTAAAGTAGAGCGTAGGGTGTTAGTTGTTTTTATAACAACAGCACTATTATGGATAACAAAAGGTTTTATCAATAAGGCTCAGAATGTAATACAACTGAATGATGCTTTAATAGCGCTAATGGGCGGTGTGAGTATGTTCCTTATACCATCGGGCAACGCACAGACGAAGAGGTTATTAGTGTGGGAAGATACCAAGAAGATGGCTTGGGGTATCCTTATCTTGTTTGGTGGTGGTATAGCATTGGCCAACCAGCTGGAGCAAGTAGGTATTATACAAAGCCTAGGCGAGTGGATGGCAACATTTGCATCAGGTGGCATTGTCTTAGTATTCTCAGTAGCTATTATTTCTATATTCATAAGTGAGGTAATGAGTAATGTAGCGCAGGTCATTGTTTTTGCTCCTGTTATTACCAGCTTGGCTATTGCGTTGAAGATAGATCCGATACAACTTGGTATAGCCATGACACTTGGTGCTAGCTGTGCTAGTATGATGCCTATGGGGACGCCTCCTAATGCAATAGTGTTTGCTAGTGGGGAGTTGAAGCTAAAAGATATGACCACTACAGGCTTTGTGATGAACATGGTATCGGCTATACTTATTACATTATTTTGTTGGTATGCGCTGCCGCATTTAATAGCTGTATTGAATTAGTGCTTCTTGCTTATTTGTTTGCTATGAATTAATGTTAGATTGCTATATTCGTGTATTGTTATACATTCAAAACACATGCATCATGAAAAATAAACTAACACTTATAGTTCTTGTTTCCTCTTTTTTATTGGCCTCTTGTGGAGAGGCAGAACCTGAAGAAAAAGTTTCAGAACCTATAAAAGAAGAAGTAGGTTATCCATTAGATAGTGTGGCAGTTTGGGAAAAAACAGCAATTGGTGGTATCGACTTCTTGGTAGGTGCAGAGGAAGCAAAGGAGCAAGTGGCTATGTTTAAGGAGGCTTGTACCGTCTCTATTAATGATGGTAGATCAACAGCGTTGAAGTTAGGTGCTTGGCATTTTGATGGTGTTGAAACTAAATATTACATAGATAGCCTTTATGAAGTGACCTTGTATAGCGAGGTGCGCCATATAGATGGTCATGGGTATAGTAGCGAGGCTATAATGGGTGATGTTACTAGAATTGTTAGTTTATTGACAAAAAAATATGGAGCACCAAAACAGTTTCAGGTGCTTGATCAGGTAGTGCCAAAGGGAATGACTAATCGTGCTTTATATTATTGGAATTTAGGCGAAAAGAGTATTGAAGTATCTGTAGGTGCCAGAGGTATTAGTTCTTCAGCACCCCCTTTCATAGAGCTGCGTATTTATAGAAGCGATTATAGTAGTAAGGCTTTTAAAAAGTCGCAAAAAGAATATGAAGAAAAAAGAGCCAAAACAAAGGCTCAAGAAGAAAAAGCTCAGGATTTGTTATAGTCTGTATTTATAATAATACTTGATATAAAAAGGAGGTTGTTCATACACCTCCTTTTTATTTAAAAATGAATGATATTCTTTATCCTTTACTCAAGATATTATCTGCAAGTTTTGGGCTTATTCGTGCCAGAAGTCGTAGCATTTTTACCTTGCCAATATTGATCTCGTATTTATCTTTCTCGAATGCAGTGATGAATTCATCCGTCAATTCTTCAGCACTTATTTTTCCTTTACCTCGCCCCTTGGTCATGTCTGTATCTACGAGCGATGGTATGATCTCAAATAGCTTGGTATGTGTTAGCTGATATCGCAATGCCTTAGTGAAAATGTGTAGTCCTGCTTTTGTGCCACAATATACAGGAGCAGACTGTTTAGGCACTAGCCCCAGTGCTGATGATACATTTACTATGGCAGCATTATCATTTTGTTCTAATAATGGTAATAGTAGTGTTGTGAGTTTTATAGGAGCGAGCAAGTTGGTATTTATTTCATGCTCTACTTTTTGTAGTGCGTTAGGCTCGTTGGTTAGTTCGTAGTTGTACTGTACGCCCGCATTGTTGATGAGTATATTCAGCTTTGGGAACTGTTGTTCTATAGTATGTACGAGGTGGTCTATATCTGCTTGTTGGGTAATATCGCAAGGTATAGTGTGTACGTCAGGCAGCATGGCTTTTACCGCAGATAGTTTGTTGGTGTTTCTTCCTGTAATGATAATGGTATTACCTAGTCGGGCAAACTTTTTAGTCATAGCCAAGCCAATACCCGAAGCTCCGCCTGTTATTAGTATTGTGTTGTTCTTTAGTTGCATAATAGTTACGTTTTAAAAATGATAGGCAACGCCTATGTGAAATACTTTGTATCTGTTGGTGACACTGCTTTTAAAGCCATCAGTCATTTTATCTTTAATGAATTGTTTGTCTTGTGATGATAAGATAGTCGTGCCGCTAAAACTATATTCGGGAGTGGGTATAGGGGTAAACCATGCTGGTGTCCACTCTGCATTTATAGACAGGCCATTGTTGAAGTTGTATTGATAGCCAATGCCTATGGCTAAGCCACTACCTGCTTTTCTTGTTTGTGTTATCTGTAAGTCTCCGTTATAAGTATTGCCATTTATTATTCTGTTAGCAGGGGCAAAGTTCATGGTTTCCACATCGCTACCGTTGTATACAAAACCTAGTGAAATGTATGGTGCATACCTAACAGGTGTATATCTACACTGTACCAAAAGCCGTTGAGCCACATCTTCTTTGGCTTGTGTAAGTTGTGATAACTCGCTTGCCTTTACGTTGAAAGAACTCTTGTCGCGTTTTATCTTATCAGCCGTTTGGTATATAACACCAACATAAAGATGCTCGTTGAAATGGTAGCCTAAAGTAATACTTGGTTTCAGGCTGCCACCTATGGGCAACTCTCCAAGCCCTAAGCCTACTTGCCAGCTATTGTTTAACGACTGTTGCGCTACACTGTGTGTAAGCCCAGACAATAGAAAGGCTATTGTAATAAATAACTGCCTCATAGTCTATGAATAATGTTGATGATAAAAGAAATGAGGTGTGCTAGTAGAAAGCCAAAAACAAAATTGACAATAACCGTAAGTGCTGTAGCTCCTGCAAGTCCTAGTTTGCGTATAGCCAAGCTATCGCCTACAGTAGTGGCATTGCCCAACACCTTGTTGAGTACTACCCATGCATTAAGGTGCTCTGCCTCTGCACCCAGCAGATAGTCTACAATTAGCATAATGCCCAGTGAAGTAATGGTGGCTATTAAGTAAATAGCTGGATGGAATAATGATTTCATAACCTTTGCTTTTAGTTGATACTGCAAAGGTGGTGTACTGCTAGGGGCTGTGCATTAACATAGGTTAAGAACTATTTTTGGCTAATGCCGCTCTTATTCTGCTTAGTTGTATAGGGGTGATGCCTAAGTACGATGCTATATGATACTGTGGTATCTGCTGCTCTAGATTGGGAAACTGCTCTTGGAATATTTTGTAGTTGGTAGTTGCATCATTGGTTACCATCATTATTTCCTGACGCTCTTTGTGCATCCATAGTTGCTCCAGTAGCCTACGGTAAAAGGTGTTGAGGCTGGGGTGCTCTTTGGTTAGTTGTAAAAACTTATCGAAGTTGAAGAGGAGTACTTCAGCATCGGTCAATGCCTGAAAGTTGAGTGCAGAGGGTTGCTTGCTGATGAGTGACGTAATAGGAGTAGGAGACATACCAGGTACAAAGAAGTTTTTGTTGTACTCCACTCCATCATTGCGCGTATAGAAAACGCGAAGCACACCATGAAGTAGCATACTGCCACTATGTGGTCGGTCGCCTGCTCTGAAAAGGTACTCGTTACGTTTAAGGCTATGAGGTTTGAATAAAGACTCCAATGCCGTCCAAGCTTCCTCTGCAATAGGGGTATAGCCATTCAGCACTCGTTTTATGTCTGTAATATCCATACTTTTAAAATAATAAAATAGCCTCGTAGTATCACTACTTGGTAGCTACCATACGTATCAGTTCTGCCTCCCCTTTGTGAAAAGGACCTTCGTCCAAGTCTACAGTATCGGTATGTATATCGATGTGTGTGAAAGCAGAGAAGTCGTCCAATAGCATATCTAGCGCATAGAGCATGGCGGCATTTTTAGGTCCTCCCGATGTGTTGCCCAACTGGTCGGGGTTGAAACCCTCGAGTATCAATGTGCCACCAGGTTTTAACCAACGTAGAATATTGAAATGAAACATGGCTCTATCTTCTGGCATCAGGTGGAAGTATACAAGGGCTATAGCATCAAAACTGTTGTCCTCTGCATCAAAGCCATTGGTATCTGCATGTAAGTAGTTGAATGATAGATTCTCGTCTGCTGCACGCTTCAAGGCTTTTTCTATAGCTACATCGCTACCGTCAAAGGCAGTTACCTCCCAGCCTTGTTTGGCTGCATATATAGCATTGCGCCCTTCACCCTCGCCGGGTAGCAATAGTTTGCCTGCTGATAGCTTGTCCAACTCTTGTTTAAAAAAAGTGTTGGGCTTGGTACCATAAACCGTTTCGTTCTCCTTGTAGCGTTCGTTCCAAAATTGTGACATAACACACAAAGGTAAGGAAGTATTAAATGCTACTTAGCATTATCTAGCTGTTGCAAAGCTAGCTGTAAGCTGGTTTGCGCCTGTCAGTTTTCCTTTTCCTTTGTATACTGGTTTGTCGTCAATAGACCATACTAGATCGTAGTCCTTCTTGTCTTTGGTAATAATCAGTGTGCCCACTTTAACGGTGTCGTCTATATCTATCCAAGAAGCGATATAGCTGCCTACTAATGCATCTGTATCATCAGTACATTCAGTTTGACGGGCAATCTCATTGTATGTTTTTTGAGGTTGATCTTCGTTGCGATATAGCCCATTAAGACAACCATCTTCTTCAATTTGGTACACAACAGTACCTTTTGCATCCCTCATGATGTAGCAAGTTTCTCTCTCTTATTGTAAATATCTATTAAGGTTTTTATAAATGCAAACCTGAGGGTGTTTATATATGGGTGATATTTGTATGTTATGTGTGGACTTAATACTTAGTTGACTACCATTTTTGTAATAGTTAATACTCTATTGTTTTCTTGTAATTGCAGTAGGTATATACCTGCAGGCAGTAGGCTATTGTTTATTGCTACTTTGGCTGTATTTATATTACTTATTGAATTGATGGTTTTGCCAGTTATATTTTTTATTACCACACTATAGGTATGTCCTTGTTGATAGTTGAAGCGAAGTGTTGTTTGCTGACTTGAGGGGTTGGGGTAGAGGGTTAGCTTTTGTTGTGCGGTTGTGTTTTTTGTGATTATTGTAGGTGGTATAGCAGTACTGCAAGGTTTGCTATTGTGAAAGTATATATTCCCTACAGTACTTACACTATTTCCATCTCTTATGAGTGCTCTTATTTTCAGAGAGTCCGTTTCGCAAAAACACATGCTGTATAGCATAGCATTTTGTTTGTACTTGTAGTCGATGTTGTAATTGTTGCTATGGCAAAGAGTGGTGTTTTTAAAGAAGTTTTTAGTCGTGTCGTTTACCCAGTAGTTGGCCTCAATACCGATGTTGTTGTAAATGATCTCGTTGTTGATAATACTAATCTCTTTTGCACTGTCTATCTGTAAGGCAATATGGTTGTCCTTAAAGAGGGAGTTTTTTATATCATCAGAAGCTGCCGCAACTACTTGGTTGTTGGTAAAAATACAGCTATCTATATGGCCGCCCTTTACTCCATTTGTATTTAGCTTAAATGTGCAATTAGTAAAATAGGTGTTGAAGTTATTTGCATTATTGTTAGTAATACTTGCATTGTGAGAAAAACTGCAATGCTTGAAGAAGGCGCTATCTTTTTGGATAGGTGATGTTGTATTGGGAGTTAGGTACACTTCTTTATTGTCTCTGAATGTACAGTATTCAAAATCATGTATTCCAGAGGTGTTAGTATATGTAGGGTTTCCGATAAAATATCTCGCACATTCTATGATGCAATATTTCATTTTTATCTGGTATTGTTTTCTCAGTGTGCCATTTCTATATAAGTAAATGCCTGTGTATCTTTCTTTGCCTTTTACAGAGCTCGTGGTCGTGAATTTGATACTGTCTTGAGCCGTCCCTACAGCATGCAATTGTCCTTTTAGTTCTATGGTAAGGTTTTTTCCGTCTAAAAATTGTACTTCCACACCTGGTTCTATAGTAAGAACAACGCCGGAGTCAACAGTAAGGACACTATCAATAATGTATGGGCTATTGGCTTTAGTAAAAGTTGTGTTGGTGCTGATAAGTCCTCTAACATTGGTTTGGGCGAAAGAGGAAATAGATAGTAAACATAGACCAAATAATAAGTGGGCAATTTTCATAACAAGGGCAGTTTAAGGTTTAAGTATAAGTATAGACCTCTATTAAGTGTATAAAGTTGGGTTATAAACTATTGTGATATAATTAGTAACTTATATTATCAAGCTATTTATGAAGATAAACAATACAATAATTTATTATTTGATACGTTTGTTAGTTCATGATGAAAAAGCCACTTAAGGGTATTGTATTGTTATATCTATTATCTGTAGCTATTACGGGGGCGTTGTATATCATAGATAGTGACCCTCCATATGCTAACCATTGGCATACATATGGAGAGTTTATCTTATTGTCCTTTTTAGTGATGGCGATGCTTACTACTATAGGGGGTGTTGCGGGAATGCTTTATCGTTTGGTGATGAAGGTTGTTTTGAGGAGATAAATACCTGAGACGCCTAGCGTTTCTTATTCGGCAATAACAAGTAGCCCCATGTTTGTAGCAACAGCCAGCCTATTCCATGCATTGATAGTGATAATAGCCATGATGATGTGACTAAGGTATTCTGCACCAAATAGAGTGAGTGCATTTGTATAAGTCTCGTTTGTTACTCCTTGTTGTGGTAGTTCCGTTATTTCGTCTGTTATAGCGAGTATGGCCTGTTCTTCTTCAGAGAAAACTGTTGTCTCTTTCCATGCCGATAGGAGGTAAAGTCTTTGTTCTGTTTCTCCCAATTTTCTAAGGTCTTTAGTGTGCATGTCTATACAGTAAGCGCATTTGTTAATGATAGAAGCACGTAGTTTTATTATTTCCTTGTGTAAAGGTTTTAAGTTGGTAGTGCCTAAGTATTCTTCAAGAGCCATAATAGCTTTTCCTGCATTCGGCGTTACTTGTTGCATGTCTAGTCTTTGCTGTATCATACTATTGGTTTTTGTATGATAGCAAAGCTATTTTGTGAATACTGGTAAAAACTTAAACTGGTTTAAGAAATGAAAAGCTAAGTGATCTTTTTACGCAGCTCACTTAAATATTCGGGTGTAAAACCAAGAAAGGAGGCAAGCATATATTGCGGTATACGCTGTGCAAATTCAGGGTAGGCTGCTAGGAATCTTTTGTAGTGCTCCTCTTTTGACATACTGTATAGAAACTTAATTCTCATTTGAGCAGCTGCATAAGCATGCTGCAATACAATACGCATATATTTTTCTAAGAGCGGTATCTGAAGGGATAGAATGTCTTGGTTTTCTTTTGAAAGTGCTATTACAGTACTGTTTTCTACAGCTTGTATACAGAAGTCAGAAGGTGCATTTTTTAGTAGGCTCATATTGTCTGTTAGCCACCATCCCTCTATTGCAAACTGTGTGACCTGTTCTACACCCCTTTCATTTATAAAGTACATCCTTATACACCCTTTGGCTACGTAATAGCTGTGTGTGCATATTTGCCCTTCTTTTAAAAGAATCTCTTTTTTAGGTACATCTTGTATAGAGGTGTGCTGTATGATCGATTCGGCTTCTTGATCGTTTATGGAGATATATTGCTTTATATGTGCTATAAGTTCTTTTGCCATAACTGCTATATTGTAAAGCAAAGGTCTGAACAATTACAGTTAGTTAAAAATGGAGCCTTTATCCGTAGTCGATTATTGTCCTCAAATGCCTGTAGGGATAACATATTCAGCGTTTTTTTAATTCAGTAAAATTCGGTAACTTCGCGCCTTAATTTTTATAGTTTGGGCATAGTCTATGTCGGATAAATACAAGGAATACAGCAAGTTAGATATGCCTGCGATAGAGCAGGCAACACAAGCCAACTGGAAGGAGCAAGATACATTCCGTAAAAGTGTGGAACAGCGCGATGGGCAGCAAGAATTCGTTTTCTACGAAGGGCCGCCTAGTGCTAATGGTATGCCTGGCATACACCACGTTATTTCCCGTACGCTGAAGGATCTTGTTTGTAGGTTCAAAACCATGCAGGGTTATCAGGTGAAGCGTAAGGCTGGGTGGGATACACATGGTCTTCCCGTAGAGTTGGGTGTAGAGAAGGAGTTGGGCATCACAAAAGAAGATATAGGTAAGAAAATAAGTGTAGAGGACTATAACCAAAAATGCCGTGAGGCAGTAATGCGTTATAAGAGCGAGTGGGAGAGCATTACGGAGAAGATGGGCTATTGGGTAGACATGAGCGACCCATATGTGACCTTCGACAACAAATACATCGAGACCCTATGGTGGGCATTAAAAGAGCTACACAAAAAGGGATACTTATACAAGAGTGTTAGTATACAACCCTATAGTCCCGCGGCGGGTACAGGTCTTAGCTCGCACGAGCTGAACCAACCGGGTACGTATAAAGATGTGAAAGACACTACGGCAGTAGCCATGTTCAAAGCAGTGAAGGATGCCAAAACGCAAATGCTCTTTGATGCAGCAGGTAGCGATGAGGTGTACTTTATGGCATGGACCACCACACCGTGGACATTGCCAAGCAACTGTGGGCTTACCGTAGGGCCTAAGATCGATTATGTATTGGTAAAAACCTTCAACCCCTACACGCACCAGCCTACTAATGTGGTGATAGCAAAAGCGTTGTTGGGCAAATACTTTAAAGAAGAAGGTAAGGATGGTGACTTTGAAGGGTATACCAGCGAAACCAAACTACTACCTTGGTCTATACTTACCGAGTTTAAAGGTGCGGATATAGTGGATGCACGCTACGAGCAGCTAATGCCTTACGAGGGTAATACTGCCGAGATAGCAGGTGGCGACCCATTCCGTGTTATATCGGGCGATTTTGTGACTACCGAAGATGGTACAGGTATCGTACACACAGCACCAGCCTTTGGTGCCGATGACTTTAAGGTAGGGCAGCAAGCAGGTATTGGTATTCTTACACTGGTAGATAAAGAAGGAAAGTTTGTAGACAGCTTGGGCAACCTTAGTGGTCGCTTTGTGAAGAACTATAAAGACGATGACGAGTACGTAGACGTAAACGTAGACATAGCCGTAGACTTAAAACTAAGAGGGCAAGCCTTCAAGGTAGAGAAATACGAGCACAGCTACCCACACTGTTGGCGTACCGATAAGCCTATTGTTTACTATCCGTTGGATGCTTGGTTTATCAAAACCACAGCGGTGAAGGATAGAATGATAGAGCTGAACAAAACCATCAACTGGAAGCCTGCTGCTACTGGTAGCGGACGTTTTGGCAACTGGTTGGAGAATATGGTAGACTGGAACCTTAGCCGTTCGCGCTACTGGGGTACGCCACTACCTGTATGGGTGAGCGAAGATGGTGAGCAGGTGAAATGCATAGGTAGTATCGAGGAGCTGATGAAGGAGTTAAGACACGCCGACAAGGTGCTGAACCTTAACCAAGCTGCGGTGTACGACCAAGATGTAGAAAAGCTAGACCTACACAAACCTGTGGTTGACCAACTGGTATTGGCTACAGACGATGGCAAGCAGTCTATGTACCGCGAGCCAGATTTGATAGACGTATGGTTTGACAGCGGGGCAATGCCTTATGCACAATGGCACTATCCGTTTGAGAATAAAGATATTCAAGGCAGTCAATTCCCTGCCGATTTTATAGCTGAAGGGGTAGACCAAACACGTGGATGGTTCTATACACTTCATGCATTGGGTGTGATGTTGTTTGACAGTGTGGCTTACAAAACGGTGGTCTCTAACGGTCTGGTACTAGACAAGAAGGGCAACAAGATGAGTAAGCGTGTAGGCAATGTGATAGACCCTTTTGAAACTATTGAGAAATATAGTGCTGATGCTACCCGTTGGTATTTAATAACCAATGCCAGCCCGTGGGATAGTATGAAGTTTGACCTTGCGGGTATACAAGAAGTACAGCGCAAGTTCTTCGGTACATTATATAATACGTATCAGTTCTTTGCTTTATATGCCAATGTAGACGGCTTCAACTTTAGCGAAGAGTATATACCTGTTAGCAAGCGTCCTGAGATAGATCGTTGGATATTATCAGAACTGAACACTTTAGTAGGTAAGGTGACTGATTATTTTAATGACTATGAGCCTACACAGGCAGGTAGAGCTATGGAATATTTCCTAGATGAGCAGTTAAGTAATTGGTATGTGCGCTTGTGTCGTCGTCGTTTCTGGAAAGGAGAGTACGAGGCAGATAAGATAGCAGCTTACCAAACACTTTATGAGTGCTTGGAGACTATGTCTTTATTGATGGCTCCGATAGCACCATTCTTTGCTGACTGGATGTTCCAAAACCTAAATGGTATTACCAAACGCCATAAAGAAGAGTCTGTACATTTAGCTGTGTATCCTAAAGTGAATGCAGACGCAGTTGATACAGACTTGGAAGAGCGTATGCAACTGGCACAGGATATTACATCTTTAGTATTAAGTATACGTAAAAAGGTGAATATCAAGGTTCGTCAGCCATTGACCAAAGTTTTGATTCCTGTGTTGGACAAGCGTATGCAAGAGCAGATACAACAGGTAGAAGACTTGGTGAAGAATGAAGTAAATGTGAAGGAGTTAGAGTACTTGATTGATACTGAAGGGTTTATCAAAAAGAAGGTGAAGCCAAACTTTAAGACACTAGGTGCGCGCATGGGCAAGAAGATGAAGATGGTGGCGGCAGCTATTGGTCAGCTAGTAGATGAGGATATTTCAAAACTGGAAAAAGAAAAGACCTACGCTTTAACAATAGATGGCGAGGTTATTGATATAAGTGTGGACGATGTGGAAATCATCGCAGAGGATATACCGGGCTGGTCTGTAGCCAATAAGGATGCACTGACCGTAGCGCTGGATATCACCTTGACCCCAGAATTGGAAGACGAAGGTAATGCTAGGGAATTAGTGAACCGCATACAGCGTATTCGCAAGGAGAGTGGTTTAGAATTAACAGATAGGATCAATGTTCAGGTTGAGGAACAGGACTTATTAAAATCTGCAATAATAAATTTCAAAGATTATATTTGCACGGAAATTTTAGCAGACAATATTGAATTATTACCTCAAATTCAGTCTGGTACTGATATTGAGGTTGGTGATACATCCTTTAAAGTGTTAATATCTAAAAACTAAAAAAGAAAGCTATGGCCACAAAAAAGAAAGCAACAGCTAAAAAAACTGTCACAAACAAAAAAGCAACAGCTAAAAAAGCTCCTGCTAAGAAAACTGTGGCCCCTAAAAAGGCAAAAAAGGCATCACCAGCCAAAAAAGAAGTAGTGAAGAAAACTGCCGCTAAAAAGGCAGTCTCTAATAAAAAGGCAACACCGACGAAGAAAACTGTAAAGAAAGCAGCTCCTAAAAAAGTAGCAAAGAAGGCAGTAGCTAAGAAGGCTACTGCAAAGAAAGTTGTTGCCAAAAAAACTGTGAAGAAAGCAGCTCCTAAGAAAGTAGCAAAGAAAACAGTAGTGAACAAAGCAACAGCTAAAAAGAAAACAGTAGCTAAGAAGGCGGTGCCAGTTAAAAAAACGGTATCTAAAAAGACAAAGGGAACAGTGAAAAAATCCACAACTAAAAAAGCAGCTCCTAAAAAGTCTGCTCCTAAAAAAGCAACAGCTAAAAAGGCAGCTCCTAAAAAGGCCGTAGCTAAGAAAGCAGCGCCTAAGAAGGTAGCAAAAAAAGCAACGGTTAAGAAAGCTGAGGTTAAAAAAGAAGTTGCACCAAAGAAAGCTGCAGCTAAAGAAGCGAATGAGAAAAAGCTTACTGCCGCTCAAAAAAAGGCAGCTGAAAAGAAAACAGCAGCAGCCATAAAGGCAATTGAAAAGAAAGAGGCGGAAAAGAATGCACCAAAGCCTTCACCAAAACCAAAGGTGGGTAGAAGATCTCGTGTGCGTGAAGACAAACCTCAAGTAATTGTTGCACACCGCAAGTTGGATAAAGCAACAGATAAAAAAGATAAGGCGAGTAAAACAATGATCAATTATCAACCTGATTTTACACGCTCTATATTAGATGAACCAATAGAAAAGAAAGGACCAGTGTATCGTTACAGCGACGAAGAATTAAACGAATTCAAAGCAATCATCAATAAGAGATTAGCAGCAGCTCGTAAAGAGTTAGGATATTTACAAGGTTTGATCACCCGTAAGGATGAAGCAGGTACTGAAGATACAGAAAACCGCTACATGAATATGGAAGATGGTAGTGGCGCTATGGAGCGTGAGCAATTGTCTCAGCTTGCTAGTCGTCAGATCCAATTCATCAATCACTTGGAGAATGCAATGGTTCGTATCGAGAATAAGACCTACGGTATTTGCCGTGTTACAGGTAAGTTGATCGAGAAGGCTCGTTTGCGTGCTGTACCTCATGCTACACTTAGTATCGAAGCTAAGAAGATGATGAGCAAATAAAAGTAAAATACTATCTATGTATAAAGCCGCTACAATTAGTAGCGGCTTATTTATTTGTAGTTATATCTTAAAGTTGCGTAGTGTATAGGTAACTGTTAGCATGAAGTATCTGTTCAATACATTGCTATAACTGTCTTCAATATAAGTGTCGGTAATTGTTCTGCTAACGTTTGTGTTTTGATTAAGTAGGTCATATACACTTATCTTGGCTTCCAGTGAGCGGTCTTTAAGGAATTTGTAACCTACATATGCATTCCATAAAAAGAAACTCTGGTTAAAGCCATCTGTCATCCCTGTGTATAGACTATGGTTAATGTTTGTGTTTAATACCAGTCTATCCTTTAACGTCAGCCAGTTTAGTTTTAACGAGGTTATTTGGTTGTAATAGGTATAATCGTTCTGTGACTGTAGTGTGTTCTTAGCTATGTTGTAGTTGCCTGTATAGGATAGGGTGAAGTCTACCTGTTCGCTAATATTACTTCCTACAACAAGTCCTCCGCTAAATTCGTAGTTGTTAGATAGGTTTAGTTGGTCGTTTATAAGTGCAGGTGTTTTGGTGTAGGTGAAACCGACATTCAGGTTAAGGTTGCTTTTTAACAGGCTTACAGGCGTCCCGTAGGTTATAAAGGCTTTACCGTTGAAATATCCGTCAAGGTTTACCGGTAGTGATATCTGGCTGCCTTGGTTTACTATTGTGCCATTACTTAGTATTGTGTCTCGTGTTGGTATGTAAGTAGCGTTGGCAACATAATCTTCTGCAAAGTTGGCCATAAGGTATGCAAAGAAACTACTTGATGATTTAGTGTTTACACTATTGTAATGCATCATTATTCTGTGCTGTACGGTTTGCTTTAAGTCAGGATTGCCTGTAGTAAGTAACAATGGATTACTGTTATCTACTACATTCTGTAGCTGAGTAATAGTAGGCGCATTAGTATGTGCATGATACATCAAGCGGGCATTTTTCCCTTTGCCTGCACGATAATTGATAAAAGCTCTCGGTAGTACATTGGTAAACGATTGGTTGACAGTAAACAGGGTAGGGAATTCTTGTGTTCCTTTTAGTTCAGATATTTGTCCGTTTATACCGATCATTCCCATTAGTTTTCTGTTGTGTTGAAACCTTAAGCCTACACCGGCTTCATGTGTTGTATAGGTGCTTTTATATTTATTAGAAAGCAGTGTGTCAAAATTGCTATAGGCTTGCTCTGCTATGCTCCTGTTGTTGGTTTCCTTGTCGGCATTATTGTTTGTGATACTCGGGCTATAGTTTGCCATCAGTTGTATGCCCTTTGATATAGGCTCAGTATACATGATGCGTGCAGATAGGGTGTTGCTCTTGGCAGTTTTAGCGTAACGTTGGTCTATTAAGCTACTATCATTACGGCTATAGGTGTTCAAAGAGTATGTATTGCCATCACCATTGCTATTGTTTACTTGCGTTCTTGCTAGGATAGACAAAGTCCTGCCTTGTTTTTTGAATTTGTGTCTATACAATAGGTCATTGGATATGTTATACCCTAAATTATTGGCACCGGTATTATTATCTGTTCTGCTATCTATTATGTCGCTAGTGTAGAAACTATATCCGTCGAGTAGGGATGTGGCTTTATTGTCTTGTAAGCTTATTCTTGGCGATATAATGATGGAGTTATTACTATCTATGTCATACTCTACTCGTAAGTTCAATCTGTGATTCTGGTTTTTACTTTCAGCAATGTTTTCTTCGTTGTACATAAGTGAGGTGTCACTTAAAATGTATTGACGGTTCAGATTGGTTTGGTTATCGTTATTGGTGCTGTTGTAAAAATAGCTTCCTGAGGCTTTTATTTTCTTGCCCCAGTTGTCCGAGTAGTTGAGCCCTATTGAATTGCTCTGTGTTATTCCATTTTGACTGCCTACCATAAAATCACTAACGTCTGTGCCGCTACCAGGTCTGCGTGGAGGTCTGCCTCCACCACCACGTCTTTGACTGCTAGAGGCGCTCATAACACCTAGTAGGTCTTCATTGCTAAAGTTCTGCTGGTTGATATTGTTTGACATGCCTATGATAGATATACGCCTATCTCCGTTAAAGATATTTACATTACCACCTGCTGCATAGCGGTCGTCGGTGCCATATCCTGCATATATTTTTCCAAACTGACCATTATTCTTACCCGCTTTGGTAATGATGTTAATTGC